>JBAPRR010000387.1:0-14897 GCA_049281195.1 Acidimicrobiales bacterium
GTTCAGGGGGCTACGCGGGAGCCGCGCAGCAGGGCGGCAATGGCGGACCCGGGGGTCAAGGCGGCGGAGGCGGAACGGGCGCTGCGCCGGCCGGCACCGGCGGAAAAGGTGGGAAGGGAGGTAACGCGGGGACTGCGGCGCCAGGAGGGAAGGGCGGTGTCGGAGGCGTCGGAGGGGCTGCCGAAGGAGGGGCGATCTACAGCACGGGCACCCTGGTGATGACGACGGGGACCACCGAATTCGAGTCGACATCCGCCTCGGGTGGCGCAGCCGGCGGCAGCAGTCCGGGCGGAGAGGGCGGTGAAGGGGGAGCCGGGGGAACGGGAGGAACCGGAGGATCCGGCGGCAACGGCCAACAAGCCACCACTTCGGGGGAATCCGGTGGTGCCGGAGGCTCCGGTGCTAGTGGCGGAGAACCCGGTTCGAGCACGCCCGGTGCGACCAGCGGAGAGCCACAGCCCGGTACTACAGGCGGGATCGGAGCAGGCGGCGCGCTCTATGTGAAGGGCACCGCCACCATCAAAGGAGCGACTTTCGATGGCACGGTGGCCGAAGGTGGTTCCGGCGGAGGCGGTGGCAATGGCGCCAACCTCGATACGGGCCCAGGCGGTTCGGGGGGAGCGGGGGGAAGCTCAGGCGACGGCGGACCAGGAGGCAGCGGCGATGACGCTCCGAATGGACCACAAGGGCCGGCCGGGGGACCGGGTCTTCCGGGGAACCCCGGCGACACCGGAGTGATCGCGACGCCGGGCGCAGTCGGAGGCTCAGGCGCGACGGGCGAAGGTGGCGCCATCGCGAACGACGGCAAACTCACTGTGACCGCCAGCACGATTGAGTCCGGCCGCGCACAAGGCGGTGCCGGTGGCTTCGGAGGAAACGGCGAAGGCGGCGGTGACGGCGGTCAAGGGGGAGGAGGCGGCAACGGCGGACAAGGCGTAGCAGGGGGCGAGCCTGGCGGCGTCGGTGGGAAGGGTGCGGTCGCTCAGAACGGGGCGATAGGCGGCGTGGGAGGCAAGGGCGGCTCCGGCCTTGGAGGCGGTCTGGCGGATCTGACCGCGGCGGGAACGGCCACGGCCACGACGACGATCTTCACGGAAAACGGAGTCGCTGGTGGAGACGGCAACTATGGCGGGGCCGGCGGTTACGGCGGCAGTGGTGGTGGAGGTGCGAACGGTGGCGAGTCAGCTGACTCGAGCGACGGCGGCGCCGGTGGCGTCGGTGGCAACGCCGGTGACGGTGGGAACGGGGGCAAGGGCGGCGCCGGAGGAAACGCCGACGATGCATCGGTGTGGCTTGCAGATCCCGGCGGCAGTTTCAACGGCGCCACCGACACCTGCTCGGACCCCACGTTGACTGCGGGCACCGGTCAGACGCCCGGCGGGAGCGCGGGCGGAGCTGGGAGCGGGGGAAACGGCGGTTACAACGGTGAGTCCGGGGCCCACAGCGCAGACGGCGCCAACGGCAAAGCGGGCAAGGCCGGTAAGGGCGGTAAGAACGGAACGACCGTCGACAATCCGGCCTGCATCTGACACCGGGGTCTGCCTTCACCTGACATCACCTCCGGCGCGTGCCAAGGTGACGAGGTGGACGCGTCGTATTTAGGCACGCGTCGTTACTTCGAAAGGTAGGTGCGTAGTGGCCTGGGATTTCGAGACAGAGCCGGAGTATGAAGCCAAGCTCGCATGGGCCCGGTCGTTCGTGGACGACGAGGTAATACCCCTCGAGACGCTCTCTTTGGACAACGACGCGCTGGGAAAGCTCATCAAGCCGATGCAGGAGGAGGTCAAGCGCCAGGGCCTGTGGGCCGCCCACCTCCCTCCTGAGCTCGGGGGGATGGGATTCGGGCAGGTGAGGCTCGGTCTGCTTCACGAGATCCTCGGGCGCACGTTCTTGGCGCCCACGGTGTTCGGCAACAACGCGCCCGACTCCGGAAATGCCGAGCTGATTGCGATCGGTGTCGAGGAGACAGGACGCGACGACTTACGTACCCGGTACCTCGAGCCGCTGCTGGCGGGAGACCTCAGGAGCGCGTTCTCGATGACCGAGCCTGGTGCAGGCGCGGATCCCACTCTGATATCGACCACCGCGGTGCGCGACGGCGAGGAATGGGTGATCAACGGTCACAAGTGGTTCACGAGCAACGGATCGGTGGCGGACTTTTTGATCGTCATGTGCGTGACCAACCCGGACGTCCACCCCTACGCGGGCTGCTCGATGGTCATCGTCCCGGCCGACGCTTCCGGTGTCGACATCCTCCGCGACATCTCGACGATGGAGGACCCGGCCCCGCACTTCGGCAAGTACGGAGGTCACTCGGAGATCATCTACACCGACGTGCGCGTTCCCGTAGGCAACCTGATCGGTCGCGAGGGTGACGGGTTCCGGCTCGCACAGATGAGGCTCGGTCCCGGACGCATCCATCACTGCATGAGGTGGTTGGGTCAGTCCCAGCGTGCTTTCGACATGCTGTGCGAGCGCGCGGTGTCCAGAAAAGCGCACGGTGGCGTGTTGGCGGACAAGCAGATGATCCAACAGTGGGTGGCTGACTCGATGGCCGAGATGACGGCGGCGAGGCTCATGACCCTGCAGGCCGCGTGGAAGATGGATCGTGAAGGTGCTCCTGCGGCGCGCGTCGAGATCGCGATGATCAAGTACTACGGGGCGACTGTTCTATACAACGTGATCGACAGGGCGATCCAGGTGCACGGGTCGCTCGGCTTCTCGACGGACCTGCCACTGGAACACATGTACCGCGCGGCACGCGCGGCACGCATCTACGACGGTCCCGACGAGGTGCACAAGGTCACCGTGGCCCGCCAGACGCTGAAGGGCTACAAGCCGGTCGACGTTCCGTCAGAGCACGTGCCGACGCGTCGCAAGGCCGCGCAGGCGAAGTTTGCCGACATGCTCGAAGCTCAGACGATCATGAGCTCGTGAAGTAGCGAGAGGTAAGAAGGGACCGCGAAGCGGAGTTCCTCGAGTTGATCGCCGGTGAACCAGCCGATGGCGTCGTGCTCTTCCGGTTGGCGGTTGGTTGGAGTCCCTCGCCAGGTGTGCGACACCCAGATGGTCAGGTCTAAGCCGGTATCGGGATCGACCTTCCGGAGAAGTGGTGCTCCAAGCAGCCCTTCCAGCTCGATGCCGAGCTCCTCCGCCAGCTCCCTGATGAGCGCGTCCTCCGGGTCCTCATCCGGCCGCACGTGGCCTCCCGGAAAGTCCCACACGTCGGGAAACCACTGGCGCAGCGGCGATCGGTGGCACAGCAGGACCTGGTCTTGATGTCTGAGGATCGCTGCAACGACCCGGTGGTCCTCCATCGACGTGATCCCTTCGCAGACATGGTCCTCCACCGACGAGGTAATGAATTCTTGCAACTAATCAGTCAAAACTGATCAGGTCAGGCTGATCGACTGCGAAAGATCAACTCCTGAAGCAGAGCTCAGCTCTGCGGGTTCCCGCGATCACCGGAGATGGACTCCGCTCGACCACTCCGGCACGCTCTATCGAGGAGAACCTGCTCGAAAGCTCCTCAAGGACGACACGGCCCTCCAGCCGGGCGAGGGTGGCACCGAGGCAGAAGTGGTTGCCGAACCCGAAAGCGACGTGCGGATTCGGATCACGACCCACATCGAGCTCCTCGGAGTTCTGACCGAACACTTCTTCGTCGCGGTCAGCCGAAGCGAACAGTAAGACGAGCGGCTCGACGCTTTTGATCTCCTGCCCGCCGAGAACCGCGTCGCGGGTGGCCGTCCTCATGAAGTAGATGACCGGAGAGGTGAAGCGAAGCAGCTCCTCGGTGGCCGTCTTCATCACATCAGAGTCGGTGCGTAGCCGTTCCCACTGCTCCGGAGCATCGGCGAGGGCGACCAACCCTGCGGAGAGCATGTTGCGTGTGGTCTCGTTTCCCGCGACCAGCAACTGCACCAGGAACATCGCCAGCTCGTCGTCAGTCAGGTTGTCGCCGTCGATGGTCACGTTCGCAAGCTCCGACAGGACGTCGTCGGTCGGGTTCGAACGCCTCTTCTTCGTGGCATTGAGGAGGAACATGACCATCTCACCCATCAACTGGTCGCGCCGCTCCTGGGGCCAGTCCGTCGCTCCGGGAATTACCGCCCCCGACCATTCGTAACAGCGACGCCAATCCGCCTCACCCACTCCAAGAATCTCGCTGATGACCAACAAAGGGAACGGGACCGACAGAGCCTGCACGATGTCGACGGGTTTTCCTGGCTCGATCTGATCGATGAGCCGCGTGGCCCGGGCCCTGACGATCGGCTCCAGGGCTCTTGTCACAGTCGGCCTGAACCCTGGCTGCACGAGCCTGCGGTAACGGGTGTGCGCGGGGGGATCTGTGTGCAGGATGGTGGGAGGACTCTCGTAGTTGACGCCGATCTCCTCCACGAGGATCCCCCGGCTCGCGCAATAGGTCTGGGCGTCTGACTCGGCTGTGACCACGTCCGCGTGGCGCGAGACCGCCCAGAACCCCCTTTCCTCGTTCCACGCCATAGGCGCTTCGGCCCGGAGTCTCTTGTAAAGGGGGTAAGGGTCGTTCGAATAGAGCTCGGGATCGGTGAGCCTGGCCGCGAGCTCGGTGCCGGGACGGGGCTTGTTCGACGAAAGCCGGTTATCCGAGGGAAGGGTATTCAAGAAAAGAGGATTCCGGTCGGGCGCGGATGACCTTGCTGCTCGCAGAACGCGTAATAGAACGCCAGGATCGATTCGGCATCCGTCGTGTACTCGACCTGGCCATCGGGAGTCAGGTTTAGGAGCGATCCTTCGATGATGAACAGGACGTCGGTCGGCTCGGTGTTGTCGTCAGGCACCTTGAGGGTGTGCACGGAGTTGGCGGGCTCGTGGATGTACGAGCCGGGTGTCGATACGAAGTCGTATTCGAGGTAGTGCCATCTTCCGCTCAATGTGTAGCCGTCGACCGTGCCGGTGTGCTTATGAGTCTGTAGCTGCACTCCCGGTTGGAACCGGTTTCTTATGACCCAGGTTCCGTGGGTGTGGTCGATGCGCAGGATCTTCAGGTCGACGCCTGCTCCTGTGTCCACCCAGGGGATGTCGTCGTCGCCGGCGTGGCGGACGACTAACTCGGCCTCGCTGATCGTCATCGCGTCTCCTGTCGTTTCGGAGCGGCTGTGAGCCGCGGCGATGAGCTTCGCAGAGCACTCCGACCCGTGCCACTGACCGCGCCGGAGTGGACACGAGACGAGCCGGAGTGGACACCGAGACGATCACGTCACACAGATTTCGGTTGCGCCTGATGTGCCTGGAACCTATACTCCACTTAATCGATAGAGAATCTGGTGATTCTGTGTGATTTGAGTATTTTCCGTTAGTAGTGCGCAGGATTTGCCGGCTCAACGGGTTCACAACAATCCGTTGTCAAGGTTCCGCTTTCATCGGGAATCCTGCACACTTACGAAGGTTCTCACTACCCCTCCGAGGTGTCGGAAAGGGTTAGGGCCAGCGAACATCCCCCCAACAAGAGAGGCCGAAGACCATGAGCATCACTCTTGGCATTAGAGCTTCCGAGCCAACCTTCACGTTCGCAGTTGGTACCGCTGTAGATGTGAGAAACCGCTACATCGGCTCGTGGAGCCGGGGATTCGAGGTCGCCGGCCTGGTCGAGCAGGGTTACATGATCAGGCGACTCTCCGACGGCAGCGTGCTTCCTGAGGCGCTTTCCTTCGACGAGGTCCGCCCCGGCTGACACTTTCCCAGGTCAGCCTTAGCTGACCGCCCCAGGCCAGCTCCGGCTGACCGCCGCTCGCACTGAATGTCGCCGCTGTTACGGGGCATACGTAAGGTCATTGCGTCAAGATCCGACCTCGGTAAAGGGGAGACCAATGACCACGCTGGCAGACCGTCCGAACACCGCGCTTCTCGTCGTCGACGTCCAAAAAGGGGTAGTTCAAGGGAACTACGAGCGTGACGCCGTGGTGGCCAACATCGCCACCCTCGTGGAAAGGGCTCGCCAGGCGGGCGTCCCGGTCGTATGGGTCCAGGACACCGGTGAGAACCGCTCACAGGGAAGCGAGCCTTGGGAGATCGTCTCTGAGCTCAACCCGTCTTCGGACGAGCCGCAGGTACAGAAGAGCTACGGCGACTCGTTCGAGGACACCACGCTCGAAGAGGTGTTGTCCGACCTCCGCGTCGGCAGCCTGGTGGTCGCCGGAGCGCAGACCGATGCGTGCATCCGGTCCACCATCCATGGCGCCTTGACCAGGGGCTACGACACGTTGCTGGTAAGCGATGCCCACACCACAGAGGACTTGTCCGAGTGGGGGGCTCCGTCTCCCGACATGGTGATCGCGCACACCAACATGTACTGGAAGGACCACAGTGCTCCGGGCAGGACCGCCGGGACTCTCGAGACGAAGGAAGTCGACTTCGCAGGGAAGACCTGAGGCGGCTGCTACTCCAGGCGGAACTTGCCTTCCGCCACGATCACCGCTGATCCACCCACCACGACACGCTCGATGTTGTCGGCGGATCCGTAAGTGCATGCGTACAGGTACGAGGGACGCCCGATCTCGGAACCCTGGCTGATCTCGATCTGCTCGCCGAAGTTGATGCGCCCGTATCGGGCCAGGTGCACAGAGAGGGGACCGGCAGCCGACCCGGTCGCGGCGTCCTCTGGGACCCCGTGCTCGGGCGCGAACATCCGGGTCTTCCAGGTGCGACCCGATCCGGCGTAGCAATTGACCCCTATCAGACCGAGCTTCGAGAGCGCTCCCAGGTTTGGTTCGAGTGCCCTTACAGCGTCCTCGCTCTCGAGCTCCACGTAGACATGAAAAGGACCGTTCAGGTAACCCTCGACGGGGAGTCCCGAGGACTCGATCCCTAAAGCGGCGAAGAGGGCGTCCTGATTGTCATAGGGCACGGGGATCGGGATCGGCTGGTCCATCTGGCCGAAGACGATCTCGCCGCTCTTGTTCCGTTCGAGCTCGACCGGAATGATGCCGACCCCGGTCTCGAGGCGCACGGTCGAGATCTCGGGGTTCATCTGCCCGACGACTACGGCCGTGCCCAGAGTGGGATGCCCGGCAAACGGCAGTTCCGTTCGGGGGGTGAAGATCTTCATCCGGGCGTCTCCGCCCTTGTCCGGCGGGAAGAGGAACACCGTCTCGGCGAGGTTCATCTCCCGTGCGGTGAGCTGGAGGAGGGCCTCGTCGATCGCTGCTCCGTCGGTGTAGACGGCCAGCTGGTTGCCTTCGAGAGGCTTGTCCGTGAAGACGTCGACGATGAAATAGGGGTGCTGCATGCCATCACGGTATGGCACCGCGGGGGTGAAGTCGCGCAACCGTCCTAAATGTGTCTCACCAAGGAACGAGACGCCGGCCTGTGCGCGGCAGGCCGGCGTCCGTCCGTTGGGGGCTAGCAGGTGAAGATCAGCAAAGGCCTTCCGGGTTTGAGTCCGCACTCGGTGTGCACTCGTTGCCCGTCCAGGTGTTGGCTGTCCCGGCTGTTTCGCTGCCGGTCGACAGGTCCTGGTACGCATAGTTCAGGTCGTGCTTGGCGATGTTCGAGGTGAAGTTGTTACCCGTTGCATCCGTGTCGGCCAGGATCCCGTCGTACGACTCTCTGGAGACCGTGTTCTGAGACACGGTCATCGAGGTGCTTCCGAGGCCGTCTGATCCCTCACCTCCGATGTAGATGCCCAGGTAGTCGCTCGACGCGGTGTTCGACTCGATCGTCATGCCGGAGGAGCCCCACTCGTAGATGCCGCCTCCGACATCACCCGTGGCCGTATTGCCCGTCACGCTTCCTGCGACCCCGCTGTCAAGCCCGATCCCGACGCCACCGAGACCGTTGTAGTTGGTGGCGTTATTCGCGTTGTTGTCGCTGAGCGAGATGGTGTTGGTCGCAGGGCCGTCTCCGTCGTTGCCGGCGTAGATGTCGACGTCGTTGCTCGTCGCGGTGACGTGGGTCGCGGTCGTGGTTGCGTTGTCGTACAGGAGGAGCCCTGTCGCCACATAGTCCGGTCCGTCGTAGGAGTTGCCGGTGACCGTGTCGCTGTCGAGGGATATCGACCCGGCTCCGTATCCTTGAATGCCGTTCTGGCCTATGAGGGTGGTCTCGCCGATCCCTGTCACCGTCGAGTTATTGACCTTGCACGTAGTCCCGGCGTCGTCGCAGGTGATGCCATTCTTGTCGTAGTTGTTGACGATGACGCTGTTCATGGTCACCTTGGTCACCTTGCCGGAATCTGCCGCGGCATAGATTCCCAGGCCGTCCTGGCACCCGAAGTCGCTCTGCGAGAGCTCGACATAGGTGACGGTTACGTCGGTCATCTTGCCCTTGGCGTCGTGGAAGTAGACGCCGTCGAAGCCCGGTCCGCATCCGGTGAATTGACCCTGAGCCGCGGAGCCGTTGATGGTCAGGTCTTCGAGCTTGACTTTCGACCCCGGCTGGGCGTCGACGATCGCGTACTGGTTGTAGCTGGAGTCCGTGTCGGGGTCAGCCGTCGCAAGCGTCGAAGGTTCGATGGTCGTCGCAGACTGGCCCGCTCCCACGATGGTCAGGTTGAGACCGGTCGTGACCACCACCTGCTCGGGATAATTCCCGCCGGCAACGTTGATCGTCGTCGGAGTGCCACCGGGGGATTGCAGGATCGCATAGGAGATGGTCGCACACGGATGCGAATGGAGTCTGCACGAAGTGTTATCGCTCCCAGTGGAGCCGTTGACGTACAGAACTGCCGGCGTTTCGGGTCGGGCGGACCGATGTGCAGCGTGGTGGCGTGGTGCTGCAGACCCGTGTGAGAAATGGACCCGGCCGGCGTTGAACAGACTGACGTGCGCAGCGGTGCTCCTGACCGACGGTGCTGCTTTGGTCGAAGCACCTGCGATGCCGGGGGCACCGAATGCACCGACAAGTGTCACGGCTCCTACAGCCAGCAGAACTCGTGGTGTGTTCCGCAACGTGTTCACGAGACGGTGAGACTGCATTGATCCTCCCATGCTGTTCCCCTCCAAATTGGTTGCAAAGACAAATTACGAGCCAAAGCCCGTGCGCCTTTAATCCGCCGCGGATCAAGGTAGTTGTGGGACGGCAATGCGTCAATGGTTCCGCAAATACAAATTGTTAGGAGGAAGATTCGTCTATTTCGTTTTCGGAACAGTGGATACATATTGATTGCGCGTGAATAGCCGGTACCCGCAGAATCGTTTCACCATCATGACGAATACAACGCTCAATTGGTGAAGTTACGCAACGCCCTGAAACGCGGTCAATGGGCTTTTATGGCCGGGTTTCGTCAACAAACCCCATTGCGGAGCCCGCATCTCTTACTTCACCCAAACGACGCTGCAGGTACTTGCGTTCCGTGGAGGTGGTGGTCAACGAGAGCGCCGTTTCGTATGCATTTGCGGCGTCCTCATAGAGTCCCATTCGCCTCAACATGTCCGCATGCGTTGCCGGCAGGAGGTGATATCCGTCGAGGCTTCCTGATGATTCGAGTGATTCCACGATATTGATGGCGGCCTTCGGCCCGAACGCCAT
Source organism: Acidimicrobiales bacterium (assembly GCA_049281195.1). GTDB lineage: Bacteria > Actinomycetota > Acidimicrobiia > Acidimicrobiales > CAVXTF01 > JBAPRR01. The sequence goes on from JBAPRR010000387.1 coordinate 9,511, forward strand.
CCCTACTGCGACGGCGCGGTTGAGCTCGACGACGGGGGATTTCACCATCGCAGACAGCTCCGTATAAAGACGCGCGATCCCCTTCCAGTCGGTCATGTCCGCCCGCTCTGCTCGGGCATGGCAACAAGCGATGGCGGCTTGGATCTGGTACGGACCGACCCGATGCCGCCTGGAGGCGGCATCGAGAGCCCGGATGCCTTCTTCTATCTCTTCTCTATCCCAGCGCCGGCGGTCCTGTTCTTCGAGTGTGACGAAGTTGCCTGATTGGTCGACGCGGGCGTCACGCCGGGAGTCCTGGAGGAGCATCAGTGCCAGCAACCCGAGGGCCTCGGGCTCGTCGGGCATCAGGCTCACCACGGTGCGGGCCAACCGCAGGGCTTCGCGAGAAAGGTCCACGCGCAGCAGGTCGTCTCCCGCGGTAGCGGAGTAACCCTCGTTGAAGAGGAGATAGATCACCGCGAGCACCGAGCCGGTGCGTTCGACAAGCAGGTGGGCCGCAGGGACGCGGTAGGGGATGCCGGCGTTCTTTATCTTGCGCTTCGCGCGGACGAGCCGTTGCGCCATCGTCTGTTCGGGCACCAGGAAGGCCCTGGCAATTTCAATCGTGGTGAGTCCGGCGAGCGTCCGCAGCGTGAGTGCTACCTGCGCCTCGATCGTGAGCGCGGGGTGACAGCAGGTGAAGATCAACCGGAGCCGGTCGTCCTCGATGCCGCTCGTGTCCGACGGGTCGGTGAAGTCGGAAGGATCCGCAGAACCGGGGAAGTCCACCGTTGCCACCTCCCGCAACTTGGCCGTTCCGACGGCCGCGCGACGCGTCGTGTCGAGTGCCTTGTTCTTGGCTACTGCCGTCAGCCACGAGCCCGGGTTGCGCGGGACGCCGTCGCGGCGCCAGCGTTCCAGCGCGGTCGCCATGGCATCCTGCGCGCATTCCTCCGCCAGGTCCCAATCCCCGGTGAACCGGATCAAGGCAGCCACCACCCGGCCCCACTCTTCGCGGAAGGCCGAGGCGACGGCTGCCTCCGGGTCCGTGGTCAGCCGGTCATCTCCCAGATCGGACGCACCTCGATCGATCCGTGGTTGGCGCCGGGGATCTTCGCCGCTATCTCGATGGCCTCGTCCAGGTCCTTGCAGTCCACCAAGAAGTAGCCGCCGATCTGCTCCTTGGTCTCAGCGAAGGGGCCGTCAGAGGTGAGTGTCTCGCCGTCACGCACCCTCACCGTCGTGGCGTCGGTGGTGTCCCTGAGCCTCTCGCCGCCCTGCAGGACGCCGCGACCACCCATCTCGGCCATGAACTCGCCGTACTCCTTGAAGATGGTGGCGGAGTCCTCCTCGGGGAGCGAGCCGTACCACTTCTCGTCGGTGCAGATCATGAGCAGGTACCTCATCGGATTCACCTTTCTGTGTGATGGTCGGGACCTCCTCAACCGGTGGCCCTCTGTTGTCACACCTACGACGAACGGGATCCGACGAGATCGACACCTTGGGAGCTCAGATCTCGAGATTTCTTCCCTCGTTCCGGTTCATCACGGGCCGGCGCACAGTATCGCCTTGCCGCACGTCGTCCGGTTGGGAGCTACCAGACGACGTGCGGAGGCGAAGTACGGCGTTGATGCTGGAAAGAACTAGGAGAGCCTGATCAGGAGAAGCAGTAGGAGTCCGACGACGCGTCCCCGCCCTGCAGGCGGACCTGGTGAGGACGAAGGCCCCGGAAATCGGTGACGAAGAGCTTCTCGTCGAACGAGATGCCGCCATTCGGGTCGGCGTCCACCTTCACCAGCCACGAGCCGACCCCGTCCGGGTAGAACTGGTCGTCCCAGGCTCCGTACAGGGAGTTGGTGAAGTAGATGCGGCGGCCGTCGCGGCTGACCTCGACCATCTGGGGACCGCCGGAAAGGGGCCCGTCGCTGGCCGGATGCGGTGAGCGGTTGACGATGCCGCCGATGTTCACCGAGCCCGTGAGCTTCGGAGAGAGCGGATCTGACACGTCGTACTGCTGCAGCTCTCCGGTTCCCCAGCACGACACGTACAGGAAGCGGTCGTCGACCGAAAGATCGATGTCGGTTACGAGCGGCGGCACGGCGCCGAATCCCTGGAGGAGGGAAGGGAGCTTGCTCGCATCAGCAGGCTGTGCGGGAATCTCTATGACCTTGCTGATGGCGAAGTCGCCACTGTCGGCCTCGCGATGCCAGACCCAGATCGAAGCAGACAGGTCGGCCACGCTTATGACGGAGTTGACGAAGCCGTACGTTTGGTCGGGGTCGTGTGCGGGCCGGAGCTCGAGCGCCATCTGGTGCTCCTCCCCGAGGTCGAGGACCTGACGGTGGGCGCGCTTTTCGAGGTCCCAGATGTGAATGGCGTGGCCGTACTTCTTGCCGAGGAGAAGCTCCGGAACGATCCCGTCTTCGATCATCGATGGCGTGGCCCATTCGCTTGTCACCATTACGTTGTGGCTCAGGTGCCACCAGAAGTCGTAGGCGAGGTACTGCGGGCCGCGGTCGAGCTCCCACTGCCCGATCGGCTCGAATGTTTCGTGGTCCAAGAGAGCGATCCCACCGGGGCCCTCCGATCCCGCGCCACCGAGGGCACTCAGATACAGGCCATCGGGACCGCAGTGAAGGGTGTGCGGTCTCGAGTAGCCGGAGCGCTCGGCGAGCACCTCGGGTTCGATCGTCCTTATCAACCGCGGCTGGCGGGGATCCGGCTGGGTGTCGACGATGTTGATGCGCGACGAGCGCAAACCCGGCACCAGTAGGTAGCGGCGCTGCAGGTGGCTCGGGTCGTGACCGGAATGACAGAGAGCGGAGCTGCAGGCGTTCCAGCCGAAGTGATGGAGCTCGTCTCCCACCGTCGGCATGTCGAGCCAACCCACGATGGATCCGTACTCTTTTGAGCCAGGCTCCACGTCGACAACTGCCAGTGCGTCCGGGGTTTCGGTGCCGCTGCGGTTGAAGGCGGCTACGTAGGCGAGCTTCTCAGCCGGGGCGGCCGCGGCGTCGGCGGGAGTCCGGTAGAAGGTCGGATCAGTCACCGCGTGGGCGTGGCCGTTGTGGTCGTGTGACGAGTGGTCTGATTGCGGATCCGAAGCCATGGCCCCTCCTCGTTCCAGGGTCTGGGGGACTCTGGCGGTTTAGCTTACTAAATCCATCGTATTTATAGAGTATAGCCGTCGCCGGTGGCAGACCGCAAGGGGTTCCACCTCGAGAAACACCAGGTCCGAGAGGGTGGCGCCTACTGTTTCACCGATATGGGCCATGACTTCTGAACCGACCCTGGCGGTTGTGCTCTGCACCTACAACGGCGAGGAATACCTGGCCCGCCAGTTGGAGAGCATCGCGGCCCAGTCGCGCCCACCGGACTCGCTCGTCGTACGCGACGACCGCTCGACCGATACGACCCTTCAGATCCTCGACAAATTCTCCGGCGAGGCATCCTTCCCCGTCCTTGTCCATGTGAACACCGAACGCCTCGGATACAACGCCAACTTCGCAGCGGCGATGGGGGATGCCGAAGCAGATCTGATCGCCTTCTGCGACCAGGACGATGTCTGGTACCCGGAAAAGCTATCTGTCCTTTCCGGCCTGCTGTCGAAAGACACCGCGGCCGGCGCCGCATGCGCGGACGCCACTTGCGTCGACGGTGACGGCAAACCGCTCGGATACTCCGTTTGGCAAAAGTTGAAGTTCACGTCGCACGACCGCCGGCAGATGCACACGACGGGTGATGTGAGAAGACTGCTGCGTGACAACGTCATCTCCGGACACTGCACGATGATGCGAGCTCGGTTCCGCGATCTGGTTCTGCCCGTCTCGTCCCACGGCTTCTACGACTATTGGTTGGCCCTCCTCATCCAGTCGGTTTCGCATTTCGCATTCGCCGAGACGCCGTTGTCCGACTATCGCGTCCACGGATCCAACGCCGTCGGTCTGCCGGGCTCCGACCTGACGCTCAGTGGGATCGCGAAGCGGCGGTTGCGAATGGTCACCACGGCGAATGAGCGACAGCCGACGCTCACCGAAAACAGGAAGCACGCCCGGTCAGAAAGGGTGCAGTTCGCGAGCGATCTTCTCGAACGGTTGGATGCGATCTCGCCACAGGCTCCCCTCGTCGAGCCCCAGAGGACAATCAAGAGCTGGATGGTCTTCTGCTCGTTCCGGGCCACGCTGTCCCCGAATGTGGCGAAGAGGGTGATTCCTGTGATCCACGAGCTGCGCAACGGAAACTACGAACGCTTCGCAAAGCGCGAGAAATCTCTTTACGACCTGCTCCTAGGTTGAAAGGAACGATCGGAGCGATCTACCGGCTTTCTCTCCGATAACGGCCGGAGGTAGTTCGTGCAACCTGTCCGAGAAGACCTCCACGCCTATCGGGCACGCGGTGCCGATGGACCTGAGATCGGTCATGAGAGTCACAATGTCGAAATCCCCCTCGCCCGGAAGCAGTCGTTCGTGAAGGCTGGCGTTCGGGAGGTCCTCCTCCGGTGTCGCCGGCGCATCGGACAACTGGACGCACGCGACCATGTGGGCGGGGATCGTCTCGAGCAAGCCCGGTTCGGGACTCCCTCTGAAGTAGTGCCACGCGTCGATGGCGATCCCACCGTTTGGTTGGCCGGCACGCGAGACCACTTCCAGGGCTGTGCGCAGGTCGGGGATCTTCGACCACGGGAGGAATTCGATGTGCACCAACAGACCGTGCTCCAAGGCCCTGTAGCACAGTGCGGCAAAAGCATCCGCGGCGTCGTCGAGGGACCAGCTCCCGCCGAACACGTCTACCGCGTTGAGCGACCGGGCACCTAGCGAATCGGCTATCGAGAACAACTCCTCTTCGCCGAACGCGAAGAGCTCTTCTGCGTCGAACCTCGCCGGGATGTGAATCTCCGACGCGCCGGGTAGCCACCACCACGCCAGGTCCAGCTCCGCTATCTGGAGCCCCGCGTCGTCGAGCATGATCCTCATGTCGGCGTCGCTCAGACCTTGAACGCGGGCCGCGCGGTAGTCGCGGCCCCACAGAGAAATGCCTTTGAACCCGCCGGAGCTCGCGGCTGCGATGCGTTGCTCGAACGTTGCGTGCCGGTCCAGGGTTCCAGAGCACAGAACTGCATCCCACGCGCCGAGTGCCATCTCGGTCAACGCTCTGCTTCAGTAGCCCGCTTCGACATCGACGATCCCGACGAGCGGCTGGCCCGACATGTAGAGGCGAACGTTGTCTTCGAACAGCTCGATCGAGCGGCTGATCGACGTGGGAGCGCTCCAGCTCGTGTGCGCGCTGATCCGGACACTGGGATGTGTGTAGAGCGGATCACCTTCAGGGAGGGGCTCGGGCTCTGTCACGTCGAGAGTGGCGCGAGCCACCTTTTGTGACTCGAGCGCGTTCATGAGGGCGGCCTGATC
>JBAPRR010000388.1:0-2622 GCA_049281195.1 Acidimicrobiales bacterium
CCTTGATGCTCGGGGCCACGGCAGCAGGTGTTGGAGGGGCAGCAAGCCTCGTAGCTGGCGCAGGCACCGCCGACGCTGCAAATGGCGGCGATGTGTTGCTTGGCAAGAAGAACACCGCCACCGCTACTACCACCGGCACCCTCACCGGGGACACGCACAGTGAACCCGCTGTCTACGGCGTCGATAAGACCACTGGCAGCGGCGGCGGTGCGGGTGTCCAGGGCACGTCAAAAAATGGTACAGGCGTGCTCGGGCAAGTCGGGGGCTCCAGCAGTGGTCAGAGGGCTGTCTATGGCATCGACCAGTCAAGCGGTGGCGGCTACGGCGTCGTCGGGACCTCCGACAACGGCTACGGAGTCTCGGGGTACGCCGCTGCCGAGGGGTACTCCGGTGTCTACGGGGATGCCACCGGCGTCAACGGACCCGGCATCCAAGGGAACTGCACCGGTGAGTCCGGCTACGGCGTCTACGGGTACGCCACCGGCCCTGACGGCTTAGGCGTATACGCCGCCTCCACAAACTCCTACGCCCTGTACGTTAATGGCACATCGGAGTTCACCGGGGCGATGTCCAAGCCTGGCGGGTCATTCAAAATCGACCATCCTGTCGACCCAGCGGGCAGGTACCTGTACCACTCCTTCGTGGAGTCGCCCGACATGATGAACGTCTACAACGGCACCGTCACGCTCGACGGCAAGGGAGAGGCGACGGTAGAGCTACCTGAGTGGTTTGAGGCACTCAACCGGGACTACCGCTACCAGCTCACGGCCATCGGGTCCCCAGCGCCGAAGCTGCACATCTCACGCAAGGTAGGAGACGGCGAGTTCTCCATCGCAGGCGGAAAAGCCCACCAGGAAGTGTCGTGGCAGGTCACCGGTATCCGACAAGACGCCTGGGCCAATGCCAACCGCATCCCGGTCGAGGTCGACAAGAAGGATGAGGACCAGGGCCGGTATCTACACCCCGAGCTATTCGACGGTGAGCCGATTACCTCCATCGCCAGGGCACGCGACCGCGTTCATCGGCACCACCTGAACACGCCGAGGGCTTAGGGCCAAACGCGTCGGCCACGTCGGACCCTGGAGGCCTACGAGAGCCCACCCATTTGCGTCAGGCGGCGCGTCTCGGCCCCGAGCACCAGGGGGATCGTCTGAATGAGAGCGATGCCCTGGGAGGTCAGTTCTCGGCGCGCCCACACTCCCGTATCGACCGTGCAGGACGGGTGTGCGAACTCAACGTATCCGACGCGCGCGCGACACCTCCTTGGTCATCGTGGATTCGGACCCAGAATCCCCTCCTGCTCGAACCGCACCGGCATGATGTCTCTGGTAACGGTGGACCGGTGGACTCCGGGTTCCCTGGCGATACGCGCTCTTGACCCGTAATCGAACCCGTACTCCCCCACAGCCGCATGACCTCACATGCACGGACCATCGCCTTGACGCGACGGATGGCGTTGTACGCGCGGCGGCCAGAGGGTCGGCGAAACGCTTCGTTGGTCGATGTGGGATATAACCATGGGGTCTTCGGAAGGGACATGTTGTTGCTCACTTCTAGTTCGGACTTGTTGCACGCTTCTCGGGACGAATAGTCCTCTGGACCAGTGTGCGCCATCGCGTTGGTCATCGGTGGGAATGCGAGTCGATCCAAAGCATCGTCACGACTTTCCGTAGGTGAACTGGGAAACTGCGTTTGTAACGCTTGCCGCCGACGCGGTATGGACAACGACATTTGCGACCCCGGTCCCGGCAGGAGACACCGCCGTGATCACGCCGCTGTTGTCGACCTTGAAGGTCTTCGCCGGAGCAGTTCCAAAGTCGACGGCCGTCACGTCCTTGAAGTTGCACCCTGAGATGGTGACCGTGGTCCCTTCCGCCATACGTGCCTGGTCTGAACTCAAGTCTGTGACCGCTGGGATCTCCCCCGACTTGACCACAAGTGACGCCTTCGCCGAGATGGTCCCCGCCAGAGGCGTCATGTTGGGCTCGGAGACCTTCACCCCTTTTCGTCCCCTTGACGCAGGGAACCACGAAAGATCCGGTGGCCTTCCCCCCGTTGGCCGGACACGCAGACGTTGGACTGATGGTAGTTGCTGAACGACTTTCGATTCGCCCCGTGGTCGATGTCGGACGGTTGATTCCAGAGGCTCTCACACGATCTGAGGGCGTGGGTTTCATGCTGCCTTCGAGCATCGAAGGAGGTGAATCCCACGGGATAGCACATCCCAAACGTCGGCCGCTACACGGCCTCCGATTCAAGGTTTTTGAGGTGTACGAATGCTCCAGAACAGGTGATCGTATTCATCGGAATACTCACGCATACACGGGTATCAGGGTAGGAGAGGCCGCCGCTCTACGCAGAGTCCGATGCGACATCCTGCACCGTCGACTTCTAATCTCGGAGTCTCTTGCCGAAGTGAATGGCCGACTTATTGTCGGTGACACCAAGAACCATCAGAAACGCAAGGTCGTCCTTCCCGATTTTTTGCGCGCCCCCTTTGAAGACCACCTCGCCAGCCAGGTTCGCGCAGAGAAGGACGCATTGGTTTTCACTGAACTTCCCCCGTTGAACCGGACACCTCACCGGCCCTAGCTGGAGGAGGATGTTGGGATGGCAAAGCGT
>JBAPRR010000389.1:0-14022 GCA_049281195.1 Acidimicrobiales bacterium
GGACGATGTCGTGCGTCTGACCAGGAAGCACGCGACGTTTCCCATTCGGGAGGTACCCCCTGCCACAAGGTGGTTCAGAAGTTACGAGTCGCAGCATGAATCGGATCTGCCCACTGTGGTCTCGGAATGAGGCAGAAGGGGTGTCCGGCCGGATCGGCGCAGACGTGTTCCTCGGCCGATAGGAGCCGTCCACCGAGTTCGAGCACATCGTGGCCAGCCGCAGCGAGATCGTCGACCATCACGTCGAGGTGGAACTGCTGTGGGTGGCTCGGATCACCCCAGTGCGGCGGTTGGTGGTCCGGGGCGAGCTGGAAGGCGATACCTGATCTCGTATCGTTCGTGGCGATCACGACCCACTCTTCGCTCGTATAGGTGATCGACAGCCCGAGCAGTACCGAATAGAAGCGGGCCAACGCGGCAGGCTGCGGGCAATCGACGACGACATGATGCAGGCGACCGATCATGGCTGCTGCGACCGTTCGTTCGCGTCGTCCGCGGCTATGGAGATCAGGCCGGTACCCCTCGATCTCAGTTCCACGATTTCTCACCAGCCTTGTGAGCGATGAAGCTCATCATCCCGTCGACGATGAGCGTGATCTTCTCGAACCCGATCGTCTGCAAACGAGGAAGGAACGAACCCACCTCCACCGGGTTATACGTGTCTTCAACGTGGAAGTGGTGCAGGTGGTCGCTGGCCAAGCTGTCAGCACCGATGAGGACACCGCCGGGTCGCAGCACCCGCAATGCCTCGGCAAGGAGACGGTTCTGCAGCGACACCGTTGGCACGTGGTGCAGCATCGTGAAGCACGCGACGGAATCGAATGACTCGTCCGCGTATTCGAGCGCTGCTGCGTCACCGCTTACGATCTGCACATTGGTACCGGCAAGCCGGCTGGCGAGGGCTGTGGCTGCTTCGGCGTCGACCTCCAGCGCGACCAGATGACGCACCTTGGAGCGGAGCCAGTCGGTGGCGGCTCCCGGGCCGGGGCCGATCTCGAGCATCGTTTCACCGAGATCGAGACCGGCAACGAGCGTTGGCAGAATGTTCACTTGGATGTGCTCGGCCCAATGCGGGCTTGCGCACAACGCTGCGTGGTTTTCGTTCATCTTCAAAGCGTAAGCAGGCGACCTTCGCAGGCATAGGCCGTACGCTGCCATCCTGTGTCGCCAGACGGACAAGGTTCGTGGACCGACCGGGCCGAGGACGACGCGCCGGAAGTCCCGCAACCTGCTGTGGTGGTAGCGACGTTTGCCATGGCAGCAGGGTCACGTTTCGAGTGGCACACCCACCGCGAACATCAATTGGCATGGGCACCTACCGGAGTGCTCACGGTGGTAACAGACGCGGCCACGTGGGTGCTGCCGCCGACGCGGGCGTTGTGGATCCCGGCAGAACTGGCGCACGAGACGTTGGCATCGTCGGGCCGGGCCACCATGCGATCGCTTTACCTGCGTCCTGACCTCTGCCCCATCGCATGGCCCGAACCCCGGCCGGTGATGGCGATCCCGCTGCTTGCTGAGCTCATTACCTATTTGGAGTCGGCCTCTCTCGACGAACAGCGGCGCGGTCATATCGAGACGCTGTTACTCGACCTTCTCGAACCGGTCGCCCTGACGACCATAGAGGTACGGCTGCCGGCCGAAGTCCGTGCCAGGGAAGTCGCGCAAGCGTTAGCCGACAACCCAGCCGACAAACGCACGCTCGGCGAGTGGGGTCGTTGGGTGGGAGCGAGTGAAAGGACGTTGGCCCGGACATGGTGCGCAGACACCGGAGTGCCCTTCGGACGCTGGCGCACCCGGTTGCGTCTGCAGGCGGCATTGCCGGCACTCGCTGCCAACGAACCGGTGAGCACAGTGGCTCGCCGAGTGGGCTACGACACCACCAGCGCGTTCGTGGCCGCTTTCGGACGCGAGACCGGGGTCACTCCGGCCACCTATTTCCACGACCCTGCAACGTGAGTGGTGAGACGAACCCCGTTCATGACGGCGGTCAAGCATTCGGCATGTAACCGGAGCTCATGGCGTGGCGCCAGATCATCGACGCGTCGGCGAAATTTCCTCTCGCATCAGGAAATGAAGTCGACCCCCCAGCGTTGGACTTAGAGATGGCTGAGCTCAGGGGCCTTGCCGCCCCCTATGACCGGACGAGTGAAGTACCACATCCGAATATGGAACTCCTCGAGGCAAATCGTTCGATCTACAGCGCTTGGGTACGTGAGCAATTCGATCGGCTCTGGTGATGAGGAGTTCCGGCACGTGATTCCGATGTGAGGGTTCGGTAATCGCTGACGAACAGGGAGGACCTGTGACGATCAAGGAAGAATCAGCGGGAGGGTCGTTTCGGCTCGACACCCTCCTCCGCGACGAAGACCCGGGCCAGCTGAGGCCGGCGCTCGACGTCTTGGCGGATATCGCCGAAGAGCCAAGTGATTTGACGAACGGAGTCGGGCAATCGTCACGTCACAAGCACGCAGATGCGAGCGGAGACCGGACCGCGTTTGTACTCGGCGGCGGTGGAAGCTTGGGGGCTGTCCAGGTGGGCATGCTCTACGCCCTGCTCGAGGCGGGTATCCGACCTGACTTCGTGGTGGGGACGTCGATCGGGTCAATCAACGCTGCGTATTTCGTAGGGCACATGAGTCTCGACGGCGTCAACTCGCTGGCAGAGCTGTGGTCATCGATCAGGCGAACGGACGTGTTCCCGATCAATGTCCGAAGCCTCGTGCGGGGCGTGACGGGACATCGTGACCACCTCTTCGAAGTGCTGGGACTGCGCACGGTCATAGCTCGCGCGGATCTCGGGTTCTCGCGTCTCGAAGAGGCTCCCGTACCCATCCACGCCGTAGCGACCGACCTCCTCAGCGCTAAGCCCGTCGTTCTTTCGAGCGGCGACGCCACGTTGGCTCTGCTGGCTAGCGCGGCAATACCCGGCGTCTTCCCACCGGTGAGTGTCGCAGGCCGACTGCTCGTCGACGGTGGTGTGCTGGCGAACGTTCCTGTGTCTCAGGCAGTCGAACTCGGAGCGAACAGGTTGTACGTTCTCCCTGCGATGTCAGAGGAAGTCTCCGACGTCTCAGGCGGTGCCATCGACCTGATGCAACGTTCGATCATGGTCGCCACTTCAGCTCTCAGTCGAGGCGATCTGCTCAAGGTGGCGGACCTTGCGGAGCTCTACATGCTGCCTGTGCCGTCGACCGCCCAGCGCTCCATCTTCGATTTCAGCGACACGTCCGCGTTGATAGAGGACGCCTACCTCTCCACCACAACTTGGCTTAGTGCGTCGAAGCACGAGGTCGCCCGATGAGCGTCACAGTCGTCACTGACTCCGCCGCCTCATTGCCCGCTGGGGCCGTCGGCGACCTGGGAATCGTGGTAGTCCCGATGACCCTGGTGCTCGGGGGCCTGGTCTACGCCGACGGAGATCTCTCCCCCGAAGAGTTGGTGCTCCGGTCGGAAACAGAACATGTAAGTACGTCGGCGCCGAGTCCGGGGGACTTCTTGAAGGCGATAGCCAGGTCCACCGAGCAGGCAGAGAACGGCGGTCAGGTGCTCGTGCTCACCGTTTCGTCCTCCATGAGCGCGACATACGAGGCGGCGCTCACGGCGGCCAGCTATGTCGACGACGTCGATGTGAGCGTCATAGATACCGCCACAGCCGCGGGTGCGCAGGGCCTGGTCGTCATGGCGGCAGCCCAAATGGCGGCGACGGGAGCACCTCTGGCCGAGGTGGCATCCCGCGCACAACGCGTCGCCGATGACGTGCGCCTCATGGCGACACTCAGGAACCTCGACCATCTGGCTCGCTCCGGTCGCGTCCCACAGGCCGCGGCATGGGCAGGGCGCACCGTAGGTGTGCAGGTCATGTTCGAATTCTCGGGCGGCAAGGCAAGACCCCGCCGTCCGGCGCGAACCGAGCGTGGTGCTCTCGGGCGCATGGTCGAGGCCATGGTCCGATCGCGGCCCGGTCGCAAAGAGGGCTCCGGCGCACGCGCAGTCCTTCGAGGAGCGGTTCTGGAAGCGCAAGCGAAGGAATCCGCGGCCACTCTTCACGGACTTGTCAACACTGCCGTGCCAGAAGCCGACATCTTCGAAGCGCCTTTTAGCTCGGTGATGGTCGCGCACACCGGGCCGGACCTTGTCGGCCTGGCCTGGTGGTGGGAGGAATTCAAAGATGACGGGGGCCGTTAACCGCTCCACGAATCACGGTGCCCGAGTGGCCGTTCGCGAGCTGGATTGATCATGACCGCCGAAGTGGCCCCGGTCCTTGAGGAGAACCGAACCGGCGACGCGTCTGCGGAGTCCGGCGCCGACGCGGATAGCGAAGGTGGGCACAAGAAATCTGCCAAGCGCAAATGGAAGTGGGCTCGCCGCGCCTTGTTGGTCGGCCTGTCCGGTGTAGCGGTCTGGTTCTTGGCACAGAGGGGAGCAGAGCTGCGAGGTGCGGGGCACCTGCTCTCGCGCGCCGACTGGCGCCTGGTGGCCATAGCAGTGCTCTTCGAAGCCGCGTCAATGGTGGTTTTCGCCAGGATGCAGCGGTGGTTGCTCCGTGCCGGAGACGTGAGACTGCCGCTACGCACCATGGTGGAGATCACGCTGGCCGGAAATGCCATCGCCACCACCCTGCCGGGCGGAGTGGCCTGGGCAGCTGCGTGGGCATTCGGGCAACTGCGCCGGCGCGGGGTGGACCGTTTTTTGCGGGTGTGGGTGTTCCTGGTCGCCGGTGCGGTCTCGAGCTTCGCCCTTTTCGTCGTGGTGGCGGTCGGTATCGAGGTGGCCGGTGGCCGTGGTCCTGTCGCCGGACTTCGGTGGGCCGCACTCGGTCTCGCCGCCATCCCGGTTGCGGCGTTGCTTGTATCACCGGCAAAGCGTCTGCCACCGGTGCAACACGCCGCGAAGCAATTGGGCGCCTTTGTACGTCGCCACGTACCCGGGGGACGAAAGCTGCTCACCTCGGAGCAAAAGCTGGTCGAGCATTTGGAAGCCGTCCACCTGAGCCCCCTTCAGTGGGCCGAGGTGCTCGGCCTGGGCCTGTTGAACTGGCTATATGACTGCGCAGTGCTCGTATGCGCGATGGAGGCGTTACACCTAGGAGTCCCGTGGCGGGCCATCTTCGTCATTTACGGGGTCACACAGATCGCTGCGAGCCTGCCGATAACACCGGGTGGTGTGCTCGTGGTGGAGGGCAGTCTCGCGGCGATGCTCACCGCGTACGGGGTACACACCGAAGCTGCTCTCGCCACCGTCGTCGTGTACAGGGTGGTGAGCTTCTGGGGGCTCGTGCCGATCGGGTGGGGCGTATGGATCGCACTCGACCTGATGCAGCGGCGGGGACTCGTTCGTCGCGTTCATCCATGGGCGTTCCATACAGCGCATACAGACAAGGAAAAGCTCGCCTTGCTTCCTGACCCGGCTCCTTGTCACGGGTGCGACGAAGAAGCGAAGAGTTCCAAGTGGAGCGCATCGGAAGTTTCGTGAAGGGCCTCTGGAGACCGAAGGTCTCGTATTGGCTACTGCTTCTCTGTGTGGTTCCACCCATTGTCGAAACTGCGATCGTTCTGCTCCTGATCCCGGGTTCGGCTCCCACCCTGGCTCCTCAAGCGAGCGCGGTAGCGCCGTTCGGGGTGTTCCACGACCTCAGATGGCTGAGTGTCTACGCCAATTCGTGGCTGACCTTCGGGCTGCTGGCAGGCGCGACCCTTGTCGTGCGGGGGGTGCTCACAGCATTGAGCGTGCGATTGGCCTGGCCGGCGACAACCTCTCCGCCAGCGGTGGGAAAGCTCATGTTGAGAGGCGTGGGATCGACGACATTCGCCGCTGTTTTGCTGGCCCCGAGTGTGGCTCTCCTTTTCGCGCTGGCCGTAGTTCCGGTCTCGTGGCTGTTCCTGGCAGGTGCTCCCCTGGCACTCGGCATCGCCGTGGTGGTCCACCCCATCGCCATCTCGGGCGGATGGTGGAAGCGCGCGATCCCGCTTCGCGCCATCGGTTGGGTTGCCATGAGCTTCTTCGTCATGACCGTCGCCGCCGGTGTCGTCGCCTGGGTACCGCATTGGGTCGACTTCGTAGTCGACGTGGTCGTCGGTGTGTTCAACGCCAGAGCGTGGGTGGGGATGGTCGGCGCGGTCGTAGAGCCCAGACATGTTCGTGGGCTGGTGCCGGCTGTGCCGGCCGCGTTGGCGGTGATGGTTGCAATAGTCGCGCTCGGAAGCGTGAACGGCTTCACCCACGTGAACCCGCGCAACCCGGGAGGAGTATCCGAAGCGTTCACGAGTGTTGCGGCACGCGGAGAGCGCGCTGTGCTCGTCGTCGCCGGATACGGCTCGCACTGGAACGGCAAGGAGAAACACCCGGTGCCGGGGAGCTTCTTCGAAGTTCAGTTCTCTTACTCGGGGCTCGGACCATCTGGCCAACCGCTCCCCTATACCAGTGCGGAAACGGTCAAGCCACTGAAGGTGCTCGACGCCGAGATGGCGCAACAGGTGGCCAAGCTCCATGAGGAGAGTGGCGACCGGGTCGATATCGTGGCCGAGAGCGAGGGAGCTTTGGTGGCGGCGACCTACCTGGTCTCTTTTCGCCACGCCCCTGTCTCGACTGTTGTCCTGGCGAGCCCGTTAATCGATCCAGGGCGAGTTTCATACCCGGTGCGTTCTTCATCGGTGGGCTTCGGAGTGGCGTCGCGATACGCCATGCATCTGCTGGGCAGCGCATACCAGTCGGTTGCCCCGATCGACTTGAACCCGGAGAGTGCGTTCTTGGAGTCGGTCAACCGGCTCGCTCCGCTCTTGCAACAGGTCATCGCATGTCCGGTGGCCGGGGTGCGCAAGTTCGCCTTCTTACCCTTGGCCGACGCCACGGCGGCCCCTGTGCACATAACGTTGCCCTTTCACTCTGTGGTGGTGTCCGCGTTCCACGGTGGGCTGGTCGGAAGTCCTCCCACAGACCGCCTCATCGCCCAGGTACTCGAGGACAAGACCCCCGCCGGCAGTGGCGTGCTCCACGATCTGGACACTGTCATCGCCGCCTCCTCAGCGGCGTGGCAGGTACCGTCCCTCGCTCTTTCCAGCTATTCCCGTGTCATCCCCGCGCACCAGACCCTGGTCTCCACCTGCAATGCATTGGCCGAGGCCCTGAAGTCCTGACCGGAAGTCGCAAAGCCAGACCAGATTGCTGGGTTTATGTGAATTCCCGGCGTTACGCTCTCGCTCATGGCGGATGGGGTATTCGAAGGCAGTCAAAATGACGACATCACTGTTGTCACCACTGACGGGGTGCAGCTGCAGTGTCGCCGGCGGAGTCACACACACAGTGCGCGGGCCGTGGCCGTCGTCGTCCATGGCTTCGCCTCGGGGCGCGATCATCCCGACATTCAAGCCATGGCAGATCAGTTGTTCTCGGCGCAATTGGATGTGGTTACATACGACGCCAGGGGCCATGGCCTGTCCGAAGGCCACTCGGGTGTCGGGAGTACCGAGCATCTCGATGTCGCCACCGTGGTGTCGCAGGTTGCGACCGGTGGCCTGCCCGTGGTGGTCATCGGGGTCTCCATGGGGGCTGTCGCCGTCGTCTCCCATTTGGCCCGCGTCGGGGCCCCGGACGAGGCGGTAGTGGGTGCCGTTTTGGTCAGCGCACCTTCGCGCTGGCGGATGCGTCCGAGCGCGGTTGGTCTTCTCACGGCGCTGGTCACCCGGAGCTGGGTAGGACGCCGGGTCGCTTCGAGGTGGCTCGGAGTTCGCATCAAGCGCGGATGGTGGCCGGGTGAGACGCCCGAATCCGCCATCTCGCGGATCGGAGTCCCTGTGGTGGTGGTCCACGGTGACGCGGACCGGCTGTTGGCGTCGTCCCACGCTCACCGGCTGCACACCTCGGGGCGCCAGGCCAACCGCCTCCAGGTTGTCCAGGGGATGGGACACGGCCTGGACACGCTGGGACAAGGCGCCGCGCTCGAAGCGGTGCAGTGGTTGCTGTCCGAACGGGACCTGGCTGCACCTTTCGGCACCCGCCCTTAGAGGCAGTTAACAGCACGCCGCCTACGGCATGTCCACCTCTACGGCTGCGGGTCGCGATCGAAGAGCAGGCGGCTGACGAGTATCCGCGACCGGTTCTTTTCGGGCGGAGGCTCGTTGCCACACAGACGCTTGGCGAGGATCGGACCGGCGACACAAACGGCGGTGAGCCCGCCGCGCCAGCCCCGGCGCTTGCTCAACACCGGCACCAACGCAACCAACGCGATCAGGCAACCGAGTCCGGTCTGGTGCAGCAACTTGCCGCCACCAAGACCTACCGCTAAAACGGCAGCGCCTTCTGGCGCGGTGACCAGCATCACACCGAGAGCAGGCGAAACTCCGCGGCCACCTGCTCCTCGCAGCATCGGTGACCAATTGTGACCGACGATGGCGGCGGCCCCAGCGACAGCAGAGAGTGCGGGACGGTCCCTGCCCGCCAATAGAGGGCCGATCGCGCCTTTGGCCACATCGAGGCTCCCTGCGATGGCCAGAGGACCGAAGCCGGCGACCTCGTAGAGGCCCGATCCCGAAACGGTCCCTGAGCCGTGTCGGCGCAGGTCGACCCCGCTGGTCAACTCGGCCGCGATGCCCGAGAACGGCACGGCCCCCGCACCAAAAGAGAAAAGCAGCAGCGAGCCTGGCCGGAGATCCCGCCAGAGTGGCGCGGCCTCAGCCTGGCGCGGCACCGATTTCCGCGATGTTGACGGCCGGCAGCGACCCGAAACGCACCGTGATGCCGGCGCGTCGCATGACCCGTATGAACCACGCCGTGGAGATCGCTATGCCACTACCCATCAGCACCCAGCCAACCAGAGTCCGCTCTATCACGAAGGCATGAAGCGGCGAGGTGACAAGGAGCCAGAGCACGAACCCGCTGTTGACGAGAAGCACGACCGACCACAGGAAGGAGACACGCAAAAAGAATTGCCGGACAATGGGCCGGGCCATGAAGTCGTCTTCGAGCGGACAGAAATCGCGAGCAAGCCGCTCGACCAGGGGTCGATTGGTAAGCGCCGTCACGAAAAACAAGAGCGCTACAAAAATTGTGCCCGCGGTCGGTTGGGCGAAGTAGAGAAAGGCGCTCTTGGTCAAGAACGAGACGACGGTGCGTACGGTGACCAGACCGAGGCCGAGAGCGAGCAGGGCGGGCACCGGTTGGCGACGCAGAAGTCGCCGCCCGGCTGCGGCATAAGACCACACGAGAGCGGCGATGAGCGCGCCTCGAAATCCCACCAGCGACAACATGGCGTAGAAGAGAACCAGGGGTCCTAGCGAACTCTCCACGAGAGTCGGGAGGGCTCGACGCCCAAAGTGTCTCAGCGAAGGGAGATGCAGAACGGCGGCGGGAGAATCGGAGGCCGAAGTGATCACGAATATTACCTCGGAGCTTAGGGATCTTCGGCCCGGGGGCGAGCGGCTCGATGCACGCAACGGCAAGCGGCCCTCAGACCACCGGAGAGTCGGTGAGGACGTCCTTGCCGGCGAAGT
This sequence comes from Acidimicrobiales bacterium, assembly GCA_049281195.1. GTDB lineage: Bacteria > Actinomycetota > Acidimicrobiia > Acidimicrobiales > CAVXTF01 > JBAPRR01. The sequence goes on from JBAPRR010000389.1 coordinate 9,489, forward strand.
GGAAGGTCGGCGAGGACCGCCGTCCGGTCCACCAGGCGAAAGCGAAACCGAGCGCGATCAGGATGGCGAAAGTCTGATCCACCCCTCCACCAATCGCTTTCGGACCGTAGATGAAGAAGGCCACGAGCAGGCCCCCCATGACGACGCTGGAGAAGATGGCGCCAATTGTCAGCAACCGGTGTGAGTGCGGCTGGAGCTGAACGTCGGGCAGGCGCTTGTGTCCGGTGGTGAGAAACACCGTCGCAGTCACCGAGTCCAGGAAGAACTCTGCAAGGAGGAAGAAGCCCGCGGCGGAGAGCACCAGACTGAAGAACGAGCCGAGCGATGACACGAAAATCTGCAGGCCCACGACCACAACGCAGAGGCCGAGCGCAACGAGAATCCCGACATGGGGAACGTCGTGTCGGTTGAGCTTTCCGAAACTCGAAGGAATGAGCCGCTCCCGGCCCATGGCGTATAGGGCGCGCGTCAAGATGAAACTGGTCAGCCACAACCCGCCCGCCGTCGATAGCAGGATGGGTAACAGCATCGCCCACGGCTCACCGGGAACAAGACGGTGCGACCACACCGCGAGCGGGTCGGTGGAGTTCGCCAGAAGGCGCATCGGAGTCTCGCCCAACATCAGTGGGTAGAGCACGGAATAGAACAGCAACGCGCCGAAGGCGCCGATGATCCCGCCCACTCCGGGATGATCGCGCGGGCGTCGTGACTCCTCGGCGGCGTAACTGTCGATCTCCCAGCCGTCGAGGATGGTGGCGGCGATCACCGCGACGATGAGAATGCCGCCGATGGGGGGCTTTCCGAAATGAATCGGCACCGACAGCCGATGCCAGTTGACGACGCCGAGCACGCCGAAACCGACGAGAGAGACCATCTCGACGCAGAAAAAGACCTGGGTGATGCGCGCCGTCGGTTTTGCGCCCATCAGAAGCGGTATCGCGGCAAAGACGATCCAGAAGAGCGTCACCGCCATCTGCACACTCGCTGGAGCCTGGTAGTGGGGTGCAATCAGAGCCAGGGTGTACGCGCCCGCGGGGATGGCGATGGGAGGGATCGACAAGAAGTACGCCAGGATCAGGATCCACGCTTGGTATCGCGATGCCTTCTTGCCGATGATGCGCGCAGACCAGTGGTATGAGGCTCCGGCGTGGGGGAAGTGGCGGTTCAGCAGTCGGAACACGAAGCTGGAGGCGACGAACGGCAACGCCAGGATGGCGATCGCCGGCAGCGTCCACCATCCCGCTTGCGCCGCCATGACCCCACCGGTGGCCGCAACGGAGAACAACGGGCCCACGCTCGACACAGACAACGGCACCAGGTCCCAGATGTGGAATGACTGGCGGAGGTGGCGCACAGGGATTTCGGACGCCGAATCGGCGAGAGGCGTCACGTCAAGGTCTGTGTCGCCGATCCGATGACCCACGTGGGCGGCTCCGTTCTGAACCCGGGCGGGTCGGCCGCCGCAGCGTCCTGTCTCGCATCCGAGTTTCGCACAGATGCGAGGTGCTCGCAATAGAGATCTGGGAGCGTTCGGTCCTCTAGCATCATCAGGCGATGCCAACGGTGTACGAAGCTGCTGGTGGTGAGGCTGGTCTGCTCCGCCTCGCCCACGCCTGGCACGAGCGGGTCATGGCCGACGAGATCGTGAGCCATGCGTTCAGCCACGGCTTTCACCCGGAGCACACCGAGCGGCTCGCTGCCTACTGGGGGGAGGCACTCGGAGGTCCCGCCAACTATTCGGCTTCGAACGGTACGGAGACCGAAGTGGTCCGGATGCACAGCGGGAATGGTCCTCATGACGAGATGGACCGCCGAGCCATCGCTTGTTTCGATCAGGCTTTGGCCGACGCCGGACTCGATGACGACCAGGTCCGGCAAGTTCTGCATGACTACTTCACATGGGCGACTAAGACCACCATGGCGCGCTACCACCACGGCAAAGACGAAGTTCCCGATGGGTTAGCGATCCCGCAGTGGTCGTGGGACGGACTGGTGGGCTAAGAACCGGTCAGATTTTGTGCGCTACCAGGTTGAGATGAGTTGCAGTGTTTTCGTCCGGGTACTCGTGAAGCGGAGTGCGCAGACGCGCTGACACCTCAAGACCAAACGTGCGCAACAGTGTTTCGTATGCGGTGCTCGGAAAACGGCGAGCACGTCGAGCATTGAAACCCGAGCTGCTCGAGATCGTGGCCCTATAGCCGTCGATCTCTGTGTCGGAGTCGAGTGTGTATAGCGAAACTACCAACACGCCATTCGGCCGGAGCCCTCGCGAGATGTTGTAAAAGTACCGGGCACACTCATCGAACTCGAAGTGAACGAAAACGTCGTGGCTTGCGCCTGCGTCGTAATGCTCCCGGGAAGGTTGTCCCCGAACCCGGCGACTGGAAAGTAGTTGACATCCGGGCAAACGGCTCTGGCCTCATCCAGGATGGCTTCTGACACGTCCACGGCATCCAGCTTCGAGACAAGGGGCCGGATCCTGCGAGTGACCCGCCCTCCACCGCATCCCACTTCGAGCACCGCGTCGGTCGGCTTGACCGACTCTTCGAAGACCTTCATGAAGGTCTCGAGGCCGCCCCAGTCGGCCCCCATGATGGCCCCGGGGGACACGCGACGAACATTGCCCGCGGTCGTTATCCAACCGAGGGTCGGATCGTCTCTAACCGCAACGGCCGCACCCTTTACCGCCATACGCAGGGCATGAGGCACCAGACGGGGGTGAGAGACAAAGAGCCGACCGGCAGTCAACGCCGAGGACGACTTCAGTCGCTCGAGTCGCTGTTGTTCCTCGTCTGACAGGGCATCGCCGGGCATCGTCACTTGTACCAGACACGTCGCAGCTCCCACCAACCGGGGAGCTCGGCCAACCTCACAGATTCGCTCAGAGCAATTCGCGGCGCGTTTTCGAAGGTGGCGAAGACGAGATACGTAATCCACTTGATTGACTACCTCCTTGGCTATCTATGTGACGACCGTTTGAAGCTCACAAGTCCGGACCAGGAGTCGAACGAGAGGGGAGAAGACGCAAGATGACCGAGTACCGAAACACCTCTGAAGTCCCACGCGGACGCATACTGAGCGTCGCCCCCGGACTTCCCACCACCGACATGGCTCGTACGGTCGAGCACTACGGTCGGCTGGGATTCATTTTCAGTGCCCCCGGATCGCAGTCGGTCACAGACGCCTGTTTCTCGATCGCCCAGCGCGACGGGATCGAGCTTCACTTCGCGCTGAAGGAAGACCACGATCCGGCACGTACTGCGATGTGGATCTATGTCGGTGTCGAAGACGCCGACGAGATAGGGGCCGAGTTCGCCGCGGCCGGCGTCGAGGTTCGCCGCCCGCCGCACGACACCGACTACAAGATGCGCGAGCTGGCGTACATCGATCCGGACGGAAACATGTTGTTATTCGGGTCACCGCAGAGGGACACATGAACCGGCATCACATCTGCAACCCATCGAGAAATTCGAGCAACAGACCATTCATTTCGTCAGGACGTTCCTGCGGAATCCAGTGACCGCAGCCGTCGAGGATCACATTGCGTTCCAGTCGCGGCATCAAGCGCTCGGAGAGGGTTTCCACGTGTCGCCGAAACCCGGGCCAGTTCAAAACCGGGTCCCTGTCCCCTCCGATGAACATCGAGGGAGCATCGATGGGAGCCTCGTGCCATGACGCCATGAGCTCCCAGTTGCGTTGGTGGTTCCGGTACCAATTCAAAGCGCCTCTGTAGCCGGTGCGTTCGAATTCGGAGGTGAGGTAGTCGACGGCCGTTTCACTGAGCCAATGAGGTAGATCTCCGCTCGTATCGGGAACAGCCGCAGAATGCTCGATGTCGGTGGTCGTGTGCACTGAAGGGGCGTCGCCTGAGACGGCGAGCAGAGACGCGACGACCATGGCGCGCACATCGGCGTCGAACACGGACTCCGCAACTCCTGGTTCCTGGAAGAAGGACTGATAGTTGTCCGGGCCGAGTCGCGCCGTGAGGTCTGTAAGGAAGTCCACTTCCGTTCTCGGGGAGTAAGGCGTCGACGACAGGACGATGCCTCGCACCAGATCCGGCCGGCACAGAGCGAGGGTCGTAGCTGCGGGCGATCCCCAGTCTTGCCCGACGACTACGCACGTTCTCGAGTCGACCGCCTGGAGAAGGCCCACAAGATCACCGCTGATGTGCAGCAACGTGTAGCTCGCCACGTCAGGTGGTGCACCTGTCCGTCCGTATCCGCGAAGGTCCGGCACAAGAACTCGATAGCCGGCTCCGGCCAATGCCGGGATCTGGTTGCGCCAGGAGAACCACAGTTCGGGGAACCCGTGCAGCAGCAAGATGACGGGGCCATCGCTCGGACCGGCGGTGGCGACATGCATTTGAAGCCCCAGCGCGTCGAGCTGCAAATGAGTTATGTCGGCTCCGTCGACTTTCGGATAATCCTCAAGCCCTTCTGTCATATGCCCATCTTGCCGAAGCAAGCAGCGTAAAGGCGCTTTCAACCAGCCGACGACCTCACTGTTGGTCCGGCAGGCACAGGTCCCGGAG
>JBAPRR010000390.1:0-3414 GCA_049281195.1 Acidimicrobiales bacterium
CGTCTGCACCGAAAGGTTATTCGCGAACCGGATCGTGCCGGTACCATCCGCATCAAGGTCCGTGGCGACAACCTCAAAACTCACGGTCCCAGTGCCGGTGCCGTTCTGTTCGTCTAGGCAGTACGAACCCTCGTTGTAGATGTCTGTAGTGGCGCTCGATCCGCTCGTAGCCATCACCAGGGTGCGATAGATCCCTGGCTCGGAGTTCGCCGTACAGCTGAGCTGTGCCGAACCGCTGTCGTCGGTAGAGCGTGATGCAAGCGTGGGCGCTGAGGGACTCGAACCCACGACCTGCTGGTTGTAAGCCAGCTGCTCTAGCCAACTGAGCTAAGCGCCCTAATCCCAGCTCACTGGCATACCGGACCTCCCCGGTGACACCCCACTGGTGGTCGGGGAGGATTTGGTGAGAATCCCAGTGCCAAGCCAACGAACCGGTGGGTGACTTCTCACCCGCCGATCACCCTACAGCGCGCCTCGATCACGGCCGAATGCCAGTCTTTGGCCCCACGACTCACAGACACTCGTAACAGTCGACGGGGTCTCCCCCAAACCTCGCGTTTCGGAGCCGAATGTGTGGACTCTCGTTCGCAGCGGAGCTTTCCACCTCGCCGTCGGGTTCAGACGCCACGACTGCATACGAAAAGCTTGTCAGGCCACCGCTGTAGACGGCAATTATCGAATCACTACCGATTGGCAGTTCGTCGGAAGTGACGGTCGCGGTGCTGAGGAGGATGACGGCGTCCCGTCCCACTTTGCCGAGCAGTCGTACGCCGCCGTGTCGCGGTCGCCCAGACCAGGTATCTCCCCTACTCCCGCGTTTCTCTCGTCGCTCCCTATTGGATCGAGTTACTCCTCTTTCAGGGTCAGAGCGAGATCGGTCTTGACCAACGAGGCCAAGTAAATAGGCCATATCCGAGCCCCATTGCAGCGGAATTTGATGGCCTGGCCGTCGTCGACATCGAAACCGTGAACCCCGCTCGAGTATCGGCCGCTTCGCACCTGCAGCGTGTGGGGTCCCGGCTCGATCGTCACTTCGGTCGACCGATGAGATTCAACAGCCCCGACGCTCTGGTCGTCGAGCAAGATGTCGAAACAGCCACGGTGAAGTTCCATGATCGTGTTTTCACGTATTACCTGAAGTATCGATGTCACTTTTATTCTCCTTCCAGCGAAATCGTTTCAGGCTCATATAGGCCCTATGGAAGAGTCTCTAGCCAGGCAACAGTGGGTTCGATCGGGACATTAATGGTGTTGCTTCGACAAGGCTGTCCGATCAACGTGTTGGGAGCCGGGTACCCAACCGGGGCTTGCTGTGTCGAGAGCAGACCGACCACGAGCGCGGAAGGGTGATCGGCGTCGCACCAAACCGTGTTAGTGGTCCCGGCTTCAGAAGCGAATGCCCAGTCGCCGGTGTTGCTGGGTCCGTCAATGATGAGCCGCAATGCTGATCCGGTCCGAAAGGTGTGAGTGAACTTGTTGATCTCGACTCGAGCTTCAACCGGGATGCCGGGTTCTAGTAGCGCAACCGAGGCAAGGGTCTGAAGATGAACAGGTCGCAGCTTGTTCGACAGTTGGGGGTCTATGGCTCGCTGAGACACATTCAGCCAGCCTCGTTGGACGTAGAGCTCCTGGCCGTCGGGTCGAACTTCGGTGATGGTCGCCTGGATGTCGGTGTCGGGAGCGGCCGAGGAGATCCACAGGTTGAGCGACGCCGAGCCCGACAGTGTGAGGTCTTGGACGAGCGGCCCGGTGGTGAACGCCGCATATGTTCCTGGGACGAGTACATCGAGTTCCCAGGTGTACTCGCTCGGTGGGCCGCCTTCGCCTCCGGTAATGGAGCCCACCAAACCGTCATTGACCGTCGGACCAGGAAGGACCTCATACGTCACGCCAGAAGCCGTAGGCGGTGCCGAGGTAGTGCACAGCGTGCCGGCACCACTGAGGTGCAGGGTCACCGGGGTCACCGGAATCGGCAAGCTGGGCAACTCGATTACCCAGGCCGGCTCTGCCAACTCGAGTTGGGCGTCGCTCGACATGGGTGCACCTGCAGCTGAGGTCTCCATCCACAGCTGGACCCGGTTGGACTTCTGGAAACCGTTGTTGATCCCCTTCAAGTAGTGGTCGAAGAACGGGGTCAGCAACTGTGCGCGAAATTGGTCATTGACGTAGGTGTCGTGCTCGCCGTTGCTCCCGACATACCAAGTGGTGTGCGGATTCAACAGCTCCTGGTAGTAGCCGCCACGCGGTCCGACTTCCTCGTCTTGCCACAGCTCCAACGACAGCACAGGGATGTCGATGTTGGCGGTGGCGGCGCGCAGGTCGCGTTGTACCCACCAGGCGTCCTCGTAAGGGTGAATGTCGGTTGGTGGGGAGGTCGCCTGCCCGACGGCGTAGTTGTGCATGGCGTTGGCCACACCTTCTGTGTCACCGTCGCTCTCGGCGTTCTGCAGGTTGTAGGTCCACGAGTCGAGGATGGTCGCCCACCACAGGGTTGGGAACAGCGGATTGAGGATCCCACCGGGTCCTGCTACGTCGCGCAGTACATCGGTCGTGACCTCGCCAGGGGCGATACAAACCAGGTTGGCGGGTCGCTCCGAGGCCACGAAGAGTTGGGAGATGCCGCCCCACGACCAGTCGTACATGCCGATTTGTCCGGTTGACCACGGCTGCTGAGCCGCCCACTGCACAGCCTGCGCTCCGTCTGTTCCCCAGTCCGAACTGTAGAAATTGAACTTGCCGGTCGAGCAACCCGTTCCACGAATCGACACACCCATGACCGCATACCCCGAGTTGAGCAAGCCCATGTCGACGTCTTCTGAGAGCCAGGTGTTGCCTTCCTGGTATGCGCTACCTCCGATGGTCCCCGAGTCGTAGCCGGTGTACTGGATTACTACTGGGTAGGACCCCGTCGACCCGGGGAGCAGAACGCTGTAGCGCAGCTGCACCGCGTCAGGCATGGTGAGGTAACCCCAAAGGCGCTCAGCCCAAGGCGTCGAGGCTCCTGCGGGAGTCGAGCGGACAGCTTGCCCAACCCCGGTCAGCGCCAGCGCAGTTGCCGCCGATCCGACCAGAAGCGAACGCCGTGAGAAGCGAGCCTGCGCTGGAGGGGCAAGACGTTCTCCTGGACATTGAATTAGCCGCCCGTTCGTTTCGTACATGGGTCGTCTGTACCCGAAACAATGGACGCATAGACCACACCGGCTACATCATGTCCCAAGTAAATAGGCACAAATCGCCTACCACGAGTAGTTGTAAGCCGGCTGCTCCAGTCAACTGAGCTAAGCGCCCTATGCACGAGCCCGCTCGAAACGCTCGATCGACTGCGTAAAGATGTCGCCCGCACTGACCGGGTACCCCTGAGCTGAGCCACACGTAATGCGAGTCCGATGCCCCAGAATGGGCGAGGAGGACCGC
>JBAPRR010000391.1:0-29071 GCA_049281195.1 Acidimicrobiales bacterium
ATCGAGAACACTCTCTGTAGAAGGTTTCCGCGTCAAAAAGTACGTGGCACGTATCAGGTAGTTAGTGGCACGTACTAAATCGGGTAGGATCCCTCTCCGTGGAAGCGAGCGCACCTCATAAGCAGGAGGATCTCGGCATCGTGGATGGGCTCGTGCAGCTCTCTATGTCGGTGCAGTCCGTCCTCACCCGAATAGCCGCCAGTTGCGACATTTCGGTACCGCAGGCACGCCTTCTCGGTGTTCTGCGCGATCGCGAGCCGACGATGGCCGAGCTCGGACGGCTCCTCGACCTCGATAAGTCGAGCACAACCGGGCTTGTCGACCGGGCCGAGCGCCGTGGACTCGTTCGCCGTGAAGCGGTACCTGAGGACGGCCGGTCCTTCCGTGTGCTGCTCACCGACGAGGGTCGCGTCCTGATCCAGACATTCGTCGGTGACGTAACCGCTCAGATCGAAGCGCTTACCGACCATCTCAGCGAGACCAACTGCCATCGACTCGCCTTACTCGCAAGCGGGATCGTCCACCGCCACGCCCAAGCCAATGACATCGACCTTTCTGTTGGCACCAGCGTCCCCCGATGACCGACGACCACAAGACAGCAGCTGCGCCAAGCGGGTCCGGGCGCGGTGACCGGGTCGCCGTTGTCATCGGTAGCACCCGTCCCACCCGGATATGTCCGGGGATCGCCGGCTGGATCCTCCATGTCGCACAGGAGAACAGTCCGCTCCACTACGAACTGATCGACCTGGCCGAGATCAACCTTCCGTTCCTCGACGAACCGCTCAAGGCTGCGCTCGGCGAGTACCGCCACGAGCACACCCGGGCATGGAGCCGGACCGTCAGCTCCTACGACGCCTTCATATTCGTGTTCCCCCAGTACAACTGGGGCTACCCCGGAGTGTTGAAGAACGCACTCGATTTCCTGTACCGCGAATGGCAAGGAAAGCCGGTGAGCTTCGCCACCTACGGCACCCGGGGCGGCAGCAAAGGCGCGGAGCAGATTCGCGGGGTCCTGGCCGGACTGCACATGCTCGAACTCGGAGACCACCTCGAGATCGTGATAACAGACGCCGACGTCGACGAGGACTGGCAACTGCGCGACCTCGATGCCGTGATGAACCCATACCGCGGACGGATAGGGGCCATCGACGCCTCCATGGTCGAGGCGTTAGAAGACTCCCAATAGTTCAGTCGAGCAGATCGGGATGTTCTTCGGTGATCCGGTCGTAGATGGGCTGGAAATTCAGCCATCCGATGTAGTGGCCGCCGGTCTGTTTCGCGGTGAGGACAGCGTCCTCTTCGTCGATCAGCCGGGTGGTGCCGGCGGCTTCTGAGAGAAGCTGGGCCTGGCACGTCCTCTCCATCGTGATGAACCACCAAGCGGCTTCGTCGACGCTGTGTCCGACTGTCAGCAGGCCGTGGTTCCGGAGGATCACCGCCTTGTGCTCACCCAGGGCGACGGCGATCCGCTTCCCCTCTTCGGGGTCCAATACGACCCCGGTGAAGTCGTCGAAAAGGCCGTGATCCCGGTAGAAAGCGCAAGAGTCCTGAGTAAGCGGGTCGAGAAGCCTCCCGAGCGAGGACCACGACTTTCCGTAGACCGAGTGCGAGTGTGCCGCGGCGACGACATCGGGTCGTGCCGCGTGCACCGAGGAGTGAATGGCGAACGCGGCCTCGTTTACCGGGCGGTCGCCCTCTACAACCTCGCCCCGGGAGTCGACCCTGATGAGATCTGAGACCTTTATCTGCCCGAAGTGTTTCACGAACGGATTGACCCAGAAAGTGTCGAGGAATTCAGGATCTCTCGCAGTGATGTGGCCGGCTATGCCCTCGTCGAATCCGCACTTGGAGAACATCCTGAAGGCGGCCGCGAGCCTTTGCTTGCGGTGCAGACGTTCCTCCTCGACTGTTTCGAAGACGGGAGGCTTCGGGATCCCTTTTATTTTCTCCAGGGTGGGTGAGTCCAACTCCATCGAGCCTCCTCTTCGTGTCTTCGCGGCGTGATACAAGTTAGAACAACTTGCGACAACTTCCGACAGCAGGGAGTGTATGGCAAAGCGGACCCAGGTCTGGCTTGACGTCTGGATAACGAGGGAGAGACGCCATGTACATAGCGCCGGTTGACAACACGCTCAGTGAAGAGGAGTGGCGTCCCTTTGTAGTGGCACAAGGCTTCGGGCATCTCGTCGCATCCGGGCGCAACCGCGACCTTCCCGTCGTGGTCCCCACCCAGTTCGTCTTGGAAGGAGACGAGATCCTCATGCATCTCGTGGCACGCAACCCCATGCTCGAGGCGATAGCGGAGAACCCCCGTGTGCTCATGAGCGTGGCCGGGGACTGGGCTTTCATTCCCTCGGCGTGGAAAGCGATCGGAGACGAGGACCCCCTTCTCGGGATTCCCACGACCTATTACGCGGCCGCGCAGCTCGCCGGCACGGCGACGATTTCCGAGTCGACAGAAGGCACAGCGGAGATCCTGCGCAGGCAGCTCAGCAGCATCCAGCCCGACTTCGAGGTCGCCGACCCCGAAGTTCATGCCAAACGCATTGCGAGCATCCGTGGGGTGCGGATCGCGGTGGACGAAGTGCGGGCGAAGTTCAAGTACGGGGGAAATGTCGACGTCGAACACCGCGAAGCCGTGGTCGAGCACCTGCGCGAACGGATGGGACCGGGAGACTCTGCGGCGGCCGCCCACACTCTCAGGCGGATCCAAGCACTTCAGTCGTGACATCAGACGGACCCGAACGCCGAGCCGAGCACAACGTCGAGGTGAGACCTGGAGCGCAGGAATACGTCGACGAGATGGCGCGCCGGCGGGGATACGTTCTCGAGTACCACAAGAAGTTGGCCCAGGCGGATTTCGACGCACTCAAAGCCGCCAACGGGTTGGTCGAGGCGGCGTATCTGCGGGAACGGACTCTCGATCGCAAGACCAAAGAGCTCATCTTCATAGCCACGCTCGTAGTCATGAGAGCGACCAAAGCTCACATCCAGAGCCACATCCGCGTGGCTCTCGATCTCGGTGCGGATCCGGCCGAGATCCTTGAGGCCATCGAGATCACCCTCCCAGAAGCAGGAGTGGTCGTGTTCCAAGAAGGTTTCGAGGCCTGGTGCGAAGTGATCGGAGTCGTTGGTCTCGAGCCGGGTATCGACGTGCACGGTTCGCAAAAACACATCACGACCTGACCCCGTCCCCGAACTGCCGGCACCGCGGATGCGGGTGCAGCCGATATGTCTGTGCGCGTCGGTGCGTGCGCGCGGTTACGGCTTTGTTAATTGGGCTCACATGTGTTGACCGTGCCCGGCTCTGGTCCTAGTGTTATCAAAAAGCAAGACTCCTATCCCACTCAGTGAGAACCAGTGAGGACGAGGTTGGCATGAGCGAAACGCGAGTTTTCCTTCTTGACGGCGGGACCCTGGTAATCGACGGGTACCACCTTTACTGGAACGCCGGCCCGGGTGGAGAGGTTCGTTTCCCTTGTTACAGCGTCCTCGTCGATCACCCGGAGGGGAAGTTCCTCTTCGATACGGGGTACGACCTGGCTCACGTTGAGAAGGTGCTCCCGTTCGAAAAACCGATTCAGAGCGAAGAGCAGACGATCCCCGGACAGCTGAAGGCGATCGGGTACGACCCTTCGGAGATAACCCACGTCATCAACTCCCACTACCACTTCGATCACGTGGGCGGGAACAAGTACTGCACGTCTGCTGTGACGATCGCCCATCAGAAAGAGCTCGACCAGTCTCACAACCACCAGCCGTTCGAGCGTCTCGGATATTCCGACATGAGCTTCGACGAGATCGGGCCGCGCTACGAGTTGATCGAAGGCGACACTGAGATCGCCAAAGGCATACGTCTATTCGAAACGCCCGGTCACACCGCGGGGCACACGAGCATGATGGTCAGCCTCGATGGCAGGCGACCGATGCTCTTCACCGGTGACGCCGTTTACACCAGGCAGTCGATCGAAAAGACGATCATTGCCGGATTCCACCTCGACCCGACCAAAAGCGTGGAATCGATGAGACGCCTTTCGAGCCTGGCAGAAGAGCACGATGCCGAGCTTTTCTATTCGCACGATGCCGATTCGTACGCCGACTGGCAGAAGGCCCCCCTCTTCTACCGGTGATCGCACACGACGGTGAGGAGGCTTACGCATGACGATTTCGACCGCGCTCAAACGTGACATCTACGAAGTCCTGGGTGCAGATTTCGAGCGACCGGAGAACAGATACCTGAACACTCCGCTGGTACGGCTCATCACGTCGGGAAAGCTCCCTCGCGAAGCGCTCAAGGACTACGCCCTTCTTCGCTGGCCCTTTCAAGCGCGCGCCGACCTGGCGATGATGATCAGCCACGTCGGGTTCCTGCAGGGCAACGACGCGGAGCATCTCCTCGAGAACGCATTCGACGAGATACTCCGGCCTTCTGGGGAGGGCGATCACCCCGGACTGTGGGTGCAGTTCTGCATCCGGCTCGGAGCTACCAAAGAAGAGCTGAGGCAAGCAGCCGACCATCCGCTCGCGGAAGTGGCGGGATTTCCCCTCACCATGACTTATTACTGCCGGCGCTCTGCAGAGGAAGGACTGGCATCGTGGTTCGCCGACGAAGAGCAGCTCCCCGAGGTGCACGGGGCCACCGCCCTGGCATTGAGGAAGTACTACGGGTACGACGACGAGACGATCGAGTACTTCTTGGAGCACGTGAGGGCGGACATCGTGCATTCAGACGCGAATGAAGATCTGCTCAGCCGGTATTGCGACACCGAATTGAAGGTGGCGAGGGCGCGCCGTGCGGCAGTGGCCACCTTGTGGGCCTGGAGGGAGATGCATCAGGGGATCCACCGCGAGATATGTCGTCGGTATCCAGAGGTCCCCGCACCGTGACCGTCGTGCCGATCGAGTCAGCAGACCCACATCTCACCCCCGTGTCCCGACACCACGTGGAAACAGGAAGAGCGAACCTCTTCACCATCCAGCGCGGGAAGGGATCCCCGACGATTGTCCTGCTCCACGGGGTCACAGCGAACGCCTGGGTGTGGGAACCGGTGATGGACATTCTGTGCCCGAGCTACCGGGTCGTCGCCATCGACCAGAGGGGCCATGGACGTACGGGAGGAGCTCGCGACGGTGCCTACGACGCCGCATCGTACGCACGAGACATTGCGGACCTGGCGGTCGCGCTCGGAGGGGCCCCGGTCGTCGTCGCCGGTCATTCCCTTGGTTCGCGCAATGCCCTCCACGCCGCGGCCATGTCGCCGGACCTGATTGCCGGTGTCGTGGCCATCGATTTCACGCCGTTCATCGAGGATTCGGTGTTCGATTCACTGCAGAAGCGGGTGGACGCGGGATCGAGGGGCTTCGCCGATCTGGATGAGGTGCGCAGCTACCTGCGCGACCGGTATCCCCGGCTGCCTTCCGAGGCCATCGAAAGACGAGCGGTCAACGGGTACACCACGCTTAGAACCGGCCTGGTGCGCCCCCTGGCCGACACAGAGGCCATGACCCGCACCTGCGTGGGCCTGCGTTCGGATCTTTCCCAGGTCGTCCGTGACGTCACGGTGCCGTTCGTGCTCGTCCGCGGGAGGGATAGCACTCTTGTGTCGCCGGAGGCATTCGCAGCCACGTGCCGGTTGAGGCCCGACGTACCTGCGATAGTCGTCGACGATGCAGATCACTACGTTCCAGAAGAGCAACCCGGGGTGGTTGCTCGAATCATCGCCGACATGGCCGAGGCAGTGAGCGGTAAATCCAGCGAGGAAGGTGCGCGGAGTTGAGCGAGGGAATCGAGTTCTCGGTTGCGGTCGTCGTACGCGAGGTGGACGGAAAGCTCGTCGCGGAGGTGCCGCCACAAGTGAGCGAAAGACTAGGCCTGGGTGCCGAAGACGTCCTTTGCTGGACCGGCTTTTTCGAAGGCCAGGTTGAAGCGTGGTCGGTGAAGAAAAGCCCCTACGCGTCGTTGGACCATGAATCATCGGCAGGGGAGCAGAAGTAGGGATGCCAGCGCTAACGACGGACATGACTCCGAGTGCGGAGCCGATGGAGCTCCTTGCGTCAGACGACCGCGAGGCTTGGGCAGATCTGAGAGATCACCCGGTTTGGAAGAGCATCGTGGCGGGCGAGGCGACGAGGCAGTTGGTGTCGGATCTGATCCTCGCTTTCGCGCCGGTCTTCACCGGAACCGCCCGCTACCTGCTCGCGGCCAAGGTTTCGTGGCTGGACCTGGAGGACGGCAAGTCCGTTTTCGCCGACATTCACAGATCGCTGACCGTGCCGGACGCGGACGCTGACGCCGGCTGGAGCGCGATTGCCAAAGCCCTCGGAATCGCGCCGGATGAGCTGGCCGCTTCGCGCTACACACCGCTCCCCTCGGCACAGGATTTCGTCACGATCGTCCGCGAGCACGAATTGCGCTCTGCACATGAAGCGATCGGGGTGGCGTGGGTCCTCGACCGCAGGTTGCCGGACCTGTTCGGCGATCTGGCCGACGCGCTCGGCGGCCACTACGGCGTGCCGGAAGACGCTCTTTCGTTCCTGCGCTACAGGCAGGCCGAAAAACAACAGGTGGAGGAGCGCGTGAACGAGCTCGCGTCCAGGTATCTCGTCGATCCATGGGACGTCTTCACGGCCAGACGCGCGGGCAGGGAGGCCCAGTGGGGCCTGGTTGCTCTACTGGAGGAGGTGGCAGGTTCGTGACCGACGTGTCTCAGTCAGCTGTCCTCACCGCGTTGGAGGACCTGGCTCGATCACACCGGATCCTCGACATCGAGGGCCATAACGACATGTCCCTCGGTCACCTGTCGTGGCGGGACCCTCAGGGTCGTGGCTTCTGGTTGAAGCGCGGCAACATCGGTCTCGAGGAGGTGACCGCGAAGGACTTCATCCTGGTGTCCTTCGTCGGAGATGTGCTCGAAGGCGAAGGACTCCGCCATCTCGAATGGCCCATCCACGCGGAGATCCTCGAGGAGCGTCCTGACGTGAACGTGGTGGCACACACCCATCCCTTTCACGCCACCGCCTTGTCCGCCACCGAGGTGGAGATCGGTCCTTACTCGAACGAAGGAGTGTGGTTCGAAAACGGGGTGAAGCACTTCAAGCTGACGAGTGACCTCGTGAACACCCCCGAACTGGGCCGCGAGCTCGCTTCTGCCCTTGGCAGTTCCTCCGCCGTTCTGCTCAAGAACCACGGCGCCACGTTCGTCGGGGCTTCGGTGAAAGAGGCCACTCTGGCGGGAGTCTTCTTGGAGCGCGCCGCCAGAATGCAGCTCACCCTGGCGGGCTCCGGGATCCCCCACTCCCACCCGGGTGTGGACGAGATCAACCAAAAGCGCAACACCATCTACCCTCCTCGTGCTGTCGACAACTTCTGGCAGTACTACCTCCGCAAGCTTCAACGAATGGAAGGAAGGATCACGTGAAGAAGGCCTCAATTATCGGCACCGGCACGATGGGCCCGGGCATGGCGGCGACCCTCGCTCGCGGTGGCCTGGATGTTATTTGCTTCGACACCAGCGAAGCAGCGCGCGATAAAACGCTCGCCGAGGTCGAGGTCGCACACGGCGTTCTCGACCGCATCGGGGGCAAGCAGGCAGAGACCCGCGGAACGGTCACGGTTACCGGAAACCTCGAAGAGGCGGTCGCCGAGTCCGATGTGGTGCTGGAAGCGGTACCCGAGAAGATAGAGATCAAGGCGGCGGTCTTCGCTGAGATCGACAAGTTCGCCCCGGCCACCGCCATCCTGGCCAGTAACACCTCAGGGATCCCGATCACCCAGCTTCAGGCACCGCTCTCCAATCCCTCGCGGTTGGTCGGGATGCACTGGTCGAACCCTCCGCACGTGATCCCCGTCATCGAGATCATCGCCGGCGAGCAGACCTCTCCTGAGGTGGTCGAGACGATGCGCACCTTTGTCGAGGACCTGGGCCTGGTAGCGGTACGGGTTTTGAAGGACGTCCCGGGATTCGTCGAGAACAGAGTCCTCTACGCGATCATGCGCGAATGCCTGTCACTGGTGGACAACGGTGTCGTCTCGGCTGAGGAACTCGACACCTGTGTCCAGTGGGGCATCGGCTACAAGCTCTCTGTCATCCCCCCGCTACAACTCCTCGACGTAGCCGGTCTCGACATCTACAACGCAGTTGCGAGCTACCTGAACAAGGACCTCGACAACCGCAGCAACGTGAGCGAAACGATCACCGAGCGGATCGACAAGGGAGAGCTCGGCATGAAGACCGGAACGGGTCTCTTCTCGTACACGCCAGAAAGCGCGCAGGCTCTGCGTGTCAGCAGGGCTCAGAAGCTGGTCGCCGTTCGCAAAGCCATCGAGGGCAACTGAGCCCTCGATGCCCGGAGCTGGTTCATACCAACTGAGGAAGCTGTACACGGTCGTCGACGAAACGGTCGCGGATTCCGATACCGACGGACCGTTGCGCAAGGTCGCATCGGTTGCCGTGATTGCCAACCCCCATGCCGGTGCCTACGAGAAGGATCTCTCCGACTTGATCGGATGGGGGGCCGCGCTCGGCACGATGCTCGGGGAAAGCGCTCAGAACGCGCTTGGGTACCCGGTCCAGAGCTACGGAAAGGCCGCCATCGTGGGGTTGGCCGGCGAGCAGGAGCATGGTGTCGCTCTTCTCACCACCGCATTCGGTGACGCGCTGAGAAACGCCGTGGGAGGCGGGAAGGCTTGGATCAGTTCGGCAACCAAGCGCGGAGCACCGGGGACGGTCATAGACGTCCCTCTGGCGCATAAGGACGCGCTGTACGTACGCGACAACTACGACGCTTTCGAAGTCCGCGTTCCCGACGCCCCCATGCCCGACGAGATTGCGGTGATAGCCGTTGTGGCGAACCGGGGGCGGTTGCTGGCGCGCTGCGGTGGCCTCGCAGCGTCGGAGATCGAAGGTTCGGATGGCCTGCGGTGAGAGCTCGGGCTTCGACGATTCAAGAAAGTAGGGGAGCATGAGCACCTTTGACGGGCGCACTGCCATCGTCACCGGGGCGGCGCAGGGGATCGGCGAGTCGATCGCCCGGTTGCTGGCGTCCAGGGGAGCGACGGTTGTGGTGGCCGATACCAACGAAGCGGGAGCAAACGAGGTTGCCTCCTCACTCGGAGGCGACTCCTTCGCTCTGGCCGCTGACGTCGGGGACGAGGCCGCCGTTTCCGCCCTGCACTCCGCTGTGCTCGACCGCACGGGACGTATCGACATCCTGGTGAACAACGCGGCGATAGTGCCGTTCACCAACTGGGACGACGTCGACTTCACCGAATGGAGGCGCATCATGAGGGTGAACCTCGACGGCGTGTACCTCATGTGCAGAGCATCTTCTGCTGCAATGCGCGAACGCTCTTACGGCCGCATCGTCAACATGGCGTCGAATACCTTTTTCGCCGGAACTCCCAACATGGCGGCTTACGTGGCGGCAAAAGGTGGAGTGATCGGGTTCACCCGGGCGCTTGCCACCGAGCTCGGTGCATACGGGATCACCGTGAACGCGGTGAGCCCTGGTCTCACGGCATCGGCCGGGGTCCTGGCGAGCCCGCATGCCGAAGCGTTCGATTTCGTCGGCACCCTCCAGGCTCTGAAGAGAAGAGGTGAGCCCGAGGACATTGCTCCTGTTGTGGCGTTTCTCGCTTCCGAGGAAGCCGGTTGGGTGACAGGTTCCACCGTCAACGTCGACGGTGGACACGTCCGTCACTGATCGACGCTGCGCCCACGATGACCACGAAGTTGGTTGTACCGGCCGGACAGGCTTTCACGCTGTCGTCAGGACCGTCGGGTGCGAGTCCCGAGACTCTCGCTGCTTTGGGCAGCCCCATCCTGTACCACTACGACCCTGCGTTTCTCGAGACCTACGCAGAAACCCTCGAGCTTCTACGTCGAGCGTTCGTCACGGAGTCGAAGCCCGTGATCCTCCACGGTGAGGCAGTCTTGGGCCTCGAAGCGGGGATAGCTTCACTCATCCGTTCTGACGACGTGGTGCTCAACCTGGTGTCCGGCGTGTACGGAAGCGGGACCGGGTGGTGGCTTCGTCGTTACACCGATCGCGTCATCGAGGTGGAGGTCCCTTACAACACGGCGGTCTCCGCCGGCATGGTCGAACACGCGCTGGAGGAGAATCCAGACGTGACGGTTGTCGCAGCCGTCCATTGCGAGACGCCTTCAGGGACGGTCAACCCTATTGCGGAGATCGGTCCCGTGGTGGACCGTCACGGCGCGTTGTTTTTCGTGGACGCGGTGTCGTCTTGGGGAGGGATGCCCGTCGACCTCGACCAGTGGAAAGCGGACTTTGTCGTCGTCGGCACGCAGAAATGCCTGGGCGGCCCGACTGCGCTGTCGCTGATCCATGTGAGCGACGAAGCGTGGTCCCATATCGGAGCTAATGAAGCCGCCCCCAAGGCCTCGATGCTGAGTGTCCTCGACTGGCGCGACGCAGACGGTGTGGTTCGGCCTTTCCCTTTCACTCCTTCGATTTCCGATATCTACGGGCTGCGCGCCTGTCTCGAGCAGTACCTGCGCGAGGGCGCAGAAGCCGTCCAGGCCCGTCATGCGGTCGTAGCCGAAGCCACCCGCGCCGGGGTGGAAGCGCTCGGGCTCAGCCTGTGGGCCGAGGACAGGTCGGTGTGCTCCAACACGGTCACGGCGGTCGCGGTACCTGCCGGAGTGGACGACGCCGCGGTGCGTAAAGCCGCACGGTTCGACTCGGGAGTGATGCTGTCAGAGGGAGAGGGCTCGCTCATCGGCAAGGTGATCTGCATCGGTCACATGGGTCCATCGGCCTATCCCATGACACCCGTGCTCGCGGTTTCGGGTTTGGGACGAGCGCTGCGGTCGTCGGGTTACAAAGCAGATATCGGAGCGGCCGTCGAAGCCGCGGTGTCGGTTCTCGACGGATGATCCGTCCAGGCCGCCTCGACAAGGGAGAAAGACGATGACACTGCAATCACCCGGGGGAACTTTCAACCTCACCACCGGACCGTCGCAATCGCAGGTGGCCGCGGTCATCGCGATGGCGCAGCCGATCGAGAGCCACTACGACCCGGGATTCACCGACCGTTACAAGGTTGTGATGGATCTGTTGAGGCAGGCGTTCGACACCGACAAGGAGCCACTGATCCTCCACGGGGAGTGCGTCCTGGCCATCGAGGCGGCCGCCGCTTCTGTGCTCGACGACTCCTCTGTGCTGCTCAATCTGGTCTCCGGCCCCTACGGCAGCGCGTACAGCACCTGGGCCGAACGCTACGCAGGCGAGGTGGTCACCCTCCGTGTGCCCTACGACGAGGTGATCCGCCCGGAACAGGTCCGTGAGGCTTTGAAGGCCCGTCCTGACATCACCGCGGTCTCGGCGGTCCACTGCGAAACGCCTTGCGGGACCGTCGACCCGTTGGGGGAGATCGGACCCGTCATTCGCGAGCACGGCGCACTCTTCTTGATCGACGCGGTCTCGTCTTTCGCCGGTCAGGAGGTGAGCCCCGAAGCCTGGAACGCCGATGTGTTGGTTGGTGGCCCGCAGAAGTGCCTCGGGGGCCCTCCCGGACTCTCGCTCGTGTACGTGAGCGACCGCGCCTGGGATCGGATGGAGTCAAATCCGAAGGCGCCGCGCGGGTCCTACATGAGCATGGTGGACTGGCGGAAGATCGACGTCGGCACTGACTTCCCCTTCACTCCTTTCGTGTCGTGCGTCTATTCGCTCGAAGGATCGCTCCGTACCTACCTGGACCGCGGGCCGAAGAATGTGTGGGAGGAACACGCCCGGGTGGCCCGGGCCACGCGCGAAGGAGCAAAGGCCATGGGCCTCTCGCTCTTCGCCAAGGACGAGAGCACCTGCTCCAGCACCGTCACCGCTCTCAAGGTCCCAGACGGGGTGAACCCCCACGCCATCATCGACTGGGTACGCGAGAACTACGGGGTGATGATGGTGCCGTCGACCGGTGAGATGAAAGGCAAGACGTTCCGTTTCGGACACATGGGAACGAGCGCTTCACCCATGTACGCCGCCTTGAACATCACGGCCCTCGGGATAGGACTGCGCGCCCACGGCGCGAAGGTCGACGTGGGAGCAGGGATCGAGGCCGTCGTGGACTCGTTGGCCGAAGGACACGCGCCCCCGGCGACATAGCTACAGCTTCCAGGCCAGCGTCTGGGTGACCATCAGCTCGCGGATCCCCTCCTCACCCTGTTCGCGGCCGATCCCGCTGTCCTTCATCCCACCGCTCGGAGCGTCGGGCCGGAGCCCCACGCCATTGCAGAAGACAGACCCGGCACGGATACGCGACGCCACCTCGAGGCATCTGGAGGTGTCGGGACCGAAAACGTGTGCGGCCAGCCCGTAATCGGTGTCGTTGGCTATCTCGACGGCCTCGTCGACGTCCCCGTAGGGGAGTACCACCCCCACCGGCCCGAAGATCTCTTCGCGCGAGATGCGCTCTGCGTTGGCCACCGATCCGACGAGCGCAGGCGCCACCCAGTAGCCACGGTCGTAGCCGGGGAGCGACCCTTCGCAGATGATCTCGCCTCCCGCAGTCACCGCTTCGCGCACGATCGCATCCACGCGATCGCGCTGCGCGGAGCTGATGATCGGTCCCACCTCTGTCTTCTCGTCCCACGGATCACCGACTGCGACGGTGGAGGTGGCCTTCCTCGCCAGTGCGACGAACTCGTCGAGGCGGTCGCGTTGCACCAGCAGTCTCGAAGGCACCTGGCATCCCTGCCCCGAATGACGGAACAGGCGCAACAACAGGGAACCGGTTATCGATTTCAGATCGGCGTCGGGAAGGAGGATACAAGGCGCTTTCCCGCCTAGCTCCAACACCACGCCTTTGCTCACGGACGCAGCTTGCCGGGCGATGGCGCTACCGACCGCGGTCGAACCGGTGAACGAGACCTTGTCCACCAGGCGGTGTTCGGTCAGACGTTTCGCCGTGGCGGCATCGCCGGCAATCACGTTCACCGCGCCGGGCGGAAGTCCCGCCTCGCGCATGATCCGGCCGAAAGCCATCGTGGCGAGAGGCGTCTCAGGGTTGGGCATGAGAACAACGCTGCACCCCGCAGCCAAAGCGGCTCCGAGCTTGTTCACCGCCAGCAGCAACGGATAGTTCGAGGCGGTGATCGCGCCGACCACGCCTACCGGGAGGTACCGCACGACGGCCGCGCTTGCCGTGGCGCCGGAGCGTGGCCCGAGCGCAGATTCGCGGGGCCGCAACGCGGCGTCGGAGTACCAGCGCAGGTAACCGATGGTCCCACCGACCTGGTGGAGGCGGCATGCCGTGATCGGACACCCGCTCTCGGCCACCAGGGTCGACACGAGCTCTTCGCGGTTGGCGGCCACTGCATCGGCAATCGCTGCAAGAAGGGCCGAGCGTTCCGACGGTGTGGACCGGGCCCAATCGGAGCGGTCGCTCGCGAATCGCGCCGCGTCGACGGCGGCGTCGAGCTGTTGCGGCGAGACCTGATTGATGGTGGCGATCGTCTCTTCGGTTGCCGGGTCGACTACGTCGAGAGCGTCCCCGTCCCCGTCGACGAGGTCCCCGCCGATCAGGTGTTGCTGAGCTCCTACAGGTCTGTGTACCACTGATGCCACGGACTCACTTTCTCGAACGCGGCGCTTGCCGCAAGTACGGTCGCCTCGTCGAAGCGGTGTCCCACGATCTGCATGCCGACGGGAAGACCGTCTACGAGGCCTGCGGGCACCGACGCCGCGGGATGACCCGTGAAATTGAAGGGGTAGGTCAGGGTCCACCCGATGATGGGGTCCACCGGCATTCCTTCGATCGAAGTGGGGCCGAGGGTATTTTTGTCATCGGTGTTCTCGACGGGCAGTGCTGCGAGCGTCGGGGTCACAAGCACGTCGAACCGAGCGAACAGACTCTCGACGTGGTCGAGCACCTCGGTCCTGATGACGTCGTCAGCGCGGTACTCCACCGCGCTCATACCGAGTCCCCGTTCCATCATCGCGATCAGCTCCGGTGCCATGTCACCCCGGTGCTCACCGAGCAGATCGATGCCATTGCGCTTCATCAGTACCGTGTCGAGCGCGTACAGAACCGACACGTACCTGAGCCATACATCGCCGACCTCTTCGTGAGGACGGCCGAAGTCGATCTCGATCGTTTCGACCGAGGCTCCCGCTTCTTCGAACGAGTGCACCGCGCCGTCTACGACAGTGGCCACCCTGCGGTCCACCGGAATGCCGGCGATCGTCTTCGCGTAGCCGATCCGCAGTCCCTCGATGGAGCGGCCCACCGCGTCAGTGAAGCGTTCGGTGGGAGGCGGCAGGCAGATCGGGCAGCGGGGGTCCGGTCCGGCCAGCACGTCGAGCAGTAGTGCTCCGTCTTCGACCGTCCTCGCTATCGGCCCCGAACTGATGTGCGGGGTGTGTGGCGCGTAAGCGTTGGGGCGCCAGTCCTGAGGTATGCGTCCGAACGTCGCCAAAAGCCCGAACACACCGCACCACGAAGCGGGGATGCGGATCGACCCGCCACCGTCTGAGCCCTGTGCCACCGCCGCGGTGCGATCGGCGACGGCGGCAGCGCTACCACCCGATGATCCTCCCGCGTTGCGTGCCAGGTCGAACGGCGTGCTGGTCGGCCCGAACAAGTAATTGTCGGTCGTTCCCCGGGCTGCGAATTCGGGGAGGTTGGTCTTGCCCAGAAGGATCGCTCCGGCGGTGTCGATCATCCGCTCGTACTCGATGCCGTTCACTTGCGGGACCGAGTCCTTGAACACTTGGGAACCCGACGTGGTGCGCACACCGGCTGTAGGAACAGAGTCTTTGAGGGCCACCGGGACTCCGTGGAGAGCCCCGAGTTCCGCTCCTGATGCCACTTTCTGTTCCGCGGCCGACGCCGCGTCCATGGCCTGGTCGGCGAGCACTGTCACATACGCGTTCGTGCGACCGTTCCGGGCGTCGATGCGCTCCAGATACGCCTGCGTAGCTTCCACCGGGGAGATCTCGCGTTCCCTGATTCGTTTGGCCAGCTCGCTGGCGGACATTTCGAAGATTTCAGAGGTCACGTCGTCTCCGTCAGTTGAGGGTCCCGCGTCAGTTAAGGTCCCGCGGTCTCGCACGTGTGACCCGAACTAGGCCGCTACCTATCCTGAGCTAGTTCGGTACCTGTTCTAACATGTACTGTGGCGAAGCGTCGGACGCACATCGGCGAATCCGCCGTGATCGGAGCTCCCGCCACCCGATGACCTTCTCACCGGTAACGCTCACCCCCGAGGAGCTCCAGCTTCGCGCCGAGATCCGGGTGTTCCTCGCTGAAACCCTCCCCCCGGGCTCCTACCGGCCCGCCCTCGGGATGAGCGGCGCCCGCTCGCGTGAATTCACCAAAATGCTCGCCGACAAAGGGTGGGTGGGGACATCGATCCCGGAGCGTTACAGCGGTCACCAGCGAAGCGCAGTGGAGCGTTTCATCCTGGCAGAGGAGCTCTTCTCCGCCGGTGCTCCGGTGAGCGGCCATTGGGTCGGTGAACGTCAGACCGCCCCGATGCTCCTCGCGTTTGGGACCGAGGCCCAAAAGGCCCGGTTCCTACCGGCGATCAGCCGCGGGGAAGCGTGGTTCTCGATCGGGATGTCCGAGCCCGACGCGGGCTCCGACCTCGCTTCCGTAAAGGCAGCGGCACGCAGAACAGAGGGCGGATGGTCGCTCACCGGGACGAAGATTTGGACCAGTGGAGCCGAGGAGAATGACTTCTTCGTGGTCCTCTGCCGCACCAGCGCGCTCGGTGAGGACCGCCACGTCGGGCTGAGCCAGCTGATTGTCGACCTGCGCTCGCCGGGAATCGAGATCAGCCCCATAGTCACTCTCGACGGGGCCACCCACTTCTACGAGGTGGCCATGCACGAGGTGTTCGTCCCCGACGAGATGGTCCTCGGCACGGTCGGAGAGGGATGGCGACAGGTCAACTCGGAGCTCGGCTTCGAGAGGTCGGGTCCCGAGCGATTCCTCTCTCCTTATCAACTGCTCAGGTCCTTCGTCTCCGAAGTGGCACCGTTGTCCGACGATCCCGAAACGCGCCGTGCCGTCGGCCGGTTCACCGCGATGTTCTGGGTCCTGCGCAACATGTCGCTCTCCCTCGCCCGCTCGATCGACGCAGGTCATCCCCCCGGCGTGGAAGCGGCGATCGTTAAAGACGTCGGCACCACCTTCGAGCAGTCAGTGGTCTCTACGATCCAGACCCTGGTCGAGGTGGCGCCTGATCTCCGATCCCGTGACGGCTTCGAATCACTGCTCGCTGAATCGGTGCTCATGTCACCGGCCTGGACGATCAGGGGTGGCACGACCGAGGTACTGCGAACGGTGGCATCGCGCTCATTGGCCAAGCGCACCGCGCGACAGAGCGACAATCCTCTCGTAGATGCCGTTTCGCGGGTGCTGGCCGACAATGGGGCCCCGCCGGTTTCCGGGGCGGAAACCGTCCTCGACGACCGGTGCTGGAAGGCGCTCACCGACGCCGGCTTTGCCTGGGTCGGAGTGAGCGAATCGTCCGGAGGCGAAGGGGGAGGCACCGAAGACGCCTGCTCGGTCACATCCACCGTCGCCCGCTACGGGGTCAGCTGCCCGATCGCTGAGACCGGGCTTGTAGCGGGGTGGGCGCTCTCGTCTTGCGGAATGCCGGTCGACCGGGTCGCTGCGACCGTAGGGACTACCGGCTCAGTCACAGTCGAGCAGGCCGGCGACGAGCTGACGGTCAACCTTTCGTTGGAGCGGGTGCCGTGGGCCGATCGGGTCCCGGTCGTCGTGGTTCCATTCAAGGATCGGGGCCGGTGGCTGGTGGCGCGGGTCCCGACAGAACGACTCGAGATTTTCCCGGGAGCGAACATCGCAGGAGAGTCGCGCTGTGCCGTGCGCGCCGAACGGCTGCGGCTCTCATCGGACGATGTGGCCGTCGCCCCGGAGGGATTCGACCTGCGTTCGATCGAGCTGCGCGGGGCACTGGCACGGACCGTTGCCATGGGCGGGGCCATGGAGAGGGTGAGCGAGATCACGGTGGCTTACGCCGCGGACCGCCGGCAGTTCGGCAGAACGATCAACAGCTTTCAGGCGGTCCAACATCACCTGGTGCGGATGGCTTCGCACTCTGCAGTGGCGTCGATGGCGGCGCAGCTCGCAGCGGGGTCCTACGACCAAGAAGACCACGAGTTCGCGGTTGCCGCCGCCAAGATTGTGGCCGGCCACGCCGCGAGCGTTGTCACCGCGGCTGCTCACCAGGTTCATGGGGCGATCGGCATGACCATGGAGTACCCACTTCACCGCTACACACGTTCTCTGTGGGCGTGGTCACAGGAATTCGGGTCGTCGCGCTACTGGTCGGGTGTCGTGGGCTCAAAGTTGGTGGACGCCGGAGTCGACGCCCTGTGGCCCCGGATCACTTCGACGGGGGTCGTCGGCCGGTGAGCCTTTCCTCCCTGCTACGGCCGGCGAGCATTGCGGTCATCGGTGCGTCCGACGAGCCGATGTCCACGCGCGGGCGGCCTCTGCGTCTTCTCCGAGAACGCGGGTTCCCCGGACGGGTGATTCCGGTGAACCCGAGTCGCACGGAGGTTCAAGGCCTCCCCGCTGTAGCGAGGATCGCTGACGCGGGCGGTGATGTCGACGTCGCTCTCGTCGTCGTCCCGGCTTCGTCGGTCGTGGCCGTGGTCGAAGAATGCGCGCAGGCCGGGGTGAAGAACGCGGTCATCGTCAGCTCCGGATTCGCCGAGGAAGGAACGGACGAGGGACGCGCGGCCCAGGCTCACCTATCCGACATCGCCAGGTCGTCGGGAATGCGCATACTCGGTCCCAACGCTCAGGGACTGTTCAATGTCTATGACAAGGCACCGATCACGTTCTCCCCGTTCGTCGGGGCAGACGGCGGGATACCGCAACTGCGCCCCGGTCCGGTCGCCATCGTCTCGCAGTCGGGAGGACTGGGGTTCTCCTTGTTTCACACCGGCGCCAATTCGGGTATCGGGTTCAGCTACGTGGTGGCCACCGGTAACGAGGTGGACATCGAGTGCCTCGAAGTGGCCGAAGAGATACTCGAAGATCCGAGGACCGAAGTCGTGGTCTTGTTGTTCGAAGGGCTGCGCGACCCGCTGCGCCTTCGCCCCGTGGCCGAGAAGGCGGATCTGTTGGGGAAGCATCTGATCGCCGCAAAGCTCGGTCGCGGAAATGCAGGTTTACGCGCCGCGTTCTCCCACACCGCGCATCTGGCGGGCGCCGATGCCGTGTACCAAGCCATCTTCAGGCAACTCGGGATCATCCACGCCTCCGATCAGGACGAGCTGCTGGATCTGGCGCTGGCATTGCCCGGTTCTCCGGTGATGAAGGGACGCAGAATAGGAATCGTCACCACCTCGGGCGGCACGGGTGTGTGGTTGGCGGATGCCCTCGAAGCAGAAGGACTGAGTGTCCCGGAGCTTCCGGCCGACCTGCAGGCGCGCCTCATGGAACGGATGCCGAGCTTCGGTTCTGCCATGAATCCGATCGATCTCACCGCAGACGTGGTCGGCTCGGGGGGTTTCGCCGACGGCGTGGAGACTCTCCTATCGGGAAACGCCGTCGACGCAGTCGTTATGTGCATGGCACTTTCGCATGCCGCGCTGCTGCGCCGCGAACGCGATCAGTGGAAGCGGCTGGCCGCCGAGAGTGACGTCCCTCTGGTGATGTACACCCGCACTCTTCCGTCGACCGAGAGCATCGAGATACTGCGCGAGGTCGGCATCCCGTGGTGCACCACGCCGCGCCGCGCGGCCAGGTTGCTGTGCGGTCTCGCCGAGTCCGGCGAGCACCGGACGTCGCGAGAGCAGAGGTCATCTGCAGAAGCTGCGGCTCCGTGGTCCGAAGGCGAGCCGCTCCGGAACCTCCCTCCTTACCTGCACGCGCACAGCTCGCGCATCGAGACGTCGGTGAAGCGTTTCCTCAAGGAATTCGGATTGACGGTGCCCGAAGGAGAGTTGGCAACGTCGCCCGCCGAGGCAGTGGCCGGGTCGGATCACATCGGATATCCCGTGGCACTGAAGGTCCAGAGCGCGGATCTGGTCCACAAGTCCGACCTCGGACTCGTCGTGCTCAATGTCGCGGACCGGGCCACCGTGGGGTCCAAGGTGACGGAGCTGTTGGACCACGCCGCATCGGTGGCGCCGGGGTCCGATATCGCAGGAGTGTTGGTAGAGGCCATGGCGCCGCGTGGCGTCGAGGCGATCGTCGGGGTGGTTGTGGACCCCGACTTCGGCCCCGTGGTGATGGTCGGGTCCGGAGGGACCCTCGCCGAGGTGATCACAGACGTGGCTTGGGGTGTACCGCCGCTGTCCGCGTCCGACGCCGTGCGGATGGTTCGCTCCCTGAAGCTCGCCACCCTTCTCGACGGGACGCGAGGGGGCGGCCCGTTCGACATTGACGCATTGGTTTCTGTGATCGTTCAGGTGTCGGAGCTGGCCATGACTTACCGGGGCTCTTTCGACGAGCTGGATCTCAACCCCGTCATCGTGCACGCTCGGGGAGTCGGGGCCACCGTCGCTGACGCGTGGCTGGGCGTAGGGCCCGCGTGACGGCAGGCCTGATCGGAGGATGATGGACGGAATTCGCTACGAGGTCGAAAACATGATCGGCCTCATCACGCTCGACCGGACGGAGCGCAAGAACGCCTTCACCGTCGAGATGATCCACGCCTGGGCCGCGGCCGTCGATGAAGCTGCTTCCGACGATCAGGTGAGGGTTCTGGTGGTCACCGGGGCCGGTGATTCGTTCTGCGCCGGGGCAGACATCAAGCAGATGGGCGAGGATGCCGACGACGAGAAGCGCCGTGCCGAGTCGCGCACCCCGATCACTTCGAGGCGGTACCTGACAGACAACGTCCATCGTGTGGCGTTGGCGCTCGACCGTATGCAGAAACCCTCCATAGCCGCGGTGAACGGACCCGCCATCGGCGCGGGGATGGACATGGCTCTCATGTGCGACATGCGCATCGCGGGTCGCTCTGCCCGGTTCGCCGAGGCCTACATTCGCGCCGGTCTCATCCCCGGAAACGGTGGGTGTTACTTCCTCCCGCGGATAGTGGGCCTACCCAAAGCTCTGGAGCTGTTGTTGACCGGGGACTTCGTAGACGCCGAAGAGGCTCACAAGATCGGGCTCGTCAACCGTCTCGTCGACGACGGCGACTTGATGGAAGAGACGATGAAGCTCGCGACCAAGCTCGCCAACAGCCCACCGATTCAGGTCCAGCTCACCCGCCGCACGGTCTACGAGTCACTCGACATGGATCTCCGGACCAGCCTCAGCACGGTCGCGTCGCACATGGCGGTCGTCCGCACGCTCGACGACTCGATCGAGGCGCTGAACGCGTTCAGGGAGCGCCGGCCCGGCAACTACAAGGGAGCCTGAATTGCCTCCGGGATCGCGGGCGATTCCGAAACCAAGCCCGGAGACCGCTCCTTACTGGGAGGCGGCCTCGAGGGGAGAGCTTTGCATTCAGCGCTGCGCGGCGTGCCGCGATTACTACTTCTATCCACGACCTTCGTGCCCGCACTGTGGTTCGCTCGACGTTGAATGGGTGAGGGTCAGCGGTAAGGGCCGCCTGCACAGCTACCTGATCAACCATGTTCCCGCGCCCGGCTTCGAAGACCGCGGTCCTTATGCCATCGCCATCGTCGAGCTGGAAGAAGGCCCCCGGTTGATGTCCAATATCGTCGGCGTGGAGAACACTCCTGAGGCGCTTGTCTTGGATATGGAGCTCGAAGTGGACTTCGAGCTCATCGGCGATGTCGCGATCCCGGTGTTCAAGCCGAGCCCGGTGTCCAAGACCAGCCCGGTCGACAGGTGAACGGCCCGTTGTGCGCGGTGATCGGCGCGCAGGAGACCGCCAAGCTTGGATACATCGACGACGTTTCAGAGATCGAGCTGCATGCCGATGCCGCACGGCGCGCTCTGGCCGAGTGTGGTCTGGGAGTCAAAGACATAGACGGGATGGCGTCAGCGGCGATATCTCCTGTTGCCGTGGCCCACTACCTAGGGGTGGAGCCCGAATACGTCGACTCGACCTGGATAGGTGGATGCTCGTTCGTAAACCACCTTCGTCATGCGTCGGCCGCCATCGCCTCGGGTCTTTGCACCACGGTTCTGATCACCCACGGGGAGTCCGGCCGGTCGCACGTAGGGTCGGCCCACCGTCCGATGATCGATCCGGCGTCGATCCAGGGGCAGTTCGAGCTTCCTTACGGGACAGCGGGACCCACTTCGCTTTTCCCGATCGGGATCGTGCGCTACATGAAGGAGTTCGGTCTCACGCACGAACAGCTGGCCGAAGTGGCGGTGGTGCAGCGCAAGTGGGCACAGGGGAATGTTCGAGCGCTTCTCAAGACACCGATCACGGTGGATGAAGTCCTGGCCTCGCGCATGATCTCTTATCCACTTCGCCGGCCCCAGTGCTGCCTTTTGAACGACGGCGGGGGAGCCATCGTCGTGGTCTCAGCTGAGCGTGCCAGCTCGATGGACCTCGCGGTCGAACCCGTCTACGTGCTGGGTACCGGTGAGGCGTCCGAGACTCCGCTGATCTCGATGATGGCCGACGTGACCACGTCCGCGGCATTTCGGGTGGCCGGACGTCTGGCATTCGCGCAGGCCGGATGCTCGCACGCGGACATCGACCATCTGATGATCTACGACGCGTTCGCGCACCTGCCCATCTACGGTCTGGAGGACCTGGGGTTCGTCGGGCGCGGGGAGGCGGCGGCTTTCATTGAGGAGGGCAACACGGCTCCCGGAGGAAGCCTGCCGCTGAACACCAACGGTGGAGGGCTGGCGTACTCGCACACCGGGATGTACGGGATGTTCCTGATGCAGGAATGCATCCGGCAGTTGCGCCACCGCGCGGACATGCAGGTTCCCGGCGCCGAAGTGAGCATGGGCCTTGCGGTAGGAGGGATGTTCAACGCCGCGGCCGCTGTCATCTTCGGCACGGCCGACGCCGCAGGATTCTGACGCACTGATACAAGACCTACCGATAACAGGTACCCACCGATAACAGGGAGATCATTTGTCGTCACGATTGGAAAACCGGGTCGCCATAGTCACAGGCGCCGGCCGAGGCATAGGCAGGGCGCACGCATTGGAGCTGGCGTCCCATGGAGCGCTGGTGGTGGTGAACGACCTCGGCGTAGCCCTCGACGGCCAGTCAGAATCAGAGAGTCCCGCGCAGATGGTGGCTCGCGAGATCACCGATCTCGGCGGTACTGCGATTGCAAACATTGAAGACGTGGCCGACTGGGACGGCGCTCACAGGATGATCGAAGGCGCCGTCGAATCCTTCGGCCGGCTCGATGTCCTCGTCAACAACGCCGGCATCATCAGGGACCGCATGCTCATCAATCTCGACGAGGACGACTGGGACGGGGTCATCCGGGTGCACCTACGAGGGACCTTTGCTCCGATGAGGTTCGCAGCGCGTCACTGGCGGGAGAAGTCGAAGAGCGGAGACCACGTGGACGCCCGCATCATCAACACCACGTCTTCTTCTGGGATCTACGGGAATGTCGGCCAGACAAATTACGGTGCGGCCAAGGCCGGTATCGCTGCCCTCACGGTCATCTCTTCGATGGAGCTCAAGAACTACGGGATCAAGGTGAACGCGATAGCTCCGGGAGCACGCACACGGATGACGGACACTCCCGACCGCCGTGCCCCCTCACCCTTCGCACTGCAACCCGACAAGGAGTTCGACCACGGCGCGCCTGAGAACATTTCGCCGCTCGTGGCGTGGCTGGCGGGACCGGAGTCTGCCGAAGTCACCGGCAAGGTGTTCAACATCAGTGGGGGATCCCTGAGCATGGCCGAGGGCTGGCACGCCGGGGAGTCAGTCGAGCAGGAATCGCGATTCACCCTCGAACAATTGGACGACATCGTGCCGGAGTTGATGGCGAAGGATCCCGGCCGAGCGGACATGAGCGGGCGTCTACCGGGAGACGAGGGTCATGGCCAACACTGATGTGATGCTCTGCGAGACGGTCCCGGTCAAGGGTCACCACGGGGACGTCATCCCCGCGTACCTGGCGAGACCTGTGGGCCCGGGGCCATTCCCGGGGATCGTCGTAATCCATTACGCGCCCGGTTGGGACGAGACCATCAAAGAGACGACGCGAATGTTCGCCGCACACGGTCACAGCGCGATCTGCCCCAACCTTCACGATCGCGAGCTTCCGGGTGGCGACCCGGTCGAGCAGGCGAAGATCGTGAGCGACGCCGGCCGGGTGCCCGACGAAAGATTCGTGGCCGACTTTTCTGGCGCGCTCGAATATCTGCGCGGCTTGCCGGCCTGGAATGGAAAGACCGCCGTTGTGGGCTACTGCTCCGGTGGGCGGCAAGCTCTGTTGGCGGGATGCAAGTTCGATCTCGACGCAGTGATCGACTGTTACGGCGGACGGGTTGTACTGGAACCTGAGTCCCTGCACCCCCGACAGCCGGTGGCGGTGTTCGACATGCTCGCCGACATGTCGGCCCCTGTGCTCGGCTTGTTCGGCGCGCTCGACACGGAGCCTTCTCCTCAACAGGTCGGCCACATCTCCGCAGAGCTCGAGCGCCTCGGTAAGACCGTTGATTTCACTGTCTACGAGGGTGCGAATCACGGGTTCTTCTCGGTGGACCGCCCCAACTACAACGTTGAAGCGGCAAAAGATGGTTGGAGCCGCGTCTGGGAGTGGCTGGACCGCTACGTGGCGAACTGAGCAGACGATGCAGATCGGGATCCATCTGCCCAACTCCGGCCCTCTGGCCGATCAGGTCGACCTTGTCGATCTGGCAGTACGCGCCGAGGGGCTCGGTTTTCCCGCGGTCTGGGTGCACGACCATCTCTTCACCCCGGCGGTCATCAAGTCGACCTACCCGCGCGGATCGGGTGTCTATGAGAACCAGACCGAGTGGTCCTACCACGACGCGTTGACGGTCTTGTCGGTCGTGGCGGGCGCCACCGAGCACATCTCTCTCGGAACGAGGGTCCTCATCCCCGTGTACCGAAATCCCGTCGTGCTGGCCAAGCAGTTGTCGACACTCGATCACCTGAGTGGTGGCCGCCTCGTGCTCGGCGTGGGCGCGGGGTGGATGGCGGAGGAATTCGAGGTGGTGGGGGTCCCTCTGTCCGAGCGCTACGCCAGGTTGACCGAGCACGTGGCGCTGATGCGACGAGCATGGGAACACGGCACATCGGAGTTCGACGGAGCCTTCTACCACCACGCGGCTGCAGGCTTCTATCCAAGACCGCGCAACCGGATCCCGGTGCTGGTGGGCGGTTTCGGAGAGCGGACTCTGCGCAGAGTCGCCAAGTGGGGAGACGGATGGGCGGCCGTTGCAGACCCCAAGGCGCAAGACGAGCTCGGGGACCTGCGCGAGCGCCTGCAATTGCTCCGCCAGCTCACAGAGAGCGAAGGACGCGATCCCGGATCACTGGTCATCCTGGCTGCCGCTCCCGTCACCGCGCCTCTCTCGCATTTCGAGGGACTTCAAGACCTGGGAGTGACTTCCGTCGACGTGGTGCTCACACAGCGCGAACACCTTGATCTGACAGAGGCGGTGGCGATACGTGACGCGCTGAACCGCGCATAAGTCCGAGCCGTCTAGCTCTCTTTTTCCATGAAGTCGATGTAATCGGGCCGGTGCGCGGTCATCCCGCCATCGGCGACGATCGTCTCTCCGGTGATGTAACCGGCCTCGTCAGACGCCAGGAACCTGACCAGCGCGGCGATGTCCTCCATGCTCCCGTCCCGGGTCACCAGACGGTGCCTGGCGTAGGCCACCTGAGCGTGGGGAGCACGCTTCGCCATGGCCTCGGTGATGATCAGGCCGGGGGCCACCGCGTTGCACCGGATCCCGAACCGACCGTACATGGTCGCGATGTACTTGGTCATCGTGATTATGGCGGCCTTGGAGGTCCCGTACGCCATGTGGATCACTCCGCCCAGAAGCGCGGTGGAGGAGGCCACATTGATGATCACTCCGCTACCTTGAGCCTTCATCACCGGGATGACGTGCTTGGCACACAACATGGTGCCCCTCACATTTACGGCCATCGTCTCGTCCCACAGAGCCGTGTCCAGGTTCTCGAGGTCGTTGTCGTTGGGGAGCAAGTTGGTGGCGGCCGCGTTCGAGAAGAGCACGTCGATCCTGCCGAGCTCGGCCATCGTGTTATCGACCATCTTCCTCACCGAGTCTTCGTCGGCCACGTTCACGTGTAGGCCGAGGGCCGCTCGACCTTTGCTTACAAGTTCCGAGGCGCAGGCCTCCGCGCCCGCCAGATCGATGTCCGCAACCACCAGTCGCGCTCCGGCCCTCGAGAGCGCCCTGGCCGCGGCCCTTCCAATCCCCGTGGCGCCTCCCGTAACGATCGCGACGCGGTCATTCAGCAGGTCAGCGGCGTCTGTCATGTCTTCCTCTCACCCCGAAAGTCCCTTAAAAACCGGTTGGAACATGTCAAATACAGGATGTTGACACCGTAGCGACCTGCTTCTAAGATGACCCAAACATAGCCGCAAGAAGGGAATTCCCGACTATCGGTGTGCGTGGCACCGGTAGTCATTCCTGCCGCTTGGGCGGGCCGACGAAGCGAGCGTGAGAGTGGCTTTCGGTGCGAGTTCAGGTAAGGGCCAGGGGGAGAACCGGTCCATCAGGGACGATGTAGTCGATCGTTCACGTCTTCGCCTAGTCGACATACACGCAAAAATGACGCAACCGCGTCCTGAGAACACCTGATCCGGGGCAGTCGCGTGAACCGAACGCGTCGTCTTTGAGAAAGCGAGGGGACACATGGCGGACACAACCGAGACGCCGCTCCATCATCTAGATGAGCGGGCGCACGATGGGGAGCAGGAGGCGCTCAATCAAATTGAGTCGCACCACATCGACATAATCCCGGACTCAGACCGCCAGGGTAAGCCTCGCGACCAGTTCACGCTGTGGTTCGCAGAGAACTGCAACCCGGTGAACTTCATTCTGGGTGGCCTGGCCATCGTCCTCGGGCTCAACCTGTTCTGGGCGATTCTGGCCATCGTCATCGGAACAGCGCTCGGAGCCGCTCTGACGGCTTTCCACGCTGGCCAGGGTCCGAAGCTGGGCGTTCCGCAGATGATCCAGAGCCGGGGCCAGTTCGGTTTCTGGGGAACGGAATTCCTCCTTGTCGCAAGCATCGTCTTGGACATCGGTTATCTCGCACTGGGCAACGTGGTCGGTGGCCAGGCACTGAACGGCGTGTACCACGGCGTAAGCCAGCCGGTATGGATCGTGCTCATCTCGATCCCGACCTTGATCCTCGGGATCGTCGGTTACAAGTGGATACACAACGTCCAGAAGGTGTTCACCGTTCTTCTGTTCGCCGTGCTGATCTATGCCGCCATCGAGGCGTTCACCTTCGGATCAGGTATCGCAGCGGCTGACCGCGGGACCCACCTGTCCAGCTTCCCGATCTTCGTGGCGACCATCGCCATCATGTTCATGAACATGTTGAGCTGGGCGATCTTCGTCTCGGACTACTCCCGGTACCTGCCGAAGGACACACCCACCGGACGGCTGTTCCAGGGCATCTTCTGGGGGAACTTCCTTGCAACCAGCCTTTACGCCAGCCTCGGAGCGTTCATCACCGCACTGATCCCCAAGGACTATGGCTCGGTGACCGCTCTCGGTACCGTGGCGGGGAGCTGGGTTCTGGTTCTGCTCGCAGCCACCGGCTCGTTGTCGAACGTGCTTCCCCCCTATACCGCGATGCTCGCGGCGACCTCGTTGTTCAGCAACAACGCAACGGTCATGGCTTCAGATCTGAGGCGCAGGGTCCGTGTCATCGGACTTGTGATCGTGATGGTCATAGGAACCGTGATCGCCCTGCTGAGCTACCACAACTTCTTCAACAACATCGAGAACTTCCTGTCGGTGCTGTTGTTCCTGTTCGTGCCTTGGAGCGCCATCAACCTGGTCGACTTCTACTTCATCAAGCACGGTGACTACGACGTGCCCTCGTTCTTCAAGGTGAACGGCACCTACGGAGCTGTGCAATGGCCGGCGTGCATCTGCTACGTCATCGGCGCCGCAGTCCAGATTCCGTTCGTCAGTCAGGAGATGTACACCGGACCGCTGGTGAAACACCTCGGCGGTGCGGACATCTCGTGGCTCGTGGGATTCGCGGTGTCGGCGGTCATCTACTACGCACAGGCGAAGATCCGAGCCCCCAAGGCCGCCGGTGTATCGATCGGCGGCAAAGTGCCGGCGCCGAGCGCAGGCCAGTAAGGGCCCACGCGACAAATCGAACGTTCAGTCGACGCCCCCCGGAGCCCGAACCGGCCAGGGGGGCGTCGCAATTCCGAAACGAGAAGGAAATCAGATTCATGAGGTTGAAGGACCAGGTTGCGGTCATCACCGGAGGCGGCTCGGGCATCGGACGGGTGACTTCGAAGTTGTTCGCGGACGAAGGTGCCTCGGTCGTGGTTGCGGACGTGGACGAGGAGGGCGGCCAGAAGACCGTGGCCGCCATCGAGGAAAAAGGCGGGAACGCACTGTTCGTGCGAACCGACGTCACCAAGGAACCCGACGTGAAGGCTCTTTTCGATACCGCCGAGTCCCACTTTGAGAAGGTGACGATCGCCTTCAACAACGCCGGCCGTATGTTCCACAGCCCGGTGGCCGATCTGGATCTGGCTGACTATTACAGCGTCTTCGATCTCAACGTGACCGGAGTGGTCCTCGGCTGCAAGTACGCGGTCCCCGCGCTCAGGAGAGCGGGCGGCGGTTCGATCATCAACACTGCATCTGCAGCCGCCCTGATCGGTGTTCCGAACGGAGCGGTCTACTGCGCCTCCAAGGGTGCAGTCATCTCGTTCACCCGCGCCGTCGCGGCGGAGGTGGTGACCGAAGGCATCCGGCTCAATTGCATCTGCCCCGGCTTGATCGACACCGAGTTCTACAACCCGCGTTACGCCGCCGGTGAGGACCCCGAAGAATTCCGGAAGAAGACCGGATCGCGTGCGCCGATAAACCGCATGGGCCGGCCGGAGGAGATCGCATACGCCGTGCTCTATCTGGCTTCGCCCGAAGCCTCATATTGCACGGGTACCGCAATGGTCGTAGACGGTGGCGTAACCGCGGTCTAGTCGTCGGCGACCTCTGTCCACGAGGGGTTGCGCCTTTCACGGAGCGCGGCCAAGCCCTCCTGCGCCTCCTCGCCCGCTCGAAGCTCCGCCATCATCTGGGCTTGAGCCTCCGGAGAAGGGGACTCGGTGAACAGTCGCTTGGCCTGACGCAGCGCGGTCGGACCGCACCGCCCCAGCTCCCATGCCAAGCCCTCTATCTGTGCGTCGAGGTCGTCGGAGATCAGGTCCACGAGCCCAGTGCGCTGAGCCTCGGCCGCATCGAACTGCGAACCGGAGAGCATGTATCTGCGGCCTGCTCCGAGCATCCTTCTGGAGATGAACGGAGCCACGATCGCAGGAATGACGCCCGCTCGCACCTCGGGAACCCCGAAGTAGGCGTTGCGGTCTGCCACGACAATGTCCGCGCAAGCGGCGAGCGCGCAGCCCGCTCCGAGCGCATGGCCCTGAACCCCGACGACCAGGGGGACGGGACATGTCGCAGCCGCCTCGAGCATCCGGTGTAGCGCCATCGATTCCTCTGCGTGGTCCTCGAGGGATCCAGCTTCTGCCAGCGAGGCGGTGTCTGCGCCGGCACAGAAGCTCGGCGGCTGCCCGGTGAGCACGACGAACCTGGCGTCGCCAGGATCGGACAGCCGCCCTGTCAATGCGGCGACCGTGGGACCGTCGAGGGCGTTCCTACGTCCGGGTCGCGAGAGCACAAGGTTGAGGCGCCAACCTGATCGAACGGCTGACAATCCCGCGGTGGACGCGTCCTGCCCCGTCATACGTCAGCTACACCGACTCGCCGCGATCTGAACGAGTCCCGCGGGAAAGGCGACAAATCGGCGCCCTTCTTCAACAACGCCTTCGCTGCCCACCGGTTGATCTCCCCCTGAGTTCCCAGTCGCAGCTGGGCCGCCTTTGTGCGCAGGAAGTACCGGTGCAGCGGATACCCGGTCATGAACCCGATCCCGCCGTGGAGTTGTGA
>JBAPRR010000392.1:0-2942 GCA_049281195.1 Acidimicrobiales bacterium
AAAGTACGGTCCTTTGACCTGCCACGGTGATATCCCGTAAGCGGCCGAAACACTCTCCGGTGAGAGCATCCGGCTGTCCCGGACGAGGATCAAGGCGGCCTCTGACTTGAAGACGACATCCATGGTCACTTCGAATGGGCCCGAGTTCTTGCTGCGCAATACCGAGGCGAGGTCCCTCAACCGCTTTGTCATGTCAGCCCCCCTCTGACCGCGGGAAGTCGGATATCCAGGTGCGGAAGGGAGCCCCGTAGTCTTCGAGCGGCAAGATGTGAAAAATGCTGTAGCGGTACACAGGCCCCACCGGATGGACGATAGGCATGAACGGCAATGACACGTTCCCGGCGGTCGTCAGCCGCCCTGGGAAGTCACCTGACTGGATGCGGCCATACGCGATCAGGCAGACCTGCTGAGCGAGCTCACGAGTGGCGGCGACGGTGTCGATGATGAGGCAGATCTCGTGGCCATCGATCGCAGGCGAAGGCTCGTAAGTCCCCAGTACGGCATCTCGGCCGTAGACCCTGACCCCTAGTTCGAAGTCTGAGCCACGCGTGAGTCCCTCCAGCTGCGGTGCAGTATTCAGATGAGCATCCATCTTCTCGAGCAACAGGTCGAGATTCTCGATGACTGCGCTGTCGCGGATTCCCATTATGCAGATCGAACGATGACCGGCGGCCTTGGCACCTTCGACCAGCACCGAATAGGGCGCCTCGATCCACCGTGCCCCCTCGCAGCGCACCACCCCTCGTTCGAGCTCGATATACGAGCTCTGAGTGAGGTCAAGGGTGCCGCCCGGATTCACCTCGAGCCAAGGATCAGAACGCTCATACATCGCCTGTGCCGTCACTGATCTAACTGTGACGGGCGCGACCGGATCGAGTGAACGGACTACAAAACCATCGTCGTCCAGCTCCGCCCAGATCGGAGCGTGTGCAGAACCCCCTTCAGCGGCCGCGGCTCCGCACTCGATGATCTTTCCTGCGTGCGCAGCGACATGCCGGGGGATTCCCATCATCATGGGTATCGCCATGTGAAGCCCGATGTCGAGCGCCCGGCCCGTTATGACTCCGTTCACCTGATTGCGAAGAACCTCGATGATCGGTTCGGGTCCGACGAGTGCTACCGCACGGATCGTGTCGTTGATGTCCTCGACAGTCAGAAGCGGAGAAAGCGAGGGATGCTCGTGTGCTGCCGTGATCGGGACGCCCGAGTCGCATGCTTCAAGAAGGAACTCGGTTGAAATCTCGCCGCTCAGAATTCCGAGGCGCAGCGCCCAACCTTCCTCCTCGCAAAGCTCGTCTACACGACACAGTGCCTCATCGAGGTGAATGTCTGCTCCGGCGAGACCGACAGACAGGACAAAAGGTATGTCGCGTGAGACGGCGGCTTTCATGTAGGGCCGGATGTTCTCCTTCAGACTTCGGCGGGTATCGGTCTGTTCGCCGGAGCCGAGCCAGTAGGCCCCGTAGTCGTTGCTCGTTCCCTGGGCCGCGATCACGTCCACGCCGAGTGATAACGCGCGCTCGATCAACTCGTCCACGTTTCGCGGTCGCGGGGCGTGGGTGACGAAGCTCAGTATCCGTACGTGGCGATCGGCCGCGGACGTAGCGCTGCCCTCTGCGGCAGTCATCAGATTGCAGGGCTCTTCCCGGCGGACGGAAGCAGTGGAAGCACCAGTAGGTCGGCCCCGGCAGAGCTGACCGAATGACCTATGCCTTCTGTGTCGTCGGCCAGCAAGACCGCACCTGGCCCGAGAACCGCCTTGCTGCCGTCGGAGCTGGTGATCTCGAGGTTTCCCGCAAGGATGACCACAAGTTGACGCCGCGGGGCGCGGTGCGGACCGAGGCTGCGTTCCGGGACGCGTCGGAAATGGGCATCCTCGATGTCGATCGACGCAGAACGCTGGGGGACGACGCTCGGGTCGAGCTGCCACAGCATCGACTCGAGCGCGGACCCCGCGCCGTCCGGGTCCGTTCTGACCCGTAGCAACTCGATAGCGGCGTCAGGCATGAACACGCGTGCTGCACTGGACGATCGTCATCGCTGCTGCGGCCAGGATTGCATCGACCGAAGCGCTCCTCGACACGTCGTTGAACGGTTTGTCGAAACCGGTCGTGAAGGTCGCCGTCGATGCCCCGCCGACGAATTCTGCGATCTTGGTTCCGATGTTCGCTGATGCCAAAGATGGAAACCCCACAACGTCGACGGGTGCCCAATGCTCGGTCAGCAGTCCCTTTCGTGCGGCGACCTCGCGATGCATCAGGGCATCTAACTGGGCAGGACCGCGAGAGACAATCTTGAGTCCCCGGGCGGTGAGCTCGTCGGTCAACCCGTCGTAACTGCGGATCTCCGAACCGGACACCTCGCGCCCTGTGTTCCAACTCACGAGGCCGACGTAGGGATCGTGGCCGGTGATCGCGCGGTAAAGCGAAGCTGCACCCGTCAAGGCGTCTGCCATCGTTCTGGCATCGGGGGAGATGTTGACGCTCGGATCTACGAACACCATCGGCCGGCCCGGTCGCTCGGAGCTCTCTATCCAGGCGCCACCTGCGACCCTGAGACTCGATCCGGAGCGGTGCAGATGAGCGAGACCCGCTGATATGACATCCGCGCTGTGAGTCGCCGCCCCGATGACTGTTCCGTCGAAGTGACCGGCCGCG
This sequence comes from Acidimicrobiales bacterium, assembly GCA_049281195.1. Classification (GTDB taxonomy): domain Bacteria; phylum Actinomycetota; class Acidimicrobiia; order Acidimicrobiales; family CAVXTF01; genus JBAPRR01. The sequence goes on from JBAPRR010000392.1 coordinate 2,658, forward strand.
GTGAGCTCGGCGGCGAGGTGCTCGTCGGATATGTCCGTGGGCAGAGTCGGTGCCATCCGTTCGAGCACGTCGGCACGGGCAAGTGTCTTGAACCCCAGCGATCCTTCCGTATCTGATCGCCGCCTCCTTGTCATAAGCACTGCAGAGGCCCAGCCCATCGACACCAAACGCGAAGCAGCGGCTTCGACGCGGACATCGTCGCCTTCGGGGAAAAAGATGTTCAGGCGCCTGTCGCTGACCCGGGCCGCAGCCTCGAACAGGATCCGGAATGGTGCACTGGACAAC
>JBAPRR010000393.1:0-14923 GCA_049281195.1 Acidimicrobiales bacterium
CCTTGTACGTGTTGTCATGCAAGTCGACCTCTCAGTGGTCATAGGTTGTGGAAGGCCCGCTGACCGAGGAGCGATTTGGCTCGAGCGCCTGTTGACGACACCGAGTTCACGGAGTTCGTCAGGTCCATCGAACCGCGGCTACGACGCGGCCTCATCGCCAGCTATGGACCCGAACGCGGAAGGGAGGCCACGGCAGAGGCCCTAGCTTGGGCTTGGGAGAACCGGAGTCGTCTCCAACAGATCAAAAGTCCGGTCGCATTTCTGTTCCGGGTCGGACAGAGCCTGACAAGACCACCCAAACGTCGCATCTTGACCGACCGGCCACACTGGGATGAGCGGATCTTCGAACCTCGTTTATCCGAGGCTCTCTCTTCGCTCCCTGAACGACAACGCGGGGTCGTCATGCTGGTTCACGGAGCCGGTTGGACCCACGCCGAAGTGGCTGAAGCACTCCGACTCTCGACGTCCACCGTGCAGAAACACGTTGAAAGAGGAACGTCACGACTTCGACAACTGCTGGAGATCGATCCGATGAACTTGGACCTCAAATGAACGAAGACCACTTTTCGACGGCGCTCGCTGAACAGCTCCGTGCCGGGCTGGACGAGGCCGCACCGCCTGTGACGTCGGACGAAGCGTCAGCGCTCGGCGCGTTGAAAGATCGCGATGGAACTGAGCCCCGGTTGAGACAACCGCAGAGCCCCAGGCGGAGGCTCGTGCTCTCCCTTACATGGACGATGGGCCTCCTCCTACTCATTGCAGCCGGGGTAGGGATCGGTCTGAACGCTTCAGGAGGATCGCAACGGATTACACCCGTCGGAAAGCCGGTTCCCACCAAGGGACGGCAGGAACCGAGGCTGTCGGTTCACATAGACATTGCCAAGACCATCGCTTCAGGATCGCAGATCAAGGCATATCTCGTAGTCGTGAACCGAGGCCCCACCATAAATCTGACTTCCGTGGTCGCTCCCGAAGGAACGGGTGCAAACGCCGTACGGTGCGAACCCGCATTCGGGATCTACTTGGTGAGCAAGAAGGCCAGCCAGTTACTTGGATTCGCTCTGCCCTGTTCAAACCGGCCCTTTCTCATCAAACACGGGACCAATCGGCTCCTCTCGCGCGTGTATTCCGACTATTCGGGATGTGGGCCGGCAGGACAAAACGAAACGGTCAACGAGCCGACCTGTACCCCCCAAGGGGTTCCGCCTCTGCCCCTCGGGACTTATGAAGCGATGGTCGGATGGTCGGCGGAGGTTCCACTGCCGAACCCAACCCAGGTTCCAGTCACCATCGTGGCTGCCCATTCAACCCCGAGTTAAATCCACTCCCCTGACGGCCCCTGGGAGCAAGGCCCACGTTGTCGGATCGTTCAACCCCCCGATCGAAGGTGCTCCACGATCTTTGGGATCACGTCGACCGCGTAGTCGACTTCATCATCAGTGGTTGTTGCGCCAAGCGACAACCGCAGCGCAGCCGCCTTTGACGAAGTGAGGTCGATCCCCATCGCCTCGAGGACGTGATTCGTTTCCGCGGCACCAGAAGCACATGCGGAACCTGCCGATGCGTAGATGCCCTCGCGGTCCAACAGGAACAACAGCTCGTCCTGCTCGACGCCTTCGACCGTGACATGGCAGGTACCGGCAACCTTCCCCGACCTGTCCCCGTCTTGAACGGCGGACTCTGTGATCGCCGGCGACGAGAAGCAGATCCCATCGGCCAACCGATCGCGGTGTGCCGACACCCGGAACACATTCGCTTGCCTGTCCTGCACGGCAGACCCAAGTGCAGCCGCCATCCCCACGATCGCAGCGACGTTCTCGGTACCCGGCCGTCTTTCCCTCTCCTGAGCGCCGCCCCGACCTGTGGCCGTCCATCGGGTGCTGCCGCGCACTACGAGGGCTCCGACACCTTTCGGGCCGCCGAACTTGTGCGCGCTCACGAAGAACATGTCGGCGTCAGTGCAAAGAGCCGCAATGTCGAGCCACGGAGCAGCGTGGACCGCGTCCACCACGAGCACTGCACCGGGAGCATGTTCCCGAACGAGACGAGTGACCTCGCCTATGGGCTGCACCGTGCCGACTTCGTTGTTCGCGAGCATCACCGCAACCAAACCCACCTGGCCGTTCCGACCGGCATTGTCAGCACCGCCAAGCTCCGACTCCAACGCCTCGAGGTCGATGACACCCCGGGCATTCACCGAAACTGTGGTTCCACCGATCGACTCGACCGCGCGCAAAACGGCATGGTGTTCGAATGCCGAACAGACCGACGTCATCTGACCGGGACCAGCCGCGGCGTCGGCACCGAATATCGCCAGGTTCGCCGCCTCCGTGCCTCCGGAGCAGAAGACGACTTCGCCCGGCAGGCACCCTAGGCATTCGGCTATCTGGTCACGTGCTTCGTCGAGAGCGAGACGTGCACGCCGACCAGGAGCATTGGGCGCGGAGGGATTGCCGTAGTGCTCGGTGAGGAACGGCAGCATCGCCGACAACGCCTCAGGACTCAAAGGCGTGGTGGACGCGTTGTCGAGGTACGCCTTCACGTTCGAAGTCTAAAGACGGTTCAGGGTTTGTCGACCATGATCACCGTGGCGACGATCATCACGGCGCACACCGTCCAGGCCGACAATGCGACCCGCGTCGCCAGCTGCCTGGCGTTGGCCACCAGCACTGCTGAATCCTGTCCCGAAGCCGAAACCGAAGATGATGGGTCCCCGTCGGGCGCGTCGGCCCGCCCGGGCGACCCGTCTCCTCCGGTCCGATGCTCTCCGGTCCGGCGCTCTCCTCCGGTGCGGTGCTCTCCTCCTGTCCAGTGCTCCGCAATGGTCACCTGAAGCGACCTCTCCCCCGGCCACACCACGAACTCCGCCAGAGACGCCACCACTATCCACAGGACCAGGCCGATCTCGACGAAGGCGTCGCTGAAGCTGTACACCTTCCCGCTCATCGCGATGAGGACGACGCCCAAGACGATCACGGCATAAATCAGCCGGCCGGGCCAGTTGATCCCCGGCTTGAAGTACCTGGCGACGCTGGCCGCTCCCGGAGCCTTCGGGCCTGTTCGAGCGCGCCAAGCCTGGGTACCCGTAACCAGTACGGAGACGAAAGAGATCAGAAAGCACCCCACGTGGAGCATGAGCACCACATCGAACGCAGCCCCCTGGGGAGGAGATTTGGCTGCCGACGTGGTGGCAACCGTGGCGGCGGCGGCGGCCATCCGCCCCGAAGGCACCATGAACCCCGAGGGCATGGTCAACCCCGAAGGCATGGTGAACCCCGAGGGCATCATGAACCCCGAGGGCATCGTGAACCCAGTCGCTTCCGTCAGCACGACAACGTGGTCCCGACAGGGGTTGACATGGCCATATCGTGGCCCTTCAGGCCAATTTCGGCGAAATTCACCACTTTTTTATGCGACTTGTACATGTTCACGGGCAATTCTCAGGAGGATGGAACCTTCCAGATGCCCGCGGAGACTACGTTGGTAGCAGGCAGTACCGGATGTCACGGGTTCGAAACTGTTGCCGGAGGACTCCGGCAGGGCGTTGGACCCAGGGCGGTCGGGCAGGAAGACGGGGTCCTAGAAACGAAACGGCGAAAAACAAGCAAGAACCGTAGGAAGGCATCGCGGGTGAACACCCAGGCCTTGAGCACCGACGTCCCGGAGAGTGGACGATGAACCAGCTTCGACTGGATCCCCTGACCGGGCGGTGGGTCGTCGTCAGCGTCGACCGAGCTCACCGCCCGTCCGCGTTCAACTTTTCTCCAAGAGTGTCCGTGGTACAGGCGGACACCACGCGCCCTTGCCCGTTCTGTCCAGGTAACGAAGAGTCGACCCCGCCTGCGCTCGAGACGTACAGCCAGTCGGGTGGATGGCTTGTCAGGGTGGTCCCCAACCTCTACCCGGCCTTTGAAGGCGACAACGCCTTTGTGGTCGAGCACAGGGGACCGGTGTTCACCCAGGCCACTGCGGGCGGCATCCACGAAGTTCTCGTTCTCTCCCCCGACCACGAACGTCCCTGGGAGAGCATCGGCGAGGAGCAGGCCGGATTGATCATGGCTGCTATCCGGGACCGGGTCGAGGAGCACTCGACCGTCCCGGGCCTGCGCTACAGCCAGGCGATCGTCAACTCAGGCCGCGAGGCCGGCGCGTCGATCGAACACCCCCACGCACAACTCCTCGGGATGTCTTTCGTGCCGCGCGAGCTCGCCGAGGAGCAGGCCGGTTTCGCCCGGTTCACCGGTCGCTGTCTGCTCTGCACGGCGATAGACGCGGAGGAGTCGACCGGATACCGGGTCGTGTACTCCGACGAGCGCGTCGCGGTGGTTTGCCCGTTTTGGAGCGGCACCCCGTACGAGATGTTGGTGATCCCCCGCAACCACGGCCCGCACCTCCACCGAGCGTCGCCGTCGGATCTGGTGAGCGTGGGCCGGGCGATCCGGATCGCTCTCGGCTCCCTCCAGGACCACATCGGGGACGTGCCTTACAACCTGGTATTCCACTCGGCACCGTTTCGGGCGCCGGAGCCGTTCCACTGGCACGTTCACATCTGGCCCAAGCTCACGACTCAAGCAGGCTTCGAGCTCGGCACTGGAGTTCTGATCAACATCGTTGCTCCGGAACAGGCCGCCGACGAACTCCGGGTCGGAATACCTGCCGCGGGTTTCGCCACTGCCTGACGCAGCCTGACCCGAGAGCGCGCTCGTAGCCCAAACGGTGCATCCCTAGCCGGTCAAGGCGGCTGCAACCCCCATCAAGGACATGTCGACAGTCTTCGGCTTGGTCGTGGCGTCGGCTATGGGAACAAGGACCATCTGACCATCGCGCAGCGCGACCATGGTGCCGAAATCGCCATCGTGGACGGCCGCTACGCATGCCACGCCGAACCTCGTGGCGAGTACCCGATCGCGGGCCGTCGGCGTGCCACCCCTCTGGACGTGTCCGAGGATCGTCGTGCGTGCTTCGTATCCCGTGCGTCGCTCGAGCTCGCGGGCCAGCCACTCGCCTATGCCGCCGAGCCGTGCGTGGCCGAAGGCGTCGACCCTGTCGGTCGCGGTGGCCACCCGGGCGCTTTCAGCGTCGGGTCCTTCAACGGGCTCCGCGCCTTCCGAGATGACGACGACCGAAGAGAACTGCCCGCCGTCGTGCCTCCTGGCCAAACGTCGGCACACGTCGTCGATGTCGAACGGGATCTCCGGAACCAGTATCACCGCTGCGCCGCCGGCGATACCGGCGTAGGCGGCGATCCATCCGGCGTGGCGTCCCATCACTTCGCACACGATCACCCGGTGATGCGACTCTGCCGTGGTGCGCAGCCTGTCGACGGCGTCGGTGGCCACCTGCACCGCTGTGTCGAATCCGAACGTGAACTCGGTCGCGGCCAAGTCGTTGTCGATGGTCTTGGGCACACCGACGACCCGCACGCCGTATGCGCCCAGGCGATGGGCCACGCCGAGAGTGTCCTCCCCGCCGATGGCCACAAGAGCGTCCAGCCGGTTCCGTTCCAGTGTGGCGAGGACCTTCTCAGGACCTCCGTCCATCCCGAACGGATTGGTCCGCGACGTTCCGAGGATCGTTCCTCCCTGGGGAAGGATGTCGCGGCAACGGGCCTCGTCGAGCGGTATCGACTTGTCGTCGAGTACTCCACGCCAGCCGTCCAAGAACCCGATGATCTCGTCGCCGTGGATCTTCGACGCGGTGAGCACCACAGCACGGATGACGGCATTCAGGCCCGGACAATCGCCTCCGCCCGTGAGCATCCCGATGCGCATCGGCAAGTTGAGAACTACTCAGCTCTCACGGTGGCGTGAGCCGAGGCCGGCCAGTCTGTTTATCTCGAACAAGTTCACCAGCAACTGCACGGCCTGACGCGATTTTGGCACCAGGTCGGCGATGCCGGGAACATCCAGATAGCCGGCCAGGAAGGCCTCCCTGTTGCGCTTGCTCCATTGCTGTCCGAGGGGCCCGAGGTTTTCCCTCCCGGCAGGATCCCGCCGCGCTGCTGCGACGGAGGCAACACTCCCGAACGACCACAGCATGTCCGCGACGTCGCCCAAAGGTGACCGTTCAAATGGACCAGGTCCGACGTCGACGTCGAGATCGGCATCGCCCGGCACGCCGCCGGGGCGGTTCACCGGATGCTCTCCCGGGGTCAGCTCCACGACCATCCAACCCTGTTCGCCCCGCCACACCCGACCGAGGTGGAAGTCGCCGTGTGCTCTCACCACCGCGCTGGTGCCGCCTGACACAGACGATGCAGGCGACTTCAACTCTTCGATCAACCGGGCGGTCTCAGGCGCAGCGAGCAGAGACGGATCCGTCGCCCGTAAGTGATCCTCGATCGACGAAACAATGGACGCCACAGACTCGTCGCGGCGAGGGAACGCCTCCGCCAACGTCAGGTGCATCCGGGCGGTCATGGTCCCGAGGCGGTTCGCCTCTGACGCGAAGTCACCGCCCGCTTCTTCCGGCGAAACACGCGACGCATAAAGGTCCCTGACCGAGGTGCGTGCCATGGCCCAGCCCGAAGAGCCGCCGACGATGTGCTCCTGCACCACTCCGAGATCGCGCCCACCGCGGCGCCAGATAGCGACCGGCGCGGCCACGTGGTTGAAGCCGGCGCGGTCCAAACCGACCAAAAGCTCGAGCCCTGGATGCGGCCCGTCGACCAGCCGGTCGAAGATGGTGAAGTCAAGCGCGTCGTCAAACGCAAGGGTGGAAGAGCTGGTGTCGAAACGCACCTGACGAACACGCTGCGGATCGATCCTGGTACCGGTGACGGCCTGGAGCAGACGCGCGGCGGTCTCTTGATCGCGGACGGCGTCGAAGGCGACAGAAACTCCTTCTGCACCCTCGTGCAGTCCGAGAACGGTTTCCTCCGCACCTCCCAGTGCCTTGTTCTCCTCAGTCGGGGCACGGAGGCCGACGGGGAGATGTACCAGAGTTCCGTTCACCTCGGCGACCACATCGCGGATGCCCGGGTGACCGGGGACGACGATCTCGTCGTCGATGACGGTGGCCTGACCGTCGAGGCCGAACCATCCGGGCCGACGCGCCACGTAGTGCTCTACCAGCTCTCCCAGTGTCGGGTCCCCCCTGACAGTCGAGGTCAAGAATCCTCCAACCTCGGCTCCGGGTCGACGGGGTTCTCCTCCACCAGCTCGAACCAGTAGAAGCCGTGCGGACCAAGGGTCATGTGGGTCAGCCCACTTGCCACCGGTGGGAACGGTACCCGCCCGAGCAACTCGACGGGAGTGCGACCCGACCACTTGACCAGATCGAGCCATGCGGGCTGGGCAAACCTGCTCAGATTGTGCACGCAGAGGACAGGAGACTCGGCCCCGGCCCCCTCGCCGGGCGACCCGGGGGACTCGGCCCCCTTACCGGGCGCCCCATGGGACCCCGCCCCCTTACCGGGCGCCCCATGGGACCCGGCCCCTTTTTCGGGCGCCCTCACAAAGGCCAGCACAGACGGGTTGGCGCAGTCGACGGGCTCGAAGTCACCGGTGCCGAACTGTTCGTACGACTTACGCACCTGGAGCATGCGCCTCATCCAGTGGAGGAACGATCCCGGATTTCTCTGCTGCGCCTCCACGTTGACCGCCTGATACCCGAACACCGGGTCCATCAGTGGCGGCAGGTAGAGCTGCGCGAAGTCGGCTTTGGAGAACCCGCCGTTTCTGTCCGGGCTCCACTGCATCGGAGTCCTGACGGAGTCACGGTCACCGAGATATACGTTGTCGCCCATCAGAATCTCGTCGCCGTAGTACCAGACCGGGCTCCCCGGAAGGGATAACAGGAGAGCGACGAGGAGTTCGACCAGCCGGCGGTCCCTCTCCAACAGAGGAGCGAGTCGGCGCCCGATGCCAAGGTTGCGTTGCATTCTGGGGTCTTTGGCGTACTCGGCGACCATGTAGTCGCGCTCTTCCTCTGTGACCTTCTCGAGCGAGAGCTCGTCGTGGTTGCGAAGGAATATGGCCCATTGACAGCCGGGAGGAATCTCGGGGGCTTGGCTGAGTATCTCGGTGACGGGGAACCGTTGTTCGCGCCGTACGGCCATGAACAACCTGGGCATCAACGGGAAGTTGAAGCACATGTGACACTCGTCGCCCTGCCCGAAGTAGTCGACGAGGTCGGCGGGCCAGTCGTTCGCCTCCGCCAGCAGAACCTTGTCCGGATAGCCGGCGTCGATCTCTTTTCTGAGCCGCCGCAGCAAAGCGTGGGTCTCGGGGAGACCTTCCCCCGTCGTCCCGTCGCGCTGAAACAGATAAGGCACTGCGTCGAGGCGGAAACCGTCGAGCCCCAGATCGAGCCAGTGGCGTACGACACCGAGCATGGCCTGCTCGACTTCGGGGTTTTCGTAGTTCAGATCGGGCTGATGTGAGTAGAAGCGGTGCCAGAAGTACTGGCCACGTACGGGATCCCACGTCCAGTTCGACGTTTCGACATCGAGGAACACGATGCGCGCTTCGGGCCAACGCTTGTCGTCGTCGCTCCAGATGTACCAGTCGGCGTACGCGTTGTCGCGCGAGCTCCGTGATTCGACGAACCAAGGGTGCTCGTCCGATGTGTGATTGATGACGAGGTCCGCGATGATCCGGATGCCACGGCAGTGCGCGTCGTCGATGAGCTCTACAAGATCCTCGGTCGTACCGAGGTCCGGATGCACCGAGAAATAATCAGCGATGTCGTAACCACCGTCGCGCATCGGAGACGGGTAATACGGAAGAAGCCACAGGCAATCGACCCCGAGCCATTGGATGTACTCGAGCTTCTCCCTCAACCCGCGGAAGTCTCCGATTCCGTCGTTGTTCGCGTCGTAGAAGCCCCGGACCGGAACCTCGTAGAAGACAGCGCGGCGGTACCAGTCGGGTTGGTTCCCCTTGAGCGACCGGTTCCCGTTGGACATCAATGCCCCACGAACGTTGCTTTGCCCGGCCCGTTCTCTATGAACGACTGCATCCCGAGCCGCGCATCATCGGTTGAGAACAATGACGAGAACTCGTCGCGCTCAATCAGGAGTCCCTCTTCGAGCGTGGAGTCGAGTCCCTGGTCTATCGCTCTCTTCACGGCAGCGATGGCCATGAGCGGACCCTTGGCGAACCCCGCTGCGAGAGCAAGGGCCTCGTCGAGCACCGACTCCCTTTCCACCACCCTGTCGACCAGTCCCCAGTTGAGCGCTTCTTCCGCGGTGATCTGCCTTCCGGTCATGCACAGATCCTTGGCACGCGACTGCCCGACCAGACGGGAAAGGCGTTGGGTGCCGCCGCCGCCCGGAATGATGCCGAGGAGGATCTCGGGTTGACCGACCTTCGCAGACCGTGACGCGATCCGCAGATCGCAACCCATCGCCAGCTCCAGGCCGCCACCGAGTGCGTATCCGGTGATGGCCGCGATGGTGACGCAGCTCAGGTTCCTGAGCAGATCCGTCACCTTCTTGAACGACTCCGACACCTTCGCGCCCACCTCCGAGCCTGAGAACTCCTTCACGTCGGCACCCGCGGCGAAGATGCGCTCACCGCCCCAGATGACGAGGGCTCCCGGCTTCTCTTTCGAGATCCCGGTAAGACAATCGGCCAGTTCACCGAGCAGCCCAAGTGAAAGTGCGTTCATCTTCGGCCGATTGAGGGTGACCAGGACCACGCCGTCGTCGCGGTGGTCGACCAGTACCTCGTTTTCGGGGTTTTCTGGGTTCTGGGGGGTTTCGTCAGGCACGGCTCGCACCGTACCTGCCCGCGGCCGGGGCACGGGTGTACCGCCGGCTCGGCCGGAGGCCTACTGGGGGGCTTCGACCTACTCCGGCGCTTCGACCTTCTCAGGGATCCTTGATGTGGGCCAGGGCGGCCCCTATGAGGCGATCCGCGGCGTCGTAGGGGTCGATCTCGTGGGCCACCACCGCCTTCACCACGTCTGAGAATCCCGGCTCGTCGGAGATCCGCCGCACCTCGCGGTCGATCTCGGCGGTGAGAACCCGCCGCAGCTCGCGTTCGAGGCGTTTGGCCCGACGGGTCTCGAGCAGTCCCGACTTGGCCAGGTACGCCTCGTGATCCTTGATCGCCGCCCACAGATCGATCAGTCCGTCTCCGGCCGTGGCAGTGGCAGTGGTTTCCACGATCGGTGGCCGCCAGTCGGTGGTCTGCGACAGATCCAGCATCTGGTCCAGGTCGAGTCGGGTCTGGCGCGCACCGGGACGATCGGCCTTGTTGATCACGAAGATGTCCGCGATCTCGAGCAGTCCTGCCTTGTTCGCCTGGACCGAATCGCCCCACCCGGGATTCACCACTACGACGGTGGTGTCGGCCGCGGACGCCACCTCCACCTCCACCTGGCCCACACCGACCGTCTCGATGACCACCCGATCGAGACCGACCGCGGCCAGCACTCTGACCGCCTCGGGCACCGCCAGGGTGAGCCCACCAAGATGTCCCCTGGTGGCCATCGACCTGATGAACACCTGCTGGTCCAAAGCATGGTCCTGCATGCGGACGCGGTCGCCGAGGATCGCACCGCCGGAGAAGGGAGAGGTGGGGTCGATGGCGAGAACGCCGATGGACTGCCCGCCCTCTCGCATCTGCCCGATCAGGCGCGACACGAGCGTCGACTTGCCGGCGCCGGGAGCACCGGTGATTCCGACGGTAGGAACCTCGGTCGAGCTGCGATATGCGAGGCCGGCGATCTGGCGGCTCTGAGGGCCTCCCTGTTCCAGGCCGGTGATCAGCCGCGCCAGGGCGTGACGGTCACCGGCGCGGGCCTCTTCCAAAAGGACGCCGGGATCCTTGCGACGCCGGGGAGTGTCGGACATGGTCCGACGAGCGTATGGGATGGGACCGGACCGGTCAGACCCTGCGGGCCAAGCCGACGGTCAGACCCTGCGGGCCAAGCCGACGGTCAGACCCTGCGGACGTTCGCCCCGAGGGATCTGAGATCCCCGGCCAGATCCTCGTATCCCCGGTCGACGTGCCTGGCGTCGTTCACGACGGTCTCACCTTCTGCCGCCAGACCGGCCAGGACCAGCGCCGCGCCGGCCCGAAGGTCGGTAGCCCTCACCTGGGCGCCGCTCAGCGTCGGGACGCCTCGTACCACGGCGTGATGGCCCTCGGTTCTGATGTCTGCGCCCATGCGCCTCAGCTCGTCTATGTAGCGGAAGCGCCCCGAGAAGAGGTTTTCGGTGACGATGCCCACGCCGTCAGCGATGCTGAGCATGGTGACCAGGAACGGCTTGTAGTCGGTCGCTACGCCCGGATAAGGAAGCGTGGCGATATCGACGCTTTTCAGGCGGCCGTCGAACGAGGCACAAAGTCCCTCCGGACGCTGCGTGATGTCGACACCCATCTGGCGGAACTTCCCTAGCAGCATCGTCATGTGATCGATGCGGGCGTCTTCGACGATGACCTCGCCGCCGACGATCGCCGCCGCGGCCAGAAATGTGGCGGTCACCACGCGGTCGGCCAGAACATGGTGGTTCGCAGGCTCGAGCTCGTCCACGCCGTCGACGACTATCCGCGAGGTTCCGGCGCCAGTTATGCGCGCACCCATGGCTCGGAGAAAGACGGCCAGATCGGCAACCTCGGGTTCGCGGGCCGCGTTCTCGATGACCGTGGTTCCCTTGGCGAGGACCGCGGCCATGAGAACGTTGTCGGTGGCGGTGTGGCTCGGGTACTCCAGACCGATCACGTCTCCGACCAGGCGGCCCGACGGGACTGTTCCTTCGACGTAGCCGTGGCTGGTGGTGAACTCCGCTCCCATGCCGTTGAAGGAGTCGAGGTGGTAGTTGATCGGACGGGCTCCGAAGTCGTCGCCACCGGGCATCGACATGCGGGCCCGTCCCGTTCTCGCCAGAAGCGGTCCGAGCACCACGATCGAGGCGCGCATCTTCTCGACGAGGTGGTAAGGCGCCTCCGGGATGAGCTCGGCAGGAGTGTCGATGATGAGCTCGCTGGTGTCGTCGTTGCGGGCGACTTTCACACCGACGGCTTCGAGGACTTCCGACATGATCGCCACGTCGGTTATGTCGGGAACATTGGACAGGACGTGGCGGCCTTCGCACAGGAGGCACGCCGCCATGAGCTTGAGAGCCGAGTTCTTGGCGCCTCTAGCCCGGACGGTCCCAAGTAGCGGACCGCTCGCTTGCACGATGAAGCTGTCCTGGTAGTCGGCTCTTTCTTCTCTCCTGCTGTCGCTCCTGTTGTCGCTCTTGCTGTCGCTGGGGGGCCGATTCACTGGCGTCAGTATGGCCGCAGTCCGTGGTGGGGTGGGTAATCGGTGGCTGGTTCGACGGCAAAATACTGGTTGGCCTGCGGCCGTCGCGAAGACACCCTCAGTCCATCACGGGACATCCTGCGTCCATCACGAGACACACAGAGTCAGACGTGTTTTCATATCGTGGTCTGACGGCGGACCCACAGGAGGCACCTGGCAGTGACCACACCGAACATGATGGGTCCGACGCTTCTGATCGGCGGTGACCACCAGTTTTATTGGGCGCCCGGTGCCAGCGTCACGGTTGGACGCGACCCCAGATGTGCCGTTGTAATCCCCAACCGTCACGTTGCACCTGTGCATTTTCAGGTCGATGCGGTAGACGGCGGTTGGCTGCTACGGGACACCGGAAGTCCGGCCGGAACATGGATCGGCGGACTTCGGGTCCGGGAATACCTCGTGCAGGAGCAGACCTCCGTCTCGCTCGGGATGGGCGATTCGAGCCCCACCGTCGAGATAGGCCTGAGCGCAGCACCGGCGCCTGGCATGAACGTCCCCACGGCTCCGACGGCTCAGACCGCTCCGTCCGTACCGTCAGCTCCGACTGTGCCGTCCCCGACTGTGCCGACGGTTCCGACAGTCGGCCCTCACCAAGACGAGTCAGACGTCCCCATAGTCCTCGGATCCGCGCAGGTCGCAGAGCCTGCATATCCAGAGAACCCGCAATACCAGCAGGGCACGCAGTATCCGCAGGGCACGCAGTATCCGCAGGGCTCCCAGCCCGGATCTGGACAGGGTGCCGAGGGAGCCCCGTACAGCTCTGCTCGCGGCGTTCTGACCATCGGTCGAGCTCCTGCCAACGACATTGCGCTGACAGACGACCTACAGGTCTCCATGCAACATGCCGCGTTGCGGGGCCGGCCAGACGGCACCTGGGAGATCCGAGACCTCGGTAGCAATACCGGAACGTTCGTAGACGGCACACGCGTGGACCGCGCCGTGCTGCGCGACGGGCAAGTGGTAACGGTCGGAAATCACGTTTTCCGTTACTTCTCAGGATCGTTGCAACCGCTGTCTGTGTCCGACGACGTCTCGCTTGAAGCTGCCAATGTGGGCGTCTCGGTTGGCAACGCCTCCCTCATCGAAGGCGTGACCTTCTCGGTGCCTTCGCGGAGCGTTCTGGCGATTGTCGGTCCTTCCGGTGCGGGAAAGAGCACGATGTTGAGAGCCCTCAATGGTTTCTCCGCCCCGACTACGGGACAAGTGCACTTCACGGGCCGCGACCTTTACGAGAACTACGACGAAATGCGCTCGTTGATCGGCTACGTGCCGCAGGACGACTTGGTCCATACGACTTTGACCGTCAGCCAGGAGCTCTCTTTCGCGGCCTCGCTCCGGTTGTCGCCTGATGTTCTTCCCTCAGAGCGTCGGACCCAGGTGGACCACGTCATGCAGGAGCTCGGATTGAGTCAACGAGCCAACCTGCCCGTGGAGAAATTGTCAGGCGGACAACGAAAGAGAGTGAGCGTCGGGCTCGAGCTGCTCACACAGCCGGCGCTCCTCTTCCTCGACGAGCCGACCTCTGGGTTGGACCCGGGGAACGAGCACCAGGTGATGTCTGTTTTGCGTGAACTGGCCGATGGCGGCCGGATCGTGGTCGTGGTCACGCATGCCACCCAAAGCTTGAACCTTGTCGACCGGGTTCTGTTCCTGACCCGCGGGGGCCGGATGGCGTATTTCGGACCGCCGGACAAGGCCCTCGACTATTTCGCGCGGCAAGGCGTCGATCCGAACTATGCGGCGATCTTCCACGCGTTGGAGGAAGGCGACGCGAATGAGTGGGTACAACGGTTCCGGGCCGATCCAGATCACGATCTGTATGCCCCCGATGCCCAACCAGGGGCCTCGATCCCGACTGTTACCAGTGCGCACCGACCGGCACCTGTTAAACCGCTCCGTCAACTGATCGTGTTGATCCGGCGTCAGTTGCGGATCCTCGCCGGTGATCGCCGGTCTTTGGTCACCCTCGTCGTTCAGGCGCCGGCATTCGGTTTGATCATCTTCTTACTGTTCCCCAAGGGAACTATGTCAACGACCAACGGGCCGTTCGCCGCGCTCCTCGAGTGGTTGCTGATCATCTCGGCCACCTGGCTAGGCACCTCCAATACGATTCGCGAGATCGTGAAAGAGGCGCCGATATATCGGCGGGAGCGCGCAGTCGGACTATCGCGTAACGCTTACCTCGGGTCCAAGGCCATCGTGTTCGGCATCATCACCCTCGTGCAGACATGGATCGTCGTGGTGATCGGGCTGCTGAACCAAACGCTTCCCCCGAAGGACAACCTCGGCATAGTGGTGCAGCTCGAGAAGCAGTATCCGAATCTGTTGGGCGGACTCCACAACTTCGACTCCGGCGCATTGTTCGGCTCACAATTGTTCGAGATCCTGGTTGCAGTGAGCTTGGCCGGATTAGCCGCGACGGCGTTGGGCCTCGCCATCTCGGCCCGCGTAAGCAGATCAGAGCAAGCCTCGGTGATCCTCCCAGTCATCCTCGTGCTCCAGATGGCGATATCGCTTCCCATGTTGCGCCTCGACAACTCGAGCAAGGTTCTGCAGGGCGTGTCGTACTTCTCGAGCGCGAACTGGGGAGTAACGGCACTCGCCAGCACGACCAGTCTCAACCAACTGATGACCGCCTACCTGGGTGCTCTAAACATCGGCACCG
>JBAPRR010000394.1:0-8237 GCA_049281195.1 Acidimicrobiales bacterium
CGCCAGGCCGCGCTGCTCGCGGCGGCGGCCGGCGTTGCGTGGGGTTTCGTGGCCGCGGTCATCAAAGAGCTGAGCGTCCACATCTCGCAGGGTCCTTACGCCGTCTTCACCAATTGGTCGCCTTACGTGCTTCTGATTTCGGGAGCAGGTGCGTTCCTGCTGTTGACCAACGCGTTCAAGGCGGGACCGCTCGCGGCGTCGCAGCCGTGCCTGACGATCATCGACCCGTTGGTGGCGAGCGTGCTCGGTGTGTTGTTGTTCAGAGAGACCATCCGCCACGACCCGATCGAGATCATCGGCGAGGCCGCTTCGCTTTTGGTGCTCGTCGGAGGAGTGGTGTTACTGAGCCGCAGCCCGCTGCTTCAGGGCGAGTCGGCCGAGCGCGCCGAGACGAGAGTGATGAACGTGGCGGCGATCGAAGAATCCGACGCCGACGAGACGGGTACCGATCGCGAAGGCCGGCGTCCGTCTGCTGCCGGGCTCGAACTGGGTGACAGGGCTGCTGCTTCGGATTCCCCGAACTTAGGGTGGGGGGAACTGGCCGGCTTCAGCGACGTAGGGCCCGGCTGAGCTCCATCCGACCCGCACCGCTTCTGCCGGACGCAGCGGTTCGAACGGGATGCGCGAATGCCACGGGTTGTACAGCAGCCAGTCGCTGCCGTCGGGTGCGATGAACAACGTCTCTTCGCCCGGTGCAATCCCCTGCTCGTTCGAGTTGACGAACAGGTGCGCGGTCTTCGGATTGCACCCGCCGAGCACGCCGTTACAGCTGACGACTCCGATGTCGTAACGATCGGTGTAGTAGCCGGCCCCACTCGAAAAGAACATCCAGAAGCTGCCGTTCGGGGAGATGATCATCTGCGGCGCTTCCATCACCGGCTCCTCCCATCGGGCGGTCGGCCTGAAGATGACCTTCGGTGTCCCGTCCAAGCTGAGACCGTCGTTCGACAGCGGAGCAACCCAGATCAGGCATGGTCCCGAGCCGGGCAGGTTGTTGTTGTCCGATTTCCAGAGCATGTAATAGGGATGCGCGGGGCCGTCGGGTCCGTTCGGATCGACGAAGAACTGTGCGTCGATATCGCCGCCGTATGACGGCTGGCACACGATGGGACCGCCTTCGGGAACGAAAGGACCTCCGGGGTTGACCGCAACCGCCACCGCCAGGCAGTGCATCGGGTTCTTCAGCGGATCTTCTCTTACTGTCGGCGCGCTGTACATGATGTAGCGGCCGTCCAGGGCGACGACGTCGGGATCCCAGGTGTTGTTGACGCCGGCGTCGGAGGGAAGTGCCCATGACGGCACATCAGGCATGGCGTCTTGAATCGGTCCGAAATGGTTCGGGGTCCCGACCAGAACCGGGACGTTGCTCGCGGTCCGATCGCCGAACGCGTTCGACAGGTACATGTAGTACTGGCCACCTGCTTCGAGCACGAACGGATCGGGCATGTCGTATACCGAAGACCTGGCCAGGACGATCCCGGGCGCGTCCGGAGTCGAGGTTGGCGGGGGCTGCGAGGATCGCAAGATCGGCGGAGCCGTCGAGGTGGTGGTGGGGTCGTCGGCCTTATGGGTCACCGGAGAGGAGTCGGTTCCGCTGCCGGCGGGATTCGACGTGACGATGACGATGATCGCGATGACGAGGAGCGCGGCGAGCACGCAGAGCACCCCGGTGAGAGTCCTTTTTAGAAGCGGGCGCGATTGGGTTGTCTGCTCTTCGCTCATGGATTCATGCCGACCGGACGAACTTTAGAGGGTAGTCCCCCTGGCCAGGACTTACTTAACCAGGTCGTCGAGGTTTATCTCGGGGTAGAGCTTGTGGGGAGCAAGAAGGTCACTGCAGCGGTCCCGGGTCTTCGCGGCCACGTCGGGATCCAGCACGTACTTGGCCTTGGCCACGGCCGATGCGGGCTCGGTGGCACGCAGCACACCGGCGATCACGTCGGCCACCTCGTCGAGCTCGTCGGTGGAGAAACCGAGAGTGGTGAGCGCCGGGGTTCCGAGGCGGACACCCGAGGTGTACCAGGCGCCGTTCGGGTCCTTCGGGACCGAGTTGCGGTTGGTGACGACGCCGGCCTCCAACAGAGCCGCTTCGGCCTGGCGCCCGGTCAGGCCGAAGCTCGACGCCACGTCGAGGAGCACCAGGTGGTTGTCCGTGCCACCGCTGACGAGCCGGCATCCCCTCTTCGCGAGGCCTTCGGCAAGCGCACGGGCGTTGGCGACGATCGCTTGTGCGTAGGTCTTGAAGGAGGGCCTGAGGGCTTCGGCCAGAGCCACCGCCTTGGCCGCCATCACATGAGGGAGTGGCCCACCGAGCACCATGGGGCAGCCGTTGTCGACGTAGGGGGCGTATTCCTTCGTGCACAGCACCATGCCGCCGCGCGGTCCGCGGAGTGACTTGTGGGTGGTGGTGGTGACCACATCGGCGTGGGGCACGGGATCCAGATCACCGGTGAGCACCTTGCCTGCGACCAGTCCGGCGAAATGCGCCATGTCCACCATGAAGGTGGCTCCGACCGAGTGCGCTATCTCGGCGAGCTTGGCGAAGTCCGGGTTGCGGGGGTAGGCGGAGTACCCGGCGACGAGCACCAAGGGCTTGAACTCGCGAGCTTGCTGGGCGATGGCGGTGTAGTCGAGGAGACCCGTTTCTGAGTCGACGCCGTAGCTCGCCTGGTCGAAGAGCTTGCCCGAGATGTTGGGACGGAAGCCGTGGGTCAGGTGGCCGCCCGCGTCGAGCGACATTCCCATCATGCGCTGTGAGTTGAAAGCTTGCCTGAGGTTGTCCCATGCGGCCTTGTCCAGATCGTTGACGTGACCCACGCCGGCCTCGTCGAGCGCCGGACGCTCCACCCGACGCCCGAGGATGGACCAGTAGGCGACCAGGTTGGCGTCGATCCCGGAGTGGGGCTGCATGTAGGCGTGCTCGGCGCCGAAGAGCTCGATGGCGTGGTTGGTCCCGATGATCTCGATGCGGTCGACCATCTCGCATCCCGCATAGAAGCGGTGACCGGGCGTCCCCTCTGCGTACTTGTCCGAGAGCCAGTTGCCCATGGCGAGGAGGACTGCGGGCGAGGCGTAGTTTTCGGAGGCGATGAGTTTGAGCTGCCTGCGCTGTGATTCCAGCTCGCCCACGATGGCGGAGGCGACGTCCGGCTCAACGTCTCGTATGACCTTCAGAGCTGCGTTGTATGCGACTGCGACTTCAGGCTCGGGCTCGGGCATGACGCAAGATAGTCCTTTGCTCAGGTGGGGAAGGGCCAATTGTCTCGCACGAACCGCGCGTAGCCGCGCGCCATGCTCGCGGGCAGGACAGGAGGGTCGCGGCGGGTCACCACGAGCACTCCGCTGTCGACCCGGGGAACCGGCCTGAACTGGTTCGCAGGGATCCGCGGGCCCAAACGGTGCTCCCACCACGGCGCCCAGGCCACCGAGACCAGGGTGTCGGGGGGACAGGCGCTTCGCTTTCTGGCCACCTCGTACTGGACGATGAGGTCCGCTCTCCAAAGCGGCGTGGCCGGATCGTCGAACAGGTGATGGAGGACCTTGGTGGTTATGCCGTAAGGGATCGACCCGACCACCCGGAAGGGTTCGGAGCACGGGAGCCGGACCGCGAGGAAGTCCGCTTCGACCACCTGGAATGCTCCCTGAGCCAGCCGGCGCAGGTGACGGGCCCACACCGGGTCCACCTCGACCGCGATGACCCGGGCACCCGCCTGTACAAGGGCGCTGGTGACGGCTCCCTGGCCGGCGCCGATCTCGACGACGAGGTCGCCCGTCTCGACGGCGGAGTCTTCGACGAACTGCTCAGCGCGTCTTTGAAGAAGAAAGTTCTGACCGAGACTGCGGCGTCTGACGTCTCGGACCGAACGCCTGCCCGCGCGCACGGCGCATCACCATCATTGCCATGCCGAAAACAGTAGCCGTCGAGCCTCCGGCGCGGCTGGAGCAGCCCCTGGCCTAGCGTTTCGTCATGAAGGAAGCGCAGCAGGTGCGCCGGGTGGCAGAAGAGTGCGCCCAGTTTCTTGCTGGGGTGAGTGGCGAGAACTGGAGTCGTCCGATCGACGGGATGACTTGGACGGTGGCAAAGGCGGTAGCTCACGAGGCCGGGGCTCTGTTGTGGTACGCCTCTGACCTGTCTTCCGGGATGCCCGAACTTTCGACCATGGAAGCGAAGATCAAGGTGGAATCGGAGCCCGCCGACCTGATCCGCACTGTCGTCTCCAATGCCAACCTGCTGGCCTGCGTGATGGAGTCGTCGGGATCCGAGGCTCGGGGATATCACCCGGCGGGCATTGCGGACGCGGCGGGATTCGGTGCGATGGGCTGCGACGAGATGTTGATACACACCGACGACGCGGCACACGGCCTCCGATGCGAGTTCTCGCCTCCTCGTGATCTGGCACAAGAAACTTTGAGGCGTCTGTTTCCGTGGGCGCCGGACGACGTCGACCCGTGGCTCGCTCTCAAGTGGGCGAACGGCCGGATCGAGCTCGAGGGACGCGATCGCCTGTCGAAGTGGAGTTGGCATTGCGCTCCGCTCGAGGAGTGGGACGGAACGGATCCGACCGCGGAGGTGTGACTCGGTGGTCAAAGGACAGAGAACGGCGTGGGGAGTCCTTGTCGGGTTCGTCGTCCTCGTACTTGCGACGACGATCATCTCCGTAGTGACCTCAGCCCGCGTGCCCGACTACGGGTCGCTACCCGCTGACAACCCGGGCGCCGCGGCGACTCTCGGTCAGGCCGTGACGAACACCCTTTCTTCGAAGAGCTTCACCATGCAGGTGGTGCAGAGCGTTACTACGGAAGGCGGTCTCGCAGTGGGCCGCATCAGGTACAGCGTCAGATACCAGGCGCCCGACACCACGATCTTGCGTATCGGGAGCCTCACTTTCGACCAGTCCGCAGGGCGTCGGAGTGTCGCCGGCGGGTCGGGCGAGCGGCGGGCGGTCGGAACGTGCCCACTGGCGGGCGAGCTCAGAACTTCGCCCGCGATCGGCGAGACCGACCTTCTGCTGGGCGCGCTCAGTGTGCAAGAAGACGCCGGGGTCTATACGGCCGAACTGCTCGACGCGAAGGCGCCGGGGGGCCAACTGGCAAGAGAGATCGTGATCCGCTCGACAATCCGTGACGGGAGACTTCTGACCGAGGCCATCAGCTCGACGAGCAAGGACGCCACCGGGGACTTTGCCATCACCTACACGGGCTATGACTCCGGTAACTCGACCGTCTCGCACTTGACTCCCATGTACAACGCCTACGTCTCGACGCTGTGCCTGAATGCAACCTGGTCAGGGTGGGTCGGCTTCTCCCCATCCCAGGGCTGAGCGGGCGAGGGCTGAGCCGCGCAGCTACCGGACCAAAAGAGACACTGCTTCTGTAAGGGCGTCGTACACCTCGTCTGTGGTCAGACGCCCCGATGACCAACCTCGCAATGTCGCATCGAGCACCGACTCTGCGACGCGCATGGTCTTGACCGCGATCTCCGGATCCATCCCTCTCAACGCGTCGAGGTACACCTCCGTCGTGGTGGACTTCAGTCCCTCGAGCACCGTCGTGGCGAACGGATCCTCCGATACCTCGAACCGCGACACGAGCTTCGCCATCTGAGGGTGGCGGGCAAAAGCTCTCACCGAACGATGCAGGACCTCTTCGAGGCGCGCCCCCGGCGTCTGGCCGGCGAGCGGTCGGCGCGTGATGCCGGTGCGCAACGTGGCGGCCCATTGGACCAGGGCCTCTCCGAACAGATGATCCTTCGAAGGGAAGTAGTGGTACACGGTGCCGAGCGCGACCGTGGCCCGCTCGGCCACGTCACGTACCTGGATCTGTCCGTAGTCGGATTCGCCCAACAGCTCGAGCGCGGCATCCACGATGCGTTGGCGGCGCGCCACCTGGTTGGAGCTGAGGGTGGCCGAGTCCCTGGTTGGTGCTGTCTGAGTTCTGGTCATGATTCCGCGCCTGCTCTGTTGCCTAAACTAGACTTAGATTCTAATATCAGTTTTGGTCAGGGTTTCAAGGATCGGGTTTCAAGGATCGGGAGGGTCGCTGGATGGGAGTGCCGAAGGACGTCGGGATCGTGGACACCATGCTCGGCTTCCCACACCCGAACATGAAGGACGTCTACCGGTTCATCACCAGGCAGACCAAGGACACCCAGTCCAAGGAGGAGTTCGACTTCCCCGTGGAGTACATGTTCAAGGACGTCCCCGAGAAGAAGCTCACGCAGACCGAAGATCCGATCGGACTGACGCTCGGCGAGATGGACCACTGGGGCATCGACAAGGCACTGATCGGCATCGACGACCCTGAAGGCGTGGGGGTCAAAGCTCTGAGGCTTCACCCGGACCGGTTCATCCCCTCTTCGAATCTCGACCCGAACGACGGGATGGAAGGCATCCGCCGACTCGTCAAGCAGTACGAGACCTACGGCACAAGAGCTGTGGGCATGTTCCCCGCGGGCACGTACCCGCAGGTTCCCATCAACGACAAAAAGATGTATCCGATCTATTCGAAGTGCGTAGAGCTGGCCATCCCCGTCTTCTGCTGTGCCGGCATCCCCGGACCGCGGCTGAAGGCCGCGTGCCAGCACGTGGAGCTAATCGACGAGGTGATGTTCGACTTTCCCGATCTCGTCTTCGTCACGCGTCACGGATGCGAGCCGTGGACCGAGCTGGCGGTCAAGCTGATGCTCAAGTGGCCGGGACTCCACTATTCGACCAGCGCGTTCGCCCCCAAGTACTACCCGAAGGCGATCATCGACTACGCGAACACGCGGGGCGCCGACAAGATCATCTACGCCGGGTACTTCCCCATGGGATTGTCCCTGGAGCGGATCATGACCGAGATGCAAAACGTTGGACTGAAAGACGAGGTATGGCCCAAGTTCCTCCGCACGAACGCGCTGCGCGTGCTCGGCCTGGATTGACGCGGGTCCCACAGACAACCGGAAGGCCGACATGACAACCACCATCGAACGCCCCGACAACGCAACGGCCCCCGCGGTCGACTACCCCACATTCGACGCGGACAACCACTACTACGAGGCAACCGACGCGTATACCCGCCATAGCGACCCGAAGATGGCCAAGCGCGCCATGCAGTGGGCGGAGATCGACGGCCGCAAGCGGCTCCTGGTCGGCGGGAAGGTGAACAGGTTCATCCCGAACCCGCTGTTCGATCCGGTGGCCAAGCCGGGCAGCCTGGACGAGTACTTCCGCGGGCGCAACCCCGGTTCCAAAGACATGCGCGCCCTGTTCGGCGATCTCGAACCGATCCGCCCCGAGTACCGCGACCGCGATGCGCGCCTGAAGGTGATGGACGCGCAGGGTATCGCCGGATGCTTTCTGTTCCCCACTCTCGGAGTGGGCATGGAAGAGTCGCTCGCCGATGATCCCGAGGCTCTGGTCTGTGCGTTCGAAGCGTTCAATCGGTGGCTCGAAGACGACTGGGGATACGCGTACCAGGAGCGGATCTTCGCGGCACCGATGATCACGTTGGTCGATGTGCAAGCCGCGGTGTCCGAGCTCGAGCGGGTGCTCGGACATGACGCCAGGGTCATCTGCATCAAAGGGGGACCGGCGCATTCGAACGGCGGCCTGGTATCGCCCGCCGACACACGTTTCGACCGCTTCTGGGGCCTGGTCAACGAATCCGGCGTGACGGTGGGGATCCACTCCGGAGATGCGGGCTACGGCAAATACGTGAACGACTGGGAGCCCACGGGCGCCTTCGAGGCGTTCCGGCACTCCCCACTGCGCTCATTGATCATGATGGACCGGGCGCCTTTCGAGACCATGGCCGCGCTTGTCTGCCAGGGCCTGTTCGACAGGTTCCCGAAGATCCGGGTGGCAACTATCGAGTCGGGCGCCGACTGGGTGCCGATCCTTCTGAAGAAGCTGGAGAAGGTCCACGGGCAGACGCCGACCGGCTTCGCGTCCGATCCGGTGGAGGCCTTCAGGTCGCACGTGTGGGTGGCGCCCTTCTACGAAGACGACATGGCCAAGCTGAAGCAGGTGATGGACGTAGATCACCTGCTTTTCGGATCTGATTGGCCGCACGCGGAGGGACTGGCCGAGCCGAGGGAGTTCGCCCGCGACCTGCGCCGTTTCGACTACACAGAGGACGAGATCCACACGGTGATGGCGGAGAACGGTTGGGTTCTCACCAAGCGCAACGCTTGAAATCGTCTCACGACGTTCTTGCACGGATCCTTTGCTGAATAGCTTTCACTCTCGATTCGAATT
>JBAPRR010000395.1:0-2398 GCA_049281195.1 Acidimicrobiales bacterium
CCGTAGACCGTCGGACCACACACGTACATCGTCACCTCGGACTCGTCGCGGAATTCGAGCGGACGAACCGTTCCTGTGGCTGTGTCGTGGAGTCGGAGCACTCATATACGGTAATCCGACCGTGACAGCGCCAGATTCTGGGACCAAAGCCCCCCCACAAGAACGATCCGAGGATGAATCCGCGATTTCCGCGGCCCCTCTTCAACCGCAGCCCGCGCTCAAACCCAGCCTCCCTGAAAAGCCCGGTATCGAGGGGCTGGAGGAGAAGTGGGCCGAGCGCTGGGCGAAAGACGCCACCTACCGGTTCGACCGGACGGCCGACCGCTCACAGGTCTACTCGATCGACACGCCACCACCGACGGTCTCGGGGAGCCTCCACATCGGGCACGCCTTCTCCTACACCCACCCGGACACGATCGCCCGTTACTCGCGCATGCGCGGTTACAAGGTCTTCTATCCGATGGGTTGGGACGACAACGGCCTTCCAACCGAGCGTCGCGTCCAGCAGTACTTCGGGGTCAAGTGCGATCCGAGCCTGCCGGCGGATCCGAACTTCACTCCGCCCGAGCCGGTCGGACAGGAGGTTCGAACCGAAGAACTGAAGCCCGTTTCGAGACCCGACTTCCTCACACTGTGTCACCTGTTGACCGAGACCGACGAGAAGGCTTTCGAAGAGGTGTGGACCCGCCTCGGACTGTCGGTCGACTGGAGCCTCCTCTACACGACGATCTCCGACAGAGCGCGACGGACGAGCCAGAAGGGATTCCTTCAACTTTTAGCCAGTGGTGACGCGTACTCGCAGGAGTCTCCGACATTGTGGGACGTCGACTTCCAATCGGCCATTTCGCAGGCGGAGCTGGAAGACCGCGAAATGGGAAGCGCCTACAACCGGATCCGCTTCAGCCGCGTCGTGGACGGAGAACCGACGGATCAGTACATCGACATCGAGACCACACGGCCCGAGCTGATCCCTGCCTGCGTGGCGCTGGTTTGCCATCCCGAAGACGACAGGTACGCGCCGTTGGTCGGCAGCCACGTGGCGACCCCGCTCTTCAAGGTCGAGGTGCCGATTCTCGCCCACCCACTGGCCGAGCCCGACAAAGGGTCGGGGATCGCCATGATCTGCACGTTCGGCGACCTGACCGACGTGCTGTGGTGGAGAGAGCTCCAACTGCCCACCCGGACCGTCGTGGGTCGCGACGGAAAGCTCCGACCGGTGGATTGGACAGAGCCCGGATGGGAGTCGCTCGATCCCCAGGCTGCCGCCACGGCATATTCCCGGCTCGAAGGCCGGAAAGTCACAGGCGCCCGCAAGCTGATCATCGACATGCTGGGCGAATCGGGCGACCTGATCGGAGACCCCAAGGCGATCAAGCACGCGGTCAAGTTCTACGAAAAGGGCAACAACCCACTCGAGATCGTCTCGTCGAGGCAGTGGTACGTCCGCACCATGCGGATGCGGCCGCGCCTGATCGAACGGGGGCGTGAGCTCGAATGGCATCCGCCCTACATGGTCCAACGCTACGAATCCTGGGTGGAGGGCCTGAACGGCGACTGGAACATCAGTCGTCAGCGATTCTTCGGCGTCCCCTTCCCGGTCTGGTACCCGGTCGCTTCTGATGGCTCGATCCAATACGACGATCCCATCGTGGCCTCGGAGAACAGACTCCCCGTCGATCCGGCCACAGACCTGCCGGAAGGATTCACCGCGGATCAACGCGGGGTCCCGGGTGGGTTCGTCGGTGACCCCGACGTGATGGACACCTGGGCCACATCGTCTCTGACTCCGCAGATCGCAGGCGGATGGGTCGACGATCCGCAGATGTTCGAACAGGTCTTTCCGATGAACCTGCGGCCGCAATCGCACGAGATCATCCGGACGTGGCTCTTCTCCACTGTTGTGCGCGCCGATCTGGAGCACGGCACCAAGCCCTGGAACGACGTCCTCATCTCGGGCTGGGTGCTCGACCCCGATCGCAAGAAGATGTCCAAGTCGATCGGAAACGTCGTCACCCCGATGGAGCCCTTGAAAGAGCACGGCTCCGATGCGATCCGGCACTGGGCCGCGAGCGCCCGTCCGGGAATAGATGCCGCAGTCGACCAGGGGCAGTTCAAGGTCGGCCGCAGGCTCGCCATCAAGGTTCTCAACGCTTCGCGCTTCTGCCTGTCGGTGCTCGGAGACGAAGAACCGCCGGATCCGGGCGAGATCTCACAACCGGTCGACCTCGCACTGATAGACCGGCTACGGGCCCTGACTCAAGAAGCGACGACAGCTTTCGACAATCTCGACTACGCGCGCTCACTGGAGAGAACCGAGGGCTTCTTCTGGTCGTTTTGCGACGACTACCTCGAGCTCGTGAAGAACCGCGCCTACGCGGACGACTCGGTGGCCGCCAGC
>JBAPRR010000396.1:0-1700 GCA_049281195.1 Acidimicrobiales bacterium
GTTCAGCGTCTGGTAGGCCGAGAACGCGACACCAGTCCCGGACAACAGCAAACCGACCAGGCCGACGGCGAACGGGATTGTCGACGTCGGCAACGTGGCCAGCGAATGCTCGACCGTGGACCGCAGCGCCTGCGGCACGATCGCGGCGACCAGCCGCTGACGCAGGTCCGCATGATCGGCCAGCACCCGTGACAGGACCGCCACCCCGAGCAGCAGCACAGGGAATACGCTCAGGAACCCGTAGTAGGTAATGAGCGCCGCCTGCCGACCGCCCTCGTCGTCGCCGTACTTCTTCACCACCGCGTAGGGGAACCCCAGCACGCCATGCTTGCGCTGCATGAGGTCCGCCCACTCGATGATCCGGTTCACCAGACCGCTCGGGCCTTCCCAACTCATGGGTCCCAGCCTGCCCGGCACCGCCCTGGCAAGTCATCATTTCCGGTGGCAGCGCACTGCTGGCCCCTCGAAGTCGGGTAGCTCCCCGTCCGCGAAGAAGCTGCGCTCCGAGATCGATAACGCCTGCTCAGCGAGCTGCCCCGCGATGTCGAGATCGCGTCGCTCCAGTGTGAGGCCTGCCGACGCCCACAGCTAGTCGACAGAGGGCGAAGGCGGGCCGTACCCCGGTTGTCCGGCTTTGCGCGCGCCGTGGCGCCCGGTGATTGCCGGTCAGCGGCTGCCTCTGCCATCGTCATGACGGCCGGGCCGCACTCGTATCCGCCAGTGCGCAGTGCCAGTGGCCAGTCGTGGCGCGCTGGCCGACCCGGTCACTGACGGGGCGGCGGGGCCAGCGCGGGTCACGACCACCTTGCACTGACCCGCGGACTGCAGCGCCCAGGAACTCCGGCAGCGTCGCCGTGGGCGCAGGTGGGTTCGAACCACCGGCCCGTCGCACGGCCTGGATACTCCGAGCCGGATTGTGCCGCTGGCCCGCCGTTCTGATCAAGGAAGGTCGCGGCATCTCGCCGCATAGCCTTTCCTGGTTGAAGGCTAGGCGGCGTTGAGGAGCCCGACAGGAGGACTGTCCAGGTAGGCGCGAGCCATCGCATATCGGCGTTCGATGTGGCCTAGCGCGATGTTGCAGGTATGGCACAGGAGTCCCCGGACGCACTCTCCACACGATCGGTTCTTTCGCTGGCAGCATGCGTGATCGTGGTCTACGTGAATGAGCTGTCCGCCCTCAAACGGCTCATGGCACATTCCGCAACTGCGCTGCTGCGCATCCAGCAGCCGGTCGAACTGCTCCTGAGTCAGCCCGTAACTCAAGATGCGGTACTTCCTGTTGGACTTCCTACGGGATTCCGGTGACTGGGGACGCCGGTGCTTACGCTGGTATTCACTGGCGCAGCATGCTTTCGGCCGTCATGCACGACCCGGTGTGACTCGGCCTGCGCGCACATGTGGTCTTCTTCCGTGGCATCCACTGAGCGCACAGGGCTTCAGTCAAACTTCCGCTAGCTGACATGCCATTTCACCCGCCTTGGCCCCTCAGAGCCTGGACAAGGACTCGAAAATGGGGTGGGCGCAGGTGGATTCGAACCACCGGCCCCTCGCTTGTAAGGCGAGTGCTCTTCCGCTGAGCTATGCACCCCGAAGTGGTTGGGCACGCGACGCTTCGCGTCACCAATGACCTCGGCTAGCGTACCCGCTCGGTGATGACGACAGAGTAGCTGTCCGCACCGACAAAACAAGGCAAACCAAGT
>JBAPRR010000397.1:0-8457 GCA_049281195.1 Acidimicrobiales bacterium
CCCACGTTCCACCCGGAGGGATCACGGGCGACTGAACAGCGAAGTAGTCGAATTTGACTTGCTGCGGTTGATTGGTCAGGTTCGTCCAGACGATCGGGTCTCCGGGCGTCGAATAAAGCTTCGACGGGAGGAACCCGGACTCGGAGATGACGATCTGTTGACCGCTGTCGATACCGGGTTCCGCAGGCTTACCGCTATCGATCGGCACTGTGACGGTCTTTCCTCCAACGGTCACACTCTTCGCGCTGTCGATGGTCGACACACTCGGACCGGTCGCGCTGTAGTGGGGCCCCGTCGTGGACGTGGATGTGCTTGGAGCGCTCGTGGAAGACGTCGACCCAGAAGAACTAGTTGTGTTGCTGGTGCTCGTCGGATCGCTTTTCGGGCTGCTCGATCCACAGGCTGCGAGCAATGCCGCGAATGCGACGATGACCGCCAATATGCCGAGGCTCTTCGGTACCCGCAACGAAGGCGGACTTGTCCGGACTTTCACGACGCATTCAGGAATGGTTCGGGCAAAAAGTGAGGATCTCATGTGTAACAGGTCAGAGTGTGGCAGGCAGCAGGTGCGCCAGATCCTGAAAGGTCAAGATGGCCAGGGCAAGTACTACCGGAGTGGTCATGATGTAAGTCGGCCATGTGTGGTTCCATCGGCGATACAGCCTCACACTCAACAAAATTGCGGCCAATAGAAGAATTCCCCACAGAATCGCGGGAAGGATTGAGCTCGAATCTCCCGACAGAGCCCTTTCCGACATCGGAGGGACTCCGAGCTTCGACACGTGGACGTCTACCGGTGCGCCGATGAGGCGGGCGATCGTCACCACACGGTCACTCGGGGCGAGCGACGAGTTCGATGTGACAAGAGTCAACTGGTTGCCGCGGGTGGGTGCGATCGGATCGGATTGCCCGGGTCGAATTTCACGTGTGCTCGTCACTTTGTAGTTGAAGGTGCCGTAGGCGCCGACCAACTGAACGGTGTCGTCCACCTTCAAGGAGCTCAGCCCAGCGAACGGCTTGCCGTATAGATAGCGCCTGCCTGCAATAACCGTATTTCCTGGCGTGCCGGGCAGAGCAGACCCGGGCATCAAACCAGGGCCCACGGTCAGGTC
Organism: Acidimicrobiales bacterium; assembly: GCA_049281195.1. Classification (GTDB taxonomy): domain Bacteria; phylum Actinomycetota; class Acidimicrobiia; order Acidimicrobiales; family CAVXTF01; genus JBAPRR01. Next base: position 1,113 of record JBAPRR010000397.1, read on the forward strand.
AGATGCACTCGTCCCCTCCACGACAACCTGGTTCAAGTGCAGCACCGGAATGTTGATGACGGCTACCGCGTAACCCTCGGGAGGAACGTGGCCTTCGAGGGTCGTGCTCCCGACGGGAGGACGAAGCTCTGAGAGTAGATGGTGCTGTGCACGCGACGCCTGGAAGGGGGTGAAGAGGAAGAGGTACGCAGCAAACAGCGCGAGAAAGATCCCGATGCCGGTAACGACAGAGCCGACCCACGACACAACTGAATCACCCGAGGTCCTGCGTCCTGCTTGCTTGGACGGCTGTTCCAAAGAATGCGAATCCTCAGCCAGAATCGTCATGGCCCCATCCAGAGACTGGGCACCCTGGGGGACGGCGTCCGGCGAAGGACCGGACCCGCTCGAGTGATCGGGTGCGGCAGGGGGTTCCGCCGTCGGAGATGCGGGGCCACTGGCCACGAGGCGGGTTCCACCGCCCTGATGGCCGTTGTTGCCCATATCCGTCGTTACGAACGATGGGGGACCTTCTGTTCCCGTGCCCATACTTCCGATGACCGCCTCTTCTGTCATCCGACTAGGTCTTCTCTTGACGGACGACGCCTAGGCGCTTGCGCAAGCGCTGAGCGACAAGGATAAGTGGTCCTGCGCAGATCGTGATCCCACCGGCGAAAAGCATCACCAGCAACAGCCAGCGCCACTCAGGAGCAGCCAGGCCAACCTGCTCGGCTCGGAAAAAGCTCGGCGTCACTGGTGTCTTGGTCGGCGTTGGTTTTGGGCCGTTCGATTGAGGTTTGGTTGTGGCTGCGATCGTGGACGGAGTCGTTTCACCGCTCGTAACCGGCGTAGAGGTAGAGGTCCCACTGTCGCCCGGGCCTGAACTACCGGGACCTGTCGTCGAGTTACCACCACCCGAAGTGGTCTTCCTACTGGTCGTTGGCGTTGTCGTCGTGGTGGTGGGAGGTGGAGTGGGCGATGGAGGCTCGCTGACGATGTCCTTCGCTATGTCTGCCTGAGCTGTCGTCGTCATGGTCGACGTCAGCGGGAGAATCCCACCGGGAAGGGTGACGGTTGACGAGGAGGACGTGAGAGACACCAGGTTGTCGAGGATGGTCTTGATGCCGTCAGCCTGGGTAGCAGGCTGTGGCTTGGTAGACACGGCCGCGTAGATCACCACCGGCTCCGGGTACGCTGTAGCCGCATTCGGACCTGAGGTATCCGCGTAGTTGAAGCTGAGCGTCCCGTCGGTGTTGGTCGTGGCGTCGGCAAGGGCTGCGTCTACTGATGCCTGCGTGGGAGCAACGTAGTCACCGGCTGCGTTCTGGAGCTCTGCGGTGTCCAAGCCGTAGTAGAGGGCCTCGTACCAGTTCATCATTGCAAAGCCCGCCTGCCTCGGCGGTGTCGCGTCGGGCGACACCTGGGTGTAGAGGGCCTTCGCCTGATTCTGTGGATCCTCCTCGGTATTGGACGTCACTCCATCAGCAAGTGCGGGGAACTGATCCGTCTCAGGGCAGGTCCCGTCCAACTTGGCGTCTGACCACTGCGCGGCTTCGATTACCTGGGCGGCAGTGTCGGTCTCCGAGACCGTCTTGTTGTTGATCTGGACAGAGTGGTCAGGCGCACTGCACAACCAGTGGAGCATCTCATCTGTGACGCCCGTGTTGTCCGAGCGGAGGTATGCCTGGTAGTCCTCCTCCGGCTCAAACCCGCTGATGCTGTTGATGAACTCCATTGCGGGGCACGGATCCACCTTGCCGCTGTCATAAGCGGGGCTGGTGCATTTCACCGGGACATCGTCGGCGGCCCCGGGTTCGTTGTACTGCCCCGTGATTAGCCCCGCGACCATGTTGGGAGTCAGGTCGAAGCTGGTGTGCGGGTAGTACGTGTTCTCCTCGGGCGGGTCCCCACTGATGATCGAGGAAAAGCCGACCACGTCCGCCGAGACCGCTATCGGGATCAGCGCGTAGCCACTGTTGGTACCCCCGAGGATCGCTTGCTCATCGGGAGCCTCGGGGTCGTCTGTAAAAGCGATCTGGTACGTACCCGCCGCCAGGCTGGTTACGGCATTGAGAGAATCAAGCGCCGTGTCGAAGTCCAGGGTCGGGTGGGTACCGGTGCACCCGGACTGGTCGACCGTCTGGATGAGTCCCTCAATACCGAAATCGCTCCCGGAGTTAACGAGGGTCGGGTTTACGCAGCCGGTGTCGGCCGGGGCGAAGCTCACAGGAATGACAGCTGCGTTAGCAGAACTCGGTGTAGTGCTGTCGTTCAGGTTGTAGTCGTAAACGACGATGGAGCAGTAGTCCGGACCGTTGTCGCAGTAGAACGTGCCCTTGTCAGAGTCGTTTCCCAGTACCTCTCCGTCCAGACCGGTACCGCCGTTGTTCTCGATTTCAGGAACGACGGTGCTGGCAAATCCCTCCCCGTCACTGAAGATCGGAGCGCTGATGGGAGGTGAGGGTTGGCCTATAGAGCACATGGGGGCAGCCTGCGCTAGCGGAGCGGTGTCCGCGCATAAGAGGATCTCAGGTGTGTCGTCGGCCGGAAAGTCGTACAGGTCGACGAACGCGTACTGTTGAGGGTTCGAGCTGATGTCTGAGGTCGGCCCTGCCTCTATCGTCGGACATTGACTGCTCGAACACGGGATCGTGACGCATGTGTACCCGGTCGGGCACGGAGGCGGCGGCGTGGCCGCCGCTGTGGTAGCCGCCGATGCGCGCGCCGTCGGCGCGACGGCAAAACCAGCCATCAATACCCCGGCGACGATCAACAAAGCGAGGAGAAGACTGCTCAGGGAGAACCTTTTGGTTCTGTTTCCCCGGGCAGGAGTGTCCCCTTTCTGTTGGCGTTCGTGTTGTCCTCGAGTCATGAAACTCCCCCCGCCTGACGTCTCCGTCTGAATCTGACCCATGCGATCAACGGTGGAACCGCGATCAAAAGCAAGAAACCCAATGCAATAAGCACCGCCGGAGTGGCCGGATGGGCGACTCCATCCATCTTCCCCGCAGTCCCGAACAGCGCTATACCGACCGTGGGATCGTCTGTCGTGGTGGTCGTCCCATGCGCCCCTGCGACGATTCCGCCGGGCAGAGTCACCTTCGTAATCGGGACGGTGACTACGGTGCCCGGCTCGGTCGTTGCGGTGGTATGACCCGGCCCACTGGTCCCGGACGTCGTAGTAGCGGTCGTTGTCGGGAACGTCGATGCCGTCGATTTCGTAGTCGTCGAACTCTTATGCGTGGATGGAGTCGGACCGGAGCCTGACGTCGTCGGAGGTCCATTCTGGCCGAATAGTGCGACATAAGGATCGTTGCAGGTCGTGGGGTTGACGCTGGCTGGCGGCGGTGCCGCCCCATTGATCCGCGTTATGCCTTCGAAGTCGTCTTCCACCAAGTTCGGAGGTAGAGGCGAATAGCCGAGAGATATCGACGATTGCTGTCCCTGGCATGCCAGGAATTCGATGAACTGCCCGAGCACCGCCCCCTGGGCCGCGGGGGTCTGTCCCTCGGGAGTGATCAGGTAGCTATACGCCGAGATCGGGTACGCCTTCGGGTTGGTGTCCTCGAATACGCCTGTCAGCAGCTGTTCTAGGTCCGGCTCCAACTGAGCCTGCAAGAGCGCTTCTGCGTCGGCCAGAGCAGACGGCTGGACGAACGCATCGCCCGGTTTGTTCTGCACCGCTGCGCACGGGTCGTTGTGCGCCGCCGCGTAGCCGGTCTCCACGTAGGTGATGCTTCCCTGGTTGCCGTAGACGTATTGGGAAGCATCATCTGATCCGCTCTCACCGTTCCAGTTCGAGAAGTTGTATCCGGCGTGGCTTCCTCCACCTTGTGGGTAAGGCCAGTTTGCGTTGGGACCGTCCGGGAAGTTGAGAGCGTTCGTATACGCGTTCCACGCGCTCGGGTCGAGCGTGTTCAGGTAGTCGGAAAGGATGTAGTTCTCTCCAGATGCGTCCGTCCTGAAGACGACGGTGATCGGGTTGCTATCGCCTTGGAGCTCGGGGTTGAGCCCACCTGTGGCCAGCCCACCCCATGTGGTGATCGTGCCCGTGAAAATCCCCAGGATCATCTGGGTCGTAAGTTGAAGATTGTTGATCTGCTGCCCGGTGACCTGGCTCTGAAGGTTGTAGTCCATACAGGTGGCACCTGCGACATCGGGAAGGTACTGGTAGGCATATCCCGCGGGAGGCGTGTATTGGGCCTGTCCGGTGCTGTATCCGATCTCAGAAGCGCCGAACAGAACCTGATCTTGTGCGAACTCATTGAGTCCGATCACAGATGACGAGTCGGAGTAGTTCACCTGATCACCGTCGAGCGAGCTGATCTGCGCGATCCACTCATCGATAGCCAGTGCTGCGTAGCTAGAGCCGCCCCCATCGATCTGAGGTCCGCTTGCATATGCAGGAGTCGCCGTCACCACCGACACCGCCACCGGCCCTGCCAGAGCCGCGATGACGACAAAGGCAACCGGCAAAGACGCGCGACGGAAGATGCCGGCAACCCGCGAGGAAGAGCGCAGAGGAGCGGATGCTCCGCGCGCCGAATCAGCCAAAACGTCCATTGACATAGTCCGAAGTCCTTTGGTCGCTCGGATTCGAGAAGATCTGTTCTGTGGGTCCGGATTCGACGAGCCGGCCCGGCTCGTTCTCTGCGGCGAGGAAGAAACCACAACTGTTGGAGACCCGCTGCGCCTGCTGCATGTTGTGGGTGACGATCACGACGGTGACTTCGTCGGCGATCTCGCGGATCGTCTCTTCGATTCGTCTGGTGGACGTCGGGTCAAGTGCCGAGCACGGCTCATCCATCAAAAGAACCGACGGCCGGACGGCCAAGGCGCGGGCGATGCACAGGCGCTGCTGCTGACCGCCGGAGAGTTCGCCGCCGAGAGCCTTGAGCCGGTTTCGGACCTCATTCCAGAGACCCGCCTTGGTGAGCGTCTCCTCCACTATCGAATCCGGGTCAGACGCTCTGATCCGGCTGAAGCGCAAACCGGAGAGAACGTTGTCGTAGATGCTCATCGCCGGGAAGGGATTGGGCTTCTGGAAGACCATCCCGATGTGGAAGCGGGTCTCCGTGGCGCGTTGGGTGGCGCCGTAGATCTCGATGTCGTCGAGGTGCACGGTTCCCGCCATCTCCGCTCCCGGAGTCACTTCGTGCATGCGGTTGAGAATCCGCAGGAACGTGGACTTGCCGCAGCCGGACGGTCCGATGAGTGCCGTCACAGCTGACCGCTCCATCACGAGCGATACGCGATCGAGAACGAGGCGCCCACCGAACCAGGCGCACACCCCTCGGGCTTCGAGCTTGGCGGCTCGTTGTTCTCCCCTGCCCGCGAGCGAACGCCCTGCGAATCGCGAGGTGACCTGCGTTTGCGGGTCCATCACGACGCCGGGGGCGCCATTCGACGTAAAAGTCATTCCGCCACCACTTTCTTCATACGACCACGGCCGTCACGACCACTCTTCGTACGACCGAGGATCCGGGTGATCGTGAAGAGGATCAGGACGAGGATTACAAGAACAAGGCCCGCCGTGTAGGCCAGGCTTACCTGAGCCGGATCCGGGCTCTTCAGGTTGCTGTAAAGGAACAGCGTAAGTGCCGATTGCGGGTTGTGAAACGGATTCGCGTTGATGAAGTCGCTCCCGAAGATCGTGAACAGAAGGGGAGCCGTTTCTCCGACCGCACGAGCCAGGCCCAAAACAGCCGCTGTGATCAGGCCGGTTCTCGCGGTCGGAAGGACCACTGACCAGACTGTTCGCCACTCCGGCGCTCCGAGCGCCAATGCGGCCTCACGGAGCCCTCCGTGGACGACTTTCAGAACTTCTTCTGTGGTTCTTGTAATCGACGGCAGCAGCATGATCGCTATTGCCAGCGATCCGGCAAAACCGGAGAAGTGCTCGGTGAATCCCCCCTCGACCCACACCGCGTAGATGAATAGGCCCGCCATGATGGAGGGAAGTCCACTCATGGCGGTCACAACGGTGCGGATGATCGAGGTGAAGCGTCCTCCAACTTCATTCAGGAACACGGCCGTAATGATCCCGAGCGGAATGCCAATCAACGCAGCGATGCCGACCTGCTCGAGAGTTCCGATTATCGCCATCGCGAGGCCGCCCGAGCCGGGTTTGCTTAGCGGTCCTACGCCTTTCAAGTCCTTGTAGAAGAGGTGGACGCTCAGTAAGCCCCATCCCTTCTGGAAGATGAAGACCAGCATCAGCACGAGGGGGATGCACAGAGCAACGGTGCCCATGGCGACGAGAGCCGACAGCAGCCTGTCATTGGCTACCAATCTTCCGTGTAGCTGGTAGAGCACCGCCCAGTAGATGACGAGGAAGGCGGCCGCAGTGCAGACGACGAAACCGAATGCTCCTGACAGCGGCGTGAACTGGTCGAACAGGAGCCAGACAATCGCGATCGCCGATGCGGCACTGCCCAGGAAAACCCAGATGTCCTCGCGACGGAAGTCCCTCGGTCTCCTACGCCGAGGCATGGCCGAAGGCTGCGGAGGGTTCTCCGATTCGGGGGGACGAACGGTGAGCGTGCTGGTCACAGTTCGACCGCCTGGGCGCTACGGGACCGCTTCACGATCATTGAAGCCAGAGAGTTGATGATGAGTGTGAATACAAACAGTGACAACCCGGCGGCGAACAGTCCGGCCAGGCCGAGCTTCCCGCCTGAGCCGTCTTTGACTGCGATAAGAGAGGCGATCGTCTCTCCCCCGACTTGAAGGATGTGATACGGATTCGCATAGGTCAGGCTGAGGATGATCGAGACTGCGATCGCCTCACCCATCGCCCTTCCGAGACCGAGCATCACCGCGCCTATCAATCCACCTCGCGAGAACGGAAGCACGACTCGGCGGATCACCGTGGCCCTGCTGGCCCCCAATGCCAGGGCGGCCTCACGTTCCGCCACCGGAGTCAGAGAGAACACCTCACGGGCGATAGAGGCGACAATCGGGACGACCATCAAACCGAGCACGGTTCCAGCGATGAATTGCGACGAAGTGAGAACAGGGGAGTTGGTTCCGAAGAACGGGATGAACGACACATGGTCAGAAAGGAATCTGGCGATACCGGTCATGTGGGACGAGAGAAAAAGAAATCCCCACAGGCCGTAGATGACACTCGGGACCGCCGCGAGAAGATCGATCAGTGAGGTGGCCGGCGGCCTGAGCTTGGCCGGTGCGTACTCGGAGATGAACAAGGCTGCACACAAGGCGGTGGGGACACCGATGATCAGGGCGAAGAACGATGTGACGATCGTGCCGATCAGCGCATCGCGAATGCCGAAGATGGGTGCACCGGTGCGGGTCGCTTGCGTCTCCCAGCCGGTGTTGGTGAAGAAATGAAGTCCTTGCGACC
>JBAPRR010000398.1:0-1730 GCA_049281195.1 Acidimicrobiales bacterium
CGTCGAGCTGGTGCACGATAAACCGGACAGAGAATTGGGCCTCTTACTTGGATTTGGCATTGCGACAGTCGTATCGGCGGTTGCATCCCACCACTCTGCAAAAACCCTGACGTTGGGTGACGTCGTGTTACCGAAATCGCCTATGGCCATGCACCAGTTCGAACTGCACGATGCTTCGCGCAGGACGCTGATGCTCCCCACGTTCAAGCTTGGCGTCACGGACCACACTTTGCCGTTCCACGATTCGATAAGTGTTCTGGTGTCTTGGTCGTTGTTGAATTCGTCGGACCCTACGGCCACGCAGCGCGAGGGTGAGACGCAGGAGACGCTGGTGAGGGAGCTCATGTGACCCTTGCTCGGGCTGGGAATGACCGACCATGTCGAAGCCGCAAGAGCGGCGCTTCCCGGGATGGCACAAAGCGCGACGGAAAGAATCGCTGTCATCGTGAGGGCGATGGGGCTAATGATGTAACCCGATCGGACTCGCTCACGTTTCAAGATTCCGCTCCTTTCGATCGCCGATCGAAAGGTACTACTCGGACGGCTGCAAAGACTTGCCTACGTTGTGACGATCGCCACTCTTGGACTTCGAGGAGCGATCAGTCTGCGGCACATTGGTTCTTGCTCACTCCGGCGCGTTAGCCGTCGCCTCGACTGATTCGCACAAGCATCGACATCAGCAGCCGCTGCGCCGGCAGAGCACGGTGGTGCGACTCGAGACGATCCCACCGGTGGCACTTCGGCACCGCTCGCGATGACCGGCCTACCGGAAGACACCATCAACCTGTTGTTCATCGCTCTGGCCCCGTCGGCTTCCGGCATCTGCCTGCTGTTGACGCAGAGGTTGACCCGAAGAGCTCGGAGGCGGAGGATCAGCTGAACCCAGTCCGGCACTACCGCCTTCACGGTGAAGTAGGACGGCGGTTTCGAACTTGCTATTGAGAGAATTGATTTCAACACCTTCCGGGTACCGAGTGGGCTTTAAAACCTCGTTCCACCGATGCACGGCCCAGCAGCTCGTGAATTGATTTGATCTCGCCGGGCCAGTTCGCCGAAGCGCGTTGTGAGCTGTTCAGCAAATATGGCCGCGCGGATCCAATCCTCCCGGGAGTTCGTCTCGTTTGTCAGCGCCGTCATGCGATCGTCTGCGGTGCGCCGGCCGCGGGGGTGGATCTACACCGGGATCGGCGGCAAAGCTCGAAGTAGGATGATCGCTCGTTCGAAGACCCGTACCCAGGGCCAGTTGAGTGGCATGCGCAGGGTTGGACGCCCCGAACGGCTGACCAGGCGTCCGGGGACCGCGAGCACGCAAGTGCGCACGGTTCGCGCCACTGTGAGCTGCCCGGTTTGGGTGACCTCGCCGAGCATGGCTGTCCATCGGATCAGGTCATGGGCGAGGACCGCGCACAGAAGCCATGCTGCGTTCGCCGAGAAGTGTCCAGACGGGACATGCGCCAGGCCAGATCCCTGCTTCAGGTCTTTTATCGCAAGCTCGACCGTCGCGTGATTGCGGTGGAATGCGTCGAGGTCGATCGCATCACCGCCGAGGTCTGTGACGAAGCCGAAGTGTCTCCAGTCGGGCCAAAGCTGTGCCTGGCGACCGACGAGACGGGTCCGTCGCACGATGAGCCGTCTGCCCCTGTAGTCGCACTCGGCGACCTGTGCCTCTCCATCAGCGGTGTACTCGATCTGCTTCCAGGCGGACTCTTCGATCAACAACACCCTTTCTT
>JBAPRR010000399.1:0-8648 GCA_049281195.1 Acidimicrobiales bacterium
GATTATTTGGTACAATAGCGAACGACTCCACAGCTCCATTGACTACATGTCACCGATGGAGTTCGAGGAGTTCTGGACCAACCAAGAAGCTGCGTGACGGTTGTCCGGTTTCGCGGGGGAAGCCCAGGATGCCCAATTGATCCTTCGTCTCGATGCCCTCCGCCGTGACCGACAGGCCGAGGGCGTCAGCCATAGCCAGAATCGTGGCGACCAACGAAGAGTCGTGTGGATCGGTGCCGAGGCCATCGACAAACGACCGGTCCACCTTGACTGCGTCTACCGGGAACCGTCTCAGATAGCTCAATGACGAATAGCCGGTTCCGAAGTCATCAATTGACAGAGTCACTCCAAGAGCCTTCAAACCTTTGAGAGTTGTACCGAAGTACTCGACGTCTCCCATGAACACACTCTCGGTGAGCTCGAGGCAAACACTGTCGGGACGAACCCCGGTGCGTTTCAGAGCGTCTCGGATTTGCGCGACGAAGTCGGGTTCCAGTACCTGACAAACAGACAGGTTGATCGCCACACACATCAATGGCGCAGCCTTCTGCCAGTGCGCGAGTTGCTCGCACGCCTGCTCGAACACCCACGCGCCGATCGGAACGATGAGACCGGTCTCTTCGGCGAGCGGAATGAACGTGTCGGGCGCCACCAGGCCATGGTCAGGGCGGTCCCAACGCAACAACGCCTCCGCGCTCACCATGGTTCCATCAACAAGATCGACAATGGGTTGGTAGTGAAGGACGAACTCCTCACGCTCCAAGGCACCGCGCAAAGCTGAGATCGTTGCAAAACGATGCTCCGCCTTGACACGAAGCTTCTCGTCGAAGAACTCGATCCGATTTCTCCCGAGTTCTTTGGCCAGATACATCGCGGCATCAGAGTCCCGCAACAAGCTCTCCGATGTTGCGTGTTCGTCGGCCAGGACAATGCCGATGCTGGCGGTCACAGAGACTTCGTGCCCACCGATGACCCACGGATCGTCAATCGCTTTGCGAATACGCTCAGCGATCCCTTCAGTCTGCTCTATCGTCACATCGACACAGACGATGACGAACTCGTCACCTCCGAACCGGGCCACGGTGTCACCGGGGCGCATCACGGCCTCGATCCTCGCAATGGTCTCCCTGAGCAGGCGATCACCGGCACTGTGGCCGAAGGAGTCATTCACCACCTTGAAATAGTCCACGTCCAGGAAGATCACGCCCAACTGGGACCCGCGCTGACGCGTGCCGGTCAGACCCTGGTCGAGACGATCCGTAAGTAGAGCCCGGTTCGGCAGGCCGGTAAGCGAATCATGGAGCGCATGGTGCACGAGCTCGCTCTCAGCCCGTTTGCGGTCCGTGATGTCGAGCAATTGCGCCAGGTAGTAGAGCGGTGCTCCCGACCGGTCCCGCACCAGAACGCCGTGGAACGCTCCCCACACGGTGCTCCCGTCCGGCCGGATGAACCTTCGCTCGTCCGAGTACGTGTCGCTGCCGGGCAGCCCGCGGGTTTGCATGGCCAATCCGAGTGGCATCTCATCTGGATGGTGGATCTCATTCCAGTTCCGCCCGACCAGTTGATCACTGGGGCGCCCCAGCAGAGCGCACACCGCGGCATTCACCCGAACCGGGATCCCCTCCAGATCGATGATCCCGGCTCCGATTCCAGCCTGATCGAAGGCAATCGCAAATCGCGCTTCCTCGGATCGTCGGTGCCGCCGCGCGCGCTGCGTGAACTCCGTTACGACCACACCCTCTAGCAACAGGAGGAGGGTCGTCTCGATTTTGTCGCGACCCGAGATCCCCAATTGCAAATCGGGATGGGTGAGAAATACGTCGAACCAGAAGGCAGCAGATATCGAAACGATCCAGCCGGCAAATCGATGACCGTTCGCGGCAACTGCGATTACGACGATGGCCATGACCAGCGCCTCATTTATCTCAGGAATTCGCTTCCCCAACGTGGAGAGGACTCCCGCCGTCGCCAACGGCAGAACGAATGCCGCAACGACCGCGAAGCGATCACCCCGTGAGGACTCTTGGCTCAGTTTCGACATGGTCTGTCTTACGACAGCCGGCAGGGTCTGCGGATATGGTCGGCCATCACGTCCGGATGCCGACGAATTGTGCATTCCCGATTTGTAAGTCTCGGTCTAGGTCGGGAGCGTCGATGCATTCTCTAACCAGAAGGTCAGCTTGTCTTCGAGGTCTTTGATTTTGATCGGCTTTGTCAAATAGTCATCCATGCCCGAATCGAGACACCGGACCCGGTCGGCCGGCATCGCAGAGGCGGTAACCGCGATCACGCAGGTGTGGCGCTCGGCTCCTTCACGCTCCCGCAGCAGCTCCGCCGTCTGGTAGCCGTCCATGACCGGCATCTGGCAGTCCATGAAAACGGCGTCGTATGCCTTGAGATCGAGAGCTTCCAGCGCCTCGAATCCGTTCGCTGCGACATCCGTTTTATAACCAATGCTGGCGAGCATCGCCACGAAGACTTTTTGGTTGACGAAGTTGTCCTCGACCACGAGCAGTGTCGCGGAGTCGGCTGGTGGCTTTGCGAATTTGACGGCAGTAACAGCAGGAACGCTAGGTGAGGCAGGGTTGGCACCGTCGGCAGCGGTGGCAGGACTCAAGTCCCGAGCTACCGGCGTCGTGAGATCATTGCTGTCATTGCTGTCATTGCTGTCATTGCTTTCGAGGCCTTCGGAGCTGGAGCGGTTCACGTCGGGGCCCGTCGCGATCGAGGGAGGCCGGTCAGAGTGGGCGGTGCGAACGAGACCCACGGCGTGGTTCATGGCTTTGCGGAGCTGACTCGAACGTACCGGCTTGGTCAGATATGCCGCGATCCCCGCTTGTTCGGTTCGCTCCTGTTCTCCCCGCTGGGCGGAGCTGGTATTCATGATCACTGGGATGTTGACCAAAAGCGGATCGGCGCGCACCATTCGTACCAGTTCGTAGCCGTCCGTACCGGGCATGTTCAGATCGAGCAGTATCACCTGGAACTCGTCAACCTTGCCCAGCGCTCCGGTTAGCGTGGCCAGCCCGCTTTCGGCCCCGTCGGCACAAGCCGATGTACAACCCCAGGCCGCCACCATGTCCTGGAGAACCCGTTGATTGGTGCGGTTGTCGTCGATGATCAGAACACGCACGCCGGCCAGATTGACGGCGTCGGTGCTGATCTCGAGAGCTGTGGCCACCGGGAACGGGAGGACAGCACTGAACGTGCTGCCAGACCCGGATTCGCTCGTCACGTTCAACGTCCCACCCATCAACGTTACGAGTTGCCGCGAGATTGCAAGACCGAGTCCCGTTCCGCCGAAGCGTCGCGAAGTGGAGCTTTCGGCCTGGGTGAAAGCATCGAAGAGATGTTCGAGGGATTCTCCGCTCATCCCGATCCCAGTGTCGCTGACTGACAACACGATCTCGACACCCCCTGCGACCTCGTTGCCCGTCAACGATGCCCTCATGTTGACCTCTCCTTCGGAGGTGAACTTGACAGCATTGCCTACGAGGTTCAGAAGCACCTGGCGCAATCTTCCCGGATCTCCCTTCAGAGAAGCGGGTATGGCTTGGTCAATCGCACAGGTGAGCTCTAATCCGCCTTGCTGCGCACGCGCGGCAAGCAACGCGGCTGACTCTTCCATGACCGACCGCAGGTCGAACGGAACGCTTTCGACGTCGAGTTTGCCGGCTTCTATCTTGGAAAAATCGAGAATGTCATCGATAATTGTCAACAGAGCTTCCGCCGATGAGCAAACCGTATCTGCGTAGTCTCGCTGCCGTTCGTCGAGATCCGTGATCAACAGCAGATTGCTCATTCCGATCACACCGTTCATCGGCGTACGGATCTCGTGGCTCATGTTGGCCAGGAACTCACTCTTGAGTCGAGAGGCTTGCATCGCTTTGTCACGTGCCAACTCGAGCTCCTGTTGGGTTGCAACACGGTCGGATATGTCATGCACGAAGGCACTGAATCCGGCGTCGTGATCGTTCGCCCACCTGCCCACCTCGACCGGAATCGCGTGGCCGTCACGGTGACGGGCGGTCGTTTCCACACGCTGGCCAGTGAACGTCAAGTCTTCCCCGGCCTGGTAGGAGGCAAAGACCTTTCTGAACATGCCCCTGGCATCTTCGGGGACGACCGTGTCGACGAAGCTCCCACCGATCACATCGGATCCGGCCCACCCGAACAGCTCTTCGGCCTGGGGACTCCAAGCCGCGATAAGTCCCTTACCGTCGATCGACAGGAAGGCCTCGTCGCTCGACTCGAGCACCTGCGCCAACTGTCTGTCCTTGCTCTGGACTTCGAACTCGGAATACCGCCGGCGGCGGTTCGAGCGGGCTAGGACGTGGATGCCCGCCAGCAGCATGAGCTCGAGCAGTATTGCGATTACGACAACGACCTCTTTCAGCCGGTTCAGCCCGGCGAAAACGACACTCTCGGGTCTCGATGCGACCACCGTCCACCCGCTCCCGGCAACGGGTGCGTACGCCGCCAACTCCTTTGCGCCGAAACGACCGCCTTCAACCACCGGCGAGTAATCGAGCAAGCCGCTGCGTCCCGCTTTGGCGGCAGCTACCCCGGGGTCGCTCGACAGAGATACCAGTCCGTGCTCTCCACCTGCTGTCAGTGAGGTCCCGGCGCGGTCCGTCACTACCAGAGTGATCCCCTGAGCTGCGGCGATCTTCGCGCTGTACGAAGTGATGAACTGAAGGCCATAGTTGAGCCCGAGGATGCCGACCGGCGCGCCATTCGACTCCCTGATGTAATCCGTGACCGTCACAGCCAAAGGATGGCCGGCCTCTTTGGTCACAATTGCGTTCGACACGTAAGGCCGGTCGGTTTGGACAAGTCCCTTGAACCAGTCACGATACGAGAAGCTCTTCCCGATCACGGTGGGTTCGAGGGGATAGGTGTTGAGCGAGACGCCGGCGAGGCTCGCCACGAAGGTGGCCGAGATGCCCGGGACCGCCTTGGCGAGACCCGTCAGACTGACCTCGACGACACCGTTGCCGGCGCCGCCGGCGACCACGCCCTCAACAAGTGAGGGCCGCGAGGCGTAGCTTTCGATCAGCGCAACGAGTTCGTCGGTCTGCTGGCCTACGACCACCGAGCTCACCGCAGCGGTCGTCTGTACCTGTTTGTTGACCACACTTGTCACCTGATCGGAGGCAAGCACGATGCTCGCGGCAGCAAGGAGCGCCACCGGAAGGAGCGCCACGATGGTCAGAAACGCCATGTTGCGTCGTAACGCCATGTTGCGTCGTAACGACGTGTGGCGTCGTAACGACGTGTTGCGTGGTGACGACGTGTTGCGTGGTGACGACGGAGGCTTGCGCCTCATTGCCGGTTCACAGAGTCCTTTTTGAACAAGTTCTCCACCGGCCTGTCGAGGCGAACTCCCCGGCGACCGCTACCGAACGCAGAAGCGTCAAGCTCGAGTCACAAGAGTGATCCGCGCGAATGTGATTTGACGGTCCGGATGTGGACCCGAGCAGCTGGGTCTGAGTGACCCTTGCAGCCAAGATTCGGCACTCCCCACTGGAGCCTTGACCCTCAATTGCAGGTAATTCGGTACCTAGATTGCAGGTGTTTGGTTATGGGGTGGTAGAGGTGTTTCGTTGCCGAGTGGAAGATCAGCGAAGGAGGGGTATGAGAGCCTCCCATCACAGGCCGCGAAAGCCGCTAGAGCCAGAGCCGGGGGAACATCCACATCCGGACAATCCCGAGATCATCGCCACACCGCTCGACGTTTGGAGGTAAGCGTGAACGTGACCGAAGGCACGGATACAGATGGCGAAACGAGTACAGATGAGAAAAGAATACGACGCCGGATTGTCCACAGGACGGCGCAACTCCCCTGGAGCAGTCGGATTCTCTACCGGGCCGAGCACTACAGCTCGTTGCCCGGTGTCGCTATCGGGATCATCGTCGCACTGATCTGCGTGGTCGCAGTCGGAGCGGGCCTTCACTTTCCGACTTTGTGGGTGGATTGCTTGGAGGTGAGTGCGTCGGCGATCACGTTGGCGATGGTGTTCGCCATTCAACACACGCAGGGACGAGAGCAAGCGGCAACCCAACGTAAGCTCGACGAACTCCTGAGGGCGCTACCCGGAGCCGCAGAATCTCTGATGATGTTGGAAGAAGCCCCTAAGGAGTTCATGATGGACGTGGAACAGAGCCAGCGCGACAGCCGGTCGGAGTCAGTAGAAGGAGATCCGGCATAGATGATGACTGCCATGACGTAAGGTTGAGCAACGGCTATGCAGTCAGATGTGACGGGAAAACAATCTGATCAGGCTGAAATCGGCACCCGTCCGGCGGAAAAGGCGCCCGTCGTCGGCGAGCCGTCCGGAGAAGGCGCACGGCAACACAAGGCTCAGGTGCGTCGCCCCTCCGACCTTCTGCTTACCCTGCTCGCCCTGGCTGGGATCGCCGTCATCTTCGGGATCGCCCACGGTTTGCCGATCGGGACCAACGAGCTGACCGACAATGTTGCGTCCTGGCTCAATCACCATATCCCGCGGGCTCTCGCATTTCTTTTCGTTTCCGCTTCCGGCGTAGGGAGCCTCGCTTTTGTTGTTGCTGCTCTGGTGGGGCTTTTCCGCTCAGACCCTCGGGACGCTCGAAACGCGCTAGTGGGCTTCGTCGCTGGAATCGCCATCGCGACAGCGTGCGTCATCGAATGGCATTCTCACCGCGGCGGTGTGGCAAGCGCCATGTTGCACGGGACGAAGCCCGGAGCGTTGGTTCTATCGGCTGGTTTCATAGCCTTCCTTACCGCCACCGATCTCACTCGCCGACCTCGCTGGACGCGCTGGTGCGTCCTCGTGGCGGTGCTGCTGCCTTTGAGTGAGTTGGCTGTTGCCGATCTGACATTTGTCGCCGTCCTGGCAGGACCCACCGGGGGATGGGCTATCGGTCTCTTCGTCCGGTGGGGCCTCGGAGTTTCCTCGGTACGTCCCGACCCACACCGCCTGGCGAACTGGCTGAAACAGTCGGGCGTTCCCCTCGCCTCCCTGAACGACGGCCCGAAGCGGCGTGACTACTGCGGGGAATTGACCGACGGGGGCAACGTCATCGTTGTGGTCGAAAGCCTGGACACGAGAGGTTCAGGAGTAGCGCGTCGGCTTTGGCAGCTGGCCCGATTCCGTGAAGCTGGCACCCAGGCGTTCAGCTCACGAACACAGCTCAAGGACCGTGCGCTTGCGAGCTACACGGCGACGGCAGCCGGGCTGCTGGCACCGCGTGTCCTGATCCTCGGCGAGTTACCCCCGGAGATGCTCGTTCTGGCGTCATCCCAACCGGACGGTTCATCGCCGGACAAGACGACTCCGTCCGATCAACTGGTGGGCCTTTTCGCGGCCCTCCGACGTTTACATGCCGCTGGCGTCGCACACCGGGACTTGCGGCCACAGAATCTGTTGGTCAGTCCAGATACCTCGGGATTCGCTTCGATGGACAAGGCCCAGACCGGCGCCGGAGATCTTGCCCGTCGGCTCGACATCGCTCAGATGCTCACAACTCTGGCCAGGCTTGTCGGCGCCACTGAAGCCGTTCAAGCATTTCGAGAGGGCTATCACCCCGACGACGAGCAAGCCGTGGTCGCGATCCTCCAGCCGGTGGCGCTGGCTCCGTGGGGATGGTCGGAGATGCGGTCTGCGAGGGGCTGCCTGGCCGAGGTGCGTCAGGAACTGGCCCGTCCCGGCGACACGTCCTCAACTGTCCGCCTGGAACGCTTCAGGTGGCGGACGGTGCTCAGTGCCATCGCTTTGACGGTCGGCGCCTTTCTGATCGTCGGACAACTGTCGAAGGTCAACCTTCTCGGTGCGCTCGCGGCAACGAACCCGTATTGGTTTCTGCTCGCCATGGCCGCTTCCGCAGTCACGTACCTCGCCGCCGCCCTCAACCTTGCAGCATTCGTTCCCAAGCGCCTTTCGATGTTGCGCGGCTATTGGGTCCAACTTTCGACCGCCTTCGTCGGCCTGGCCATGCCGCCGACGGTGGGCCATGTGGCTGTCAACAGTCGGTATCTGCATCGCCAAGGGGTAGAGACGGGCGCGATCGCGGCAGCCGTCGCCCTTTCTCAAATCGTGAACGTCGTAACGACGGTTCCGCTGTTGGTCATCATCGGTATCCTGACCGGTTCAGGGGTGAGCCGCTTCAAGATCGTTCCGAGCGCCGACCTGCTCATCGGTCTTGCCAGCATTGTTGCCGTCGTCGGCATACTCGCGGTAATCCCACCGACACGTGGTTTCTTGACCGTCCACATCTGGCGACCCGTGCGAACTGCGATCCCACGTCTACTCGAAGCGGTTTCCCAGCCGGTACGACTGACGGTGGGCGTTTCGGCGAACCTGCTGTTGACCAGCAGCTATGTGCTCGCGCTCTACGCCTCCTTGCTGGCAGTCGGCGCTCATCCGCCGCTTCTGGCCACCGCGGCCGTATTCCTGGCGGGTAACACCGTCGGCTCGATCGCCCCTACTCCGGGAGGTATCGGCGCGATAGAGGCGGTGATGACGGCGGGCCTTACCGCCATCGGCATACCGGCACATGAGGCTGTCCCAGCAGTGTTGCTCTTCCGAGTGGCGACCTTCTGGTTGCCGATCCCGGCCGGATGGATTGCTTACCTGCGACTCGAGCACACGGGCACGCTTTGAAGT
>JBAPRR010000400.1:0-10388 GCA_049281195.1 Acidimicrobiales bacterium
GTCGTGGCCGGACATCCAGCTTTTCGAAGCTCCCGCTCGGAAAAATGGGAATGGGCGATCCCGAAGAATGCCTTCGGCGCAAGCTGCTCGAGCTGCTCGAGGCCGAGCTCGAGCTCCTCTCGAACCCATGGAGCCCACTTGTCGACCAAACCAGGTGGAGTGATGTTGTGGTAATCGACAAGCAGCGGCTCTGGTCGCTTCATGACCGCTTCAGCCACCGCCGACCCAATCGAATGATGGAACAGCAGCCACGCGTCGGGCTCGGGACGGTAGGGAAGATCCTCCACCGGGCGGGTCTCGGACTTGAGCTCGGGATGGACCTCACCCGAATAGATATCTGACTCGAAGCCTTCTCGGCGAAGGACGTCACGCACCTGGAGCACGTGATTTCCGATCGCGTCGTTGTAGGCGAGGATGTGCACCACCTGATCGATCCGCGCCGGCTTCACGGTGCGACCCGTTCTGTCGGGTCGGCGTTGATGGCAGCACCGACGCTCAGTGTTGCCGGCAAGCCTGCGGCTGTCGCCTGCTCGATGGCGGCCGCCCATCTCTCTTTGCCGCGGGTGATCGAAAAGGTGTCCACCCTTTCGCGACCGTTCTTGACCAACATCTCGCGCAGTGTTCGGTCGTTCATGACCCGATCGACCGCGGTGGCAAATCCAAGAGGGGACTTGTCCTCCAGCACCAGGGCGCCGTTTTGCGCGGTCTCGGCGATGGCGCCGGCATCGAACGCAACGACCGGGATGCCGAAGCCCATGGCTTCGACAAGGGGGATGCAGAATCCCTCGTGCTCCGACGCGCACACGAAGACATCTGACGTCCGGTAGTAGGAAGCGAGCTCGTCTTCCGATACGGATCCGGTTAGACGGACGGCGTCGGATATCCCGAGACGCCTGGCGTAACGCTCCAGAGCCCGGGGATAGTCGTCGCCCATCGATGTGCCGACCAGATGCAGGCGCGCCAACGGATCGAACTCCTGGCGGTAGCAGGCCAGAGCCTTGACCAGATCGTGTTGTGCCTTGGCCGGAGTGACGCGCCCGACGAACAACCAGTCAGCCCCACCACCGGCGCGCTCGGCTCGGCGATCCGATTCGAGACGTGCGTCACGCTTGGCGGCGAGACCGACCGGGTCGAACAGCGGAGGCACGACCACGGTGCGACCTTTGGGCATTCCCGAGCCCTCGAGATCCAACGCGTTGAACCCGGAGTCGGCGAACCCGAAGAAGGACACCCCGGTGAACAGCTCGAGCTGTGCCAGGCCGGCGTCCGCCTCCTCTGTGGCCCACGGCACCCATCCGCCGAAAAGGTGAGCGGGAGTGATGTTGTGATAGTCGACCATCTTCGGCTCAGGACGTGCTGCTATCAGATCCCCGACCGGAGACCCGCTCGACAGGTGGTAGAGCCACCAGGTATCCGGTCGCTCGCGGGTGGGAAGGTCATCGGTGAACCGCACCATGGAGCGCGTTTCCGGGAACGCCCCCATGCACCAGATGTCCGACGCGAACCCGAGGTCACGCAGCACGTCTCTGAGCAGGATCACGTGCACCCCGATGGCGTCACGCCCGCCCAGTGACGGGACGACCTGGTCTATGCGGCTCGGCCTCACTGACCGCCGGCGTCGATGGCGAACGTTCCGGTTCCCGAGGCTCTCTTCTTGGTAGCCACGATCCTTTTGGTAGCAACGACGCAGTATGAATCCGGTCCGGCCACAAGCGCCTCGAGCCGGTCCAGGGCCTTGTTCAGCGCGGCAGCTGTCTGGTCGTCGCCAGCGGAGCGTTCGAGCGATCCGGATGTCGGGCCGGCGTAGCTCGCGACGTCGGTGAAGCCGAGATGTGAAAGAAGGTATGACCAAGTTTCGGGATGCCACGGGCCGCCGGGTGACAGATCGCTCACCACCGGGCCGACCGAGGCTTCCCACGACTGCGGCGAGGTGATGACGAGGGCGACGGTCCCTCCCGGCGCCAGCTTGAGCTCGGCCAACCTGAGCAACCGCCTCCGCTCGGCCAGAGACATGCGGTCGACCGATCCCGACAACACCAGCCCGCACAGCTTTTCGTCGCCCACCGAAGCCAGGTGCCCGAGAACGTCGTCGCGTCTCACGTCGAGTCCCTTCTTCACCGCCTCGTCAGATGCGGCAGTCCCCGGATCGATGCCATATACGTCGAGCTCGGAAGCGAGCTTCTCCAACAGGGCTCCGTCGCTGCATTCGGCGTGCAGAACGCGCCCTTTCGGAGACGACGGGTCGGACAGTCTGGATCTCAGCACTTCGACGAAGGCTGTGGTGTCTGCGCCGGGAGCCGACACGTCTTCTTCCGGGAGCGCGGGGGAAGTCGACATGGCGACAACGCTTTCGACCTCGCTCACCCTCTCGTCGAGAAGGTGGACTACCCGCATGACCGAGGACGAGAAATGGTTCAGCTGGCGGACGACGTAGTTGACGAACCACGCCTCGGCCTGCCACAGCATCCATTTGGTGAAGCCCTGCGGCTTACGCCGGGAGCCGAACGGGACCTGGGTATCGAAATAGGCAGCCCGGTCAGCGAGCTTCAGTGCGTCGGTGAAATGGTCGTCGTGAGTGCCCGTCGGCGTGAACCTGGCGAAGAGCTCGTCGAGCTTGCGCTCGAAGCTGGGAGGGAAATCGCCTGCCGCGCGCCTTACGCGAACCTCCTCGTCGATCTCGCGACGAACCTGCTCCAGGTATGCGCGGTCATCGGCCACCGCACTGCCGGCGGTTCCAATCTGTGATTCGTCGGTCACGCGATCTCCTCGTCAGTGATGCGGAACATCGCCCTGGCCATTATGAGAAGTAGGCCATTGTGAGAATTAGTTGAGCGCAGCCGATCGGATGACGGCGTGCACCGGCAGGTTGACGACCCCGATGGAACGGCCCGGATTCATGACTTCGAACGTTGCGGCGCCTTCTTGCCAGTCGTAGACGATCCCCCCTGCGCTCTGGGCAGCGATGGTGAGTGTGAAGTTGCCGTCCATGAGGGGCATCGCTTCGAAGATGAAATCGGCGCGGCCGCTTCCGACACTGCCATCGTAGGTAGCACCCAGAATGGCTGTGTCGGTCATGAAGAGGCCCCATCCGGCCGGATCGACAACTGTGATGGCGATGGCAAGGCCCGGAGTGGGCTCGAGAACCTCGAAGATCACGCTCACGGTCAGCGGCTCTCCCGATTCGATATAAGGCCGCGTACCCATTCCCGGGTGCTCGACGACGACCGATGAGATCATGACCCGTTTTTCGATTCCCGGGGCCGAGTCGGATACATCGACTGAGGCATCCACGCCGCCTCCGAATTTGAGCAGATGCTCACGGAAGTGGCGGATCGCCTCCGCCGGGACTCCGTAATCGATCACCCTCCCGCCCGCGAGGACCACGGCCCGGTCGCAGATCTGGCGAACCATCTCGGCGGCGTGGGTCACGAAGAGGATCGTCCGGCCTTCCGACTGGAACTCCTTGATTCGTTCCAGGCACTTGCGCTGGAAGTTCTCGTCACCGACCGCCAGGACCTCGTCGATGACGAGAACGTCGGGGTCCACGTTGACCGCGACTGCGAAGCCGAGCCGCACGTACATACCTGACGAGTAGAACTTGACCTGGTTGTCGATGAAGTGCTCGAGCTCGGCGAAGGCGACGATGTCGTCGAAGCGCTTCTCCATCTCCTTTTGGGACAGGCCGAGCAGAGCAGCGTTCAGAAACACGTTGTCGCGGCCGGACAGTTCAGGCTGGAATCCGGCTCCGAGCTCGAGAAGAGCGGCCAAGTGGCCGCGCACCCTGACCTCACCCTCGGTCGGCTGCAGGATCCCCGATACGCACTTGAGCAGCGTCGACTTTCCGGAACCGTTGCGTCCGAGAATGCCTACCGTCTCGCCTTCGATGACCTGGAAGCTCACGTCTTTGAGCGCCCAGAAATCCTCGTGGGTGTTGTTGCCGGCGTGGAGGATGCGCTCCTTCAACGACTGATACTTCTCGTGGTAAAGGCGGAACCTCTTCGAGACCCCGACCACATCGACGGCCAGATGCGTTCCCGGCGGTGCGACGAAGTCGTGCTTCATGCCGTTCGTGGTGACGGCGTCGAACGATTCGTCCACTTACAGCTCCTCGGCGAAGTTTCCCTCGAGACGGCCGAAAACCACCATCGCGATGAGGAACAGGATGATCGAGCCGCCGAGTATCGCCAGATCTGAAAAGAGATACCAGCTCGTGGTGTACGCGGCGGGGAGCACGGGGATGGCCGCATACGGCTTGATGGTCGAGTGCGGGGTATCGACGGCGTAGAAGAACCTTTGGAAGGTCATGACGATGGGCGTAACCGGGTTGGCGAAATAAATCCACAAAAGGTGAGTCCCCGGAATCCCGAAGATCCGGTGGGCGAACAGCTTGTCGTGCACCGTCTGGGGAAAGCGGTAGACCGCGGGTACCGCCCAGAACCAGGCCATCAACAGCACTTCGACGAGATGCTGGGTGTCGCGAAGGTAGACGTTCACCGCGGAAAGGAAAACCGACAATGCGGACGCGAAAGCGAGCAGAGCCGCCAACGCCGGAACGAGCAGCCAGATCAGGCCCCACGCCGGTCGATGCCAGAAGGCGAACATGAAGGCGACCATGACGATGCCCTGGAACACGAAGAACATGAACGCCGAACCGACAGAGGCGAGAGGGAGGATCTCGCGGGGAAACGCGACCTTTTTCACGATCCCGCCGTTCGCCACCACCGTCGACGTAGCCCCGAGCACTCCGGTCTGGAAGAGGTTCCACATCAAAGTGGCGGAGAACATGTAGATGACGAAGTTCGGGATCCCGTTCGGAAGGAAGTAGGTGAACAGGACGTAGAAGACGGCAAGCGTCAATGCCGGGTTGAGCATCGACCAGATGAACCCGAGGAACGAGTTCTTGTACTTGACCTTTATCTCTTTGCGGACCAGGTAGACGAACAGCTCTCGCGACGGTCGACTCGCCAGCTCCTTGAGCCGGCGACGCAGGGGCATTTTGGCCGCGACGATGCGCGTGGTTTTCGGACCGCGCGCGGCGGCTCGTTGAGCCCGGATTAAGAGCTCGTCCTCCTCTGCCTTCGTGACGGGGAAGAGCTCCTCAACCTGCTCGCCTATTCGTGGCTGTGTGTCTGTCATGGCCGGAGCCGACCGCTCGAAATCAGATGCGGCCTACCTTGGTCGAAGCGTGCTCTATCACCTGGTCGATGAACCCGTAATCCTTGGCTTCGTCTGCCGTGAACCACCTGTCGCGGTCGGAGTCGGCTTCGATCCTCTCGATGGGCTGGCCCGTGTGGAAGGCGATCCGCTCTGCCATCATCCGCTTCAGGTACACGATCTGCTCGGCCTGAATGGCGATGTCAGCTGCCTGGCCCTGCATCTGCCCCGAAGGCTGGTGCATGAGGATCCGACTGTGAGGCAGGGCATAGCGCTTGCCCGGAGCACCGGCACACAAAAGGAACTGACCCATTGACGCGGCAAGGCCCACACAGGTCGTGCGGACATCGCACGCGACGAATTGCATCGTGTCGTAGATGGCGAGGCCATCTGTGACCGATCCGCCTGGCGAATTGATATAGAGATGGATGTCGCGCTCGTGGTCCTCAGCGGACAGGAGCAGCAACTGGGAGCAGACCAGGTTGGCCACCGTCTCGTCGATGGCGGTGCCGAGAAAGATGATCCGCTCTTTCAACAGACGTTGGAACACGTCGGTCTGAGCCAAGTCGGACAGTCCGTTTCGCATCACTGGACCATGAATATCGCTCTGACCTGCCATTATAGGATTGTATGGATCGGCGGCGTTGATGTTGAGGTGACTCTGGGCGGCTTTCACCGGCCCGGCGGAGGGTTTTGCCATGGCCCGAGGCTACCGGTTCGATCGCCCTGAACGGGGCCATGAGGGGTCGCGACCCCGGGTCGCACACGCGATGGCCGACGCCCCCACCTCGGGCCAAACCCCCTTGTGTGGGCCACGGGCGTAAAGGTAACAGTGTGAGTCGATGCCCGAACGGTACGGTTTGGCAACACGCGGGCGTGGCGGAATGGCAGACGCGCCGGGTTTAGGTCCCGGTCCCTTCGGGGGTGGAGGTTCGACTCCTCTCGCCCGCACTCGCAGGGTCGTTTTGCTGGAAGAGCAGATACAGCCATGTCAATGACGGCACGAGCACCACAGCGCCTGCGCCGAGACTGATTAGTACCGCCCCGACTACTGCATGATTCGCGTTGGCTCGGCTGATGGTGAGACCGGGATCCAACAGGTGGGGATACTGGGCCACCGCCCAGGCCCAGAGAATGGCCGCTACAGCGAGCGCGGCCGTGACCCGAGCGATGGCGAAGCGGCCTACGTACAGCAGGACGAGCGAGGCCAGTCCCGCGACTCCGGAAATGATGACGAGCGCCAGAGCTCGATGCGCGAGTCCGTGCGCAAGATCGGGAGCGTCGTTGTGCAGAAAAACGAGTCCGATGACTGAAACGATTCCTGCGATCCCTGCTGAGATGAGGGCTCGCGCGCGGAACTGGGCGATGAGCTCCGGATCGCCGGACCGTCGAGCGTCGGCGGTGAGATAAACCGCGGCGAGGTAGGCGCACACGACTACAGCGAGAGTCCCGGTCATGACCGACACCGGATTCCACCAGCTGGTCAACGCGTTGCCACGTCCGATGCCGGGGGGAACCCGGCCGGCGGCGACCGCCCCGGCGGCGGCACCGAGAAAGAAAGGCGTCACTACCGATGACAGCGCGAACCCGGCACCGAAGATGCGCTGATAACGAGTGTCGGTGACCACTTTTCTGAATGCGAATGACGATCCCCGAGCGATGACCCCGAACGCGGCAAGGGTGAGTGGGATCCATAGGGTCGACGAGACAGCTCCGAATAGCGGCGGGAACCCGGTCCACATGACGACCAGCACGAAAATCAGCCATACGTGATTGGCTTCCCACACCGGGCCGATGGAGTGTTCGATCAGTTTGCGTTTCGGTGCGCCGCGCTCGGCGCCTCCTGCGATCAGGTCCCAGAATCCGGCTCCGAAGTCGGCGCCGCCGAACAGTGCATAGAGGGTCACGCCGAACCAAAGGACGGCGGCGAGGACTTCGGGCAGGGTCACGTGACGCGGTAGTCCAGGACATCAGACTGTTGCGGGGCGGTCGGAATTGGCCGGGCCCGCGTCATGTGACGCAAGACGGCGATGAGCACAACCGTGAGGACGGCGTAGATGCCTACGACGGCGTAGAAGCCGTATTGAATTCCCGGTTCGGGGTTGACCGCGTTGGCCACTCGCATGACGCCGTAGACGATCCATGGTTGGCGGCCGACCTCAGTCGTGATCCACCCGAACTCCATCGCCGCGGTGGCGGCGATCCCCGACACGGCGACGGCCCGGAGAAAGAACTTGCTAGTTGGGTAATCGTGGTGGCGGCGCCAGGACCAGGCCAGCCAAGCGCCAAGGGCCAGAAGGCCAAAGCCGACTGCCACCATGGCGTCGAAGGAAAGGTGGACGACCGTCACGAGCGGCGGACGGTCGTCTGCGGGGAACGCATCGAGGCCTTTGATCGTGGCGTGCGGGTTGAGCTTGGCCAGAAGGGAAAGGCCATCGGGGATCTTGAGCGCGTCGTGCAGCTTCCCGCCCGAGTAGTAGCCCCCGAACGCTTCAGGGGCGCCTCGGGTTGTCGAGGCCAGGCCTTCCATGGCGGCCAGTTTGGTGGGCTGGTAAGTGGCGACCATCCGGGCGGCCCAGTCCCCGACGACTATTTGCACAGGTGTGAGGATCGCTGCCCCGGTCAAAGGGACGAGGAGTCCGAGGCGGTGATAGCGATCGTTCCTGCCCCGCAAGATTGCGACGGCGTAGACACTCGCCACACCAAAACCGGTCACCATGAATGCGGCAAGGATCATGTGGGTGGTTTCTGGCCCGGTTGCCGGGTTGAACATGGCCGCCCAGGGGTCGACATGGGTGATACGCCCGTCGTGAACCGTAAATCCGGTGGGAGTGTTCATCCAGGCATTAGCGGTCACCACGAAGAAGGCCGAAGCGACGCCGGCGACGATGATCGGGATTCCGGACAAAAGGTGGACCTTCGGGGGAAGACGGTCCCAGCCGTAGAGGTAGATCCCCAAGAAGATGGCCTCGATGAAAAAGGCAATCCCCTCGATCGCGAATGGCAGTCCGATCACCTGGCCGTAATTGGTCATCAGACCGGACCACAGCACGCCGAGCTCGATGGAGAGGATCGTGCCCGACACTGCGCCTACGGCGAAGAGGACACCGAGCACCCTCGCCCAGCGCCGGGCCAGCAGCCGGTAGGTCGGATCGCCCGTGCGCAGCCCCCGCCACTCGACGAAGACCACAAGAGCAGGAAGTCCCACTCCGAAGCAGGCCAGGATGATGTGCCAGCCGAGGGAGAAGCCCATCTGTGAACGGGCCGCGACCGGGTCGGCCAGCTGGGATGCGGCAGCGAGGATCAACGGACCACCTCGTGATCAGTCGATGGGGACGATCTCCTGTTCCATTTGCGACAGCTTCGCAGGACTGTTCAGAGCGTAGAGCGGCCGTTGGCAAACCGCATTTCCGGACCGGCTGCTACTCGGCCCCAATAACTTTGAAGTCCTGGTTGAGGAAGACGTGGTGCGGCCAGTTGACGCCTATGTAGTGGACGTTGTAGTCGCCATTACTCAGCTCTACGACACGATCCACGACGCCGCCCGGGTAGGCGGCCAGCGAGGCTTCGGTCGCCTCCTTCACGGCGGTTCCGCTGATTATGGTGTCTTGACCCTGACTCCAGTTCGCCGGGATCTGACCTACCTGCTTCGACGTAGTCGGTGCACCCCGTTGGAACGGAATCACCGCGGAGGAAGACGCCGTCAACCCGGCCTCCGTCGGCTTGACGGTTACCTGTGCCGCCGTGATCGTCGTTCCGTCGGTCGTTCCGAGAACGAGGACGGGCTCACCGGTTGTGACGGCCGTAGGCGACGCCGAGCTGGTGCCATTCTCATAGGTGGTCGAGGACTCTTCGTTTACCGTCACCCTCTGCCCCGCTGACGTTGTCAAAGTGAAACCGGATGCGGACAGGCTGCTGACTGTCCCGGCTGCTCCCCCTGCCGCGGGTCCGGACCGCGCGTTGGACGCGCCGCCGGGAGCTCCTGGCGGTCGTGGAAGCCGAGTTATCGTCGGAATTCATTGATTGGTGATCGTTCATGGTGGCTCTCCTGCCGGTGATGTATCGACCGGAGATTGCCGGGCCTCGTTGTGGGCCCCCTGTACGTCGGCTGTGGCAAGACCATGAGCGCACTAAGCGCGGTCTTTGAGCGCGTTCAATTGACACTTGCGTGGATAGATGACTCGCCACACATCACGATCCCAGGTACATGAGAATGAGCTGATGCGATCGACAACCGTCAAGCTCATCGCGGCGTCGCTGACGGTTGCGCTGGTGCTCGCCGGGGTGAGTCTTCTCGTTGCGCCGCGCGCCTCAGCGAATGATCACGTAGAACAAGCGGCCGCCTGCACCGAGACACCGACCGTCGGCTGGACGGACCACCGGCTCTTGTTGGTCGTCGGTGCCTCTTTCACGGCTGGAATCGGCCCGGATAACCCTTCTGCGAATTGGGCCGTCCGGCTCGGGCAACTGCTCGATTGGCGAGCCGTGACTTACGGAGTCCCCGGCGAGGGCTACTCGTCTCCGGGAGTTCATCACTTGGGCCCTCTTTTGAAGCTGTTCTACCGGATTGATCTTGCGTCACTTCATCCGGATCTCATCATCGTGCAGGCCGGTCATAACGATTGGCGGGTACCGCCGGCTCTCGAGGCCCACCGAGTGGCTGCACTGGTCCGCTACCTACGGGGGGAGGCGCCGTACGCGAGACTCGCCTTCCTAACAGCCTTTTCGGGTGCTGAGCGCGGAGCCCACACCTTGAGATGGGTCAGCCGAGCGAACTCGACCATCGTGCGGGCCATAAAAGCGGCCGATCCGAACGCCACGATCATCAATCCATATGACTGGCGATTCCCTCGGGCGGCAGACGGCCTACACCCGACCGCAGGAGGAGACTCCGTAATCGCGCATCGGGTCCTCCATGTGCTGACAAGCGATGGCCTTCCTACAACACCCGTTACGACACCAGCTGTTCAATCTTCCGCAAAGGTTTCCTGTAGCGCTCTGGAACGGAGCATGCCAGCAAGCGCATAGGGGACTCATGTCAAACCCTCAGTAAAGGCACAGGGCATCGCCTTAGTAATAGGAGACGATGGATGAGAACCATCGCGCCCCTGGAGCCGCGCGCAGCCCGACAGCCCGCCTCGATCATGTCGACGCGATGCGACCGGTCAAGCAACTGGGGGTTCTAACCACTCACTCTCTGATCTACTTCTCACCCAGCCTGCTCTGGCTGAACG
>JBAPRR010000401.1:0-10080 GCA_049281195.1 Acidimicrobiales bacterium
CACCTGGGTGACGAGGGTCGCGAACAGTGCCCGTAGTCGACGTTGGTCATACGTAGGAGCGCACAGGTAGAGCGTGTTGTTACCGTCGAGTAATCGCGTCGCGTGAATGGTGCCCTGTCTCTGCACTGTTGTCTGGGCGTTGGCGTTGGTGTTGGCCGTTTGGAATTGCCACCAGGGATCCACGGCCGGTGACTCCGATGCGGCGACATCGGGATCGGCAAATGCTTCGATCACGGTCTCGGCGGTCGTAAAGACGGCAGACCGTTGACGTTCGTCACGTCCGAGGGTGGCGCGCAGTGCCTGAACGGCCTGTGTCTCATGTGTGCTGTTGAGCAGTTCCAGAGGCAGGACGAGGTTCTGCTCGTCCACCCATTGCACAACATCGGTCATAGAGAGTCCGTTCGTGGCGGCTGCAAGGAAGAGGGGCGCCAGCAGTTTCGCGGCCATCGAATACCAGAAGTCCCCGTCGTTCATGTTCGCCGCCGACTCGCGGGCAACTGCCGCCAGGTCCGCTGACGTCCGGCGTGCACCGGTCCAGGTGCTGCACGCGGGGAGGGGCGACCACGCAGCGGTCGGGAGTCCGGTCGTACGTAGCGGGTCGTAGAGGAGAACTTCCCCGGTTTTCGATCTTGCCTCCATCGTCATACGGGCAAGATCACCCTTGACCGAGGCTGCTACCACGGGACCTTCCCATTCCGTGATCGCGGGGGCGGCGAGCCGGGTGGTCTTTCCGCTCTGAGTCGGTCCGACAACGAGCAATGAGTGACCGGCCTCGGCCGCGATGGTGTGGCGCCCACACCGACCGATCACCACCCGGCCCTTGGTTGGTCCTCTCACATTGAGCATGCGGATGTCGCGTGGACGGGCGAAGCGTGCGGAGGTTGACGGGTCGGGGCGTGAAGCCACCCCTGATGAGATGCGGAAGAAGTTGGACAGTCCAGACATGTCGAATGGCCGGTTTGTCAGGGCGGTCTGTGCCCAAGGGCGTTGCGATCGGGGCCCGGGTTGGCGTTGGCCGGGGGAAGCAAACCCATGGGGCTGCGTCAATCGCTGGTTGTTTGACCGCGATCCGGGTCTTTGAGGTGAACGGCGATTCCGAGCGTTGATCGATGGACCACTGAGGAATCCGGCGCTCCCCACGACGATCGCGACAAGTGCCAGGACGACTACCACGGCGTCGTTCACGCCACTTCTCCCTGTGTCTGTGCCGTTGGCTCGGACCGCGTGGCCAGTTCGGATCCCTCCGTCGGGAGTGCACCGTCGGTGTCGACCATGGACCGCTCCGTCGAGCCGAGGAGGTGCTGGACGAGAAAGGACCTGTTCGCGATCTTCCACAGAGCAACGCCTCTGCCGAGATGAGGGATGAGCTCACGCTCGGTCTCGTTCAATCCGAGTAGCTCGCCGGCCTGTGCGATCTCTCCCGGCGATTGGGCGTAGATCACCCGGGTCTCGGAGTCTGAGAGCAGACCTTCGGCCAGACCGACCTGTTCCGAACCGGCGGCCCCTACCGAAGTCAGGTCGGACAGACGGTGAAGCACAGCGATGTTGGCGACGCCCCACGCACGGGAGAGCTTCCAGGTCGATTGGAACCATCGCGCCACCGAAACGTTGGAAAGGATCGCCCAGGCTTCGTCGATCACCACCAGCGTTCCGTTCTGACTGGGCCCTTCGTGGTTGTGCGCATCGTCGGTGGCTGTTTGCGAGTGGGGGATGACGTTGGAGTGCGCGATCGCTGCCTGCATCCACGCCGCAGCACATGTCATGAGCACCTGCAGCGCTGCTGAGTGGAACACGGCCGACAGGTCGAGCACCACGAGGGATCCGTCGAGATCGAGGCCCGTACTGGTTGGTCCGTCGAACATTCCCCGCATGTCTCCGGCAACCAGACGACGTAGCTCTAAAGCGACCTGCCTTCCGTCAGCGGCCAGACCCTGGACGTCGGTGCGGATCACACCGGCGGACTCTGCGTCCGGGGTGAGCATCGCTTCGACCACCGCCGGCAACGTGGGAATGGCACCGTTTCGGCCCGAGACGAACTCGACCGCCAGATCTACGGCGGTGCGTTCAGAAGGTTCGAGCGATCGGCCCAGTGACGCCGCGGCGATCGAACACACGAGCTCGGCTCTTTGTCGTTCAGGTGCGTCTTCGGTTGCCGGGGCGTCAAGCGGATTAAGCCGCAGACTTCCGCCCGGACGGAGTGCGAGCGGCTTGACCCCCCACATGGAAGCGAGGGATCCGTACTCGCCCTTCGGGTCGACGACCCAGGCTTTCCTACCGAATGCAGCTTGACGCCACAGATAGGACTTGACGAACGCGCTCTTTCCACGGCCGATCTGTCCGATCACGACCATGTTCGGACTCGTCAGAAGACCTCGCCGGTACAACACGAACGGGTCGTAGGAAAAGGAGTCGCCGATCAGGTCTCTGCCGATCAACACGCCTTCGGCGCCCAGGCCCGGCTCTGTCGCGAACGGATATGCCGCGCCCAGGTTTCGGGTCGTCGTCTGATGCGCGGGTCGGCTCACCGGCCCAATTTGGATCAGAGACCTTGCCGGACTCCTTGCCGAGGGTAAGTGCCGGTTCGACGGGCGCACGGTGCCACAGGTCCAGTGTGCGTCCGCCGACGTCGACCTTCGTAGAACGTGGGGCCCGATCTACCAACGGAGCATGGGAAATGGTCGAAGAGGATGGCGGATCGCGTAAGCCGCCAGCGTCTGACCCAAGAAGCGATGAAAGCCACAGTACGGAAAAGTCCGAGTAGCCGCGTTGATGTCGGCCCGGCGCAAAGATCCTCTCAACCGGCCCAGCGCCACGTCTGTCCGATCGGCAAGTCGGAAGCTTTCGGCGACCGGATCCGAAAGGCGTCGAATTCGATGGTGGAATTCGATCATCATTCGGAGCTCGTTGACGTCGTCTACTTCGAACTCCTCCGCGATATGCAAAGACGGAGGCAGGTAGTCCACGGTTCCAGCGGTCCAGATACCGAGATCATGAGTGGCCCACGCCAGGGCCAGCAGGTTCGATGCAGTGACGCCCAGCATTTGCAGCTGGTAATTCAGCCCCCGATAGACATGGTTCCGATACGCGTGCCCATTCGCGCCCAGGAGTTCTGCATAGCGCGTCAGGACCGTGTCGATCACGTCGTTCGATGTCACCAGATTCATCCGCGCTGTTGACCCCGCCCGGCAGCATACCGAGGCACACCCCGGCAAAAAGGGGCGAACGTCGACTAACGCCCCACTCGGAGATATGGAGTGTGGACCTTGCCGGAGTCATTGCCACATGCCCGCTTCGGAGCTCAGATCCTTGCTGCTGTCTATCCGCGGTCGGAGCTACGGATGGACGACCCAGCAAATGCAGAACGGGTGCCCGGCCGGGTCCGCATAGACCTGGTGGTTGTCGATCGCGTCGGGCATCTCCTCTGCCGGTTTAAGCAGTGTGCCTCCGAGCGACATGACTTCGTTGTGAGCCACTTCGATGTCGTCCACCCAAAGATCGAGATGGATCTGCTGTTGCGTCCCGTCAGGCCAATCCGGTGGGGCATGGTTAGGCGCAAGTTGGATCCCGAGAACGGGCTTGTCTTCCACGAACACCATGTGCCAGCGGTCGTAGACCTTGACTGTGCCGTTGAGTATCGCCCCACAGAACCTGCTCTCGGCAGCCAGGTCGGCTGAATCGAACACCAGGACCCGTTGGTTGACTCTCACTGCGACAGTTTCTACTGGCCGCCGTACCGAATACCAGGCTCAAGCCCCCGGACCTCGTGCCTCATCAGTCGAGGTCATACCTGACGGGGACCCAGTACGGCATGTTGGATACGCTCCACAGAGTGCCGGCTCCGGTCATCGAGTACTCGGGAGTCCACGATTTCTCCCTCGAGCCCGGAGCGCTCTGGGACGCGATCGAGCGTTTCGACACGTTCTTCGCCTGGCTCCAGGAGTTCCGCATAGAAGGCAATGGGCTGACCGCCGGCTCCGTTCTCTTTGGCGTAGTTGCGCCCCCGGTCCCCTACCGGATGCGCGTTCGGGTAGAGATCCTCGATGCGGTCCGAGACCACTCCATTGAGGCCGCAGTGCACGGGGATCTGGAAGGTGTGGCCCACTTGCTAACGGTCCCAAGGAGAACACGAGCGGGAACACCGGGCACGCGAGTCGAGATCGAGTGGGCAGTGGAAATGATGCAAGCCCCCATGCGTCTTGCGAGCAGATTCGCGTACCCGCTCCTACGTTTCGGCCACGACCGGGTCGTGGACGCGACGGTGGCGAGCTTCCGCCGTCGTGTGGAGGCGGACCAGCACTGACCCGACGGACAAGCGCTAGCCCAGGCGCGCCACAGCAAGGCCCGCGGCGAGAAGGACTATCGACCACGACATCATCGAAAGGCCCCGCTCGAGCGGCCGAATGACGAACTGCGCATCGATGCGCTGACTTGTTCCGTCAGAAAAGGTCATCGTGCCGTCCAGACCCGTGACCTTCCGTCTCACCATCCGCGCCGGTGAACTCAGCGCCCGCTGAGCCGCTGACAGGGCGAAGGCTCCCGCTGCGACTAGGACCGGCGCCAATGCCAACCGTTGCGCCTGCGCCACGTAGGCGGTGAGAACGGGAAAGGCCCCCCACGCTGCGGCGAACCCGACATCAGTGTGCACGAAGCCACCGAACAGCTCCGCGTTGTATGCGACAACGAGCATCGGCCCAACCACGATGAAAGGCACGAGAGTCCAGCCCACCTTCGCCACACCCGCGACACCGAGAGCGACGGCGGCCGCGAGCCCGACCGCCGATACCGCCACCAGCACCGGAGTGGGAATCGATGTTCTGAGGGGTCGTCCTTTGAGCTCGTCGAGAGCGTGTGCGGCCAGCCCCACGGCGAAGAAGAACGCGAGCAAAGTCGCCACAAGCTTCTGGGTGGAGACCTTCGGCGCTATCGAAGCTCCGATCACCACATACGAGAGCTCCCATGCTGTGTACGGGGGGTGCAGGAGCGTCCACCAGTCGCGCCACCCCCCGCCTTTCGTGGCGTAGTAGGCGGGGCGCAGAGCCGGGCGGTCCTCAGGAGCGGGCATCGGAACTGGCACTGCTGGAACCGCGCTTCCGACCCCACATGACCAGTCCCCCGCCCAGGCTCATGACACGCGTTCCGACTGGCTCGAAGCCCGCTCTCTCCCAGAAGGCAACAATCTCTTCGAGCGGGTACTTCTTGTAGTGCTCCGAGATACTCGGACCGAGGAACCGCCCGACATCGAACCACGCACCTCCGCCGGTCACGAGACCGCCGATTGGAAGTACGAGTCGCGTGTACAGCACCCACCAAGCGCGCCAGAAATGGTTGGGCGGCCGCATGAACTCGAGACTTGCTACGACGCCGCCCGGGCGGACGACTCTCGCCAGCTCTCTCAGCGTCGCCGCGGGATCAGGTACGTAACGAAGAAGGTAGGTGAAGCACAGCGCGTCGAAGGTCGAGTCGCGAAAGGGCAGGTCGTCAGCGTTTCCGAGCACGAGCTCGATCCGGCCGGTACGGCCGGCGGTGCGCACCCGCCTCTGCCCTTCCTCGAGCATCGCTCGAGTGAGGTCAAGACCGACGACCTTTGCGCCCACACGTGACTCGAGCTGCAATGCGACTCCCGCGGTGCCGGTGGCCACGTCGAGCACCAGGCCGGGGCCGTCGGCAGACGCCCGTGAGACCATCAAGTGCCTCCAGCGCCTGTTCTGGCCGAACGACAGCAGCTCCTCGAGCCGGTCGTATCGCGCCGGGAGCGGGGTGAAGAGCTTTTTGGTGAAGCGGCTGGGCTCTGCCTGTATGAGGTGTGGTCCCATCGATCCTCCCGGCGCCCGTGACCTGATGGCCCCACCGTATAGGTGCCGTGTTCTGGACGTCGGCGCGACGACGGATCGTTCCACGGGCGAGGAGAACGTCGAACCGATCCCAGTTGACATGTCCAACTGATTGAAAATTGAAAATCACTACGTAGCGAGGTACCCAGTTTTCGCCCGAAAGATTCAATCCAAGGGCGATCAAGCGTGCGACCTCGGTCTGCAGGGGTTAACCCTGGGCTTGTTCAGTCCCTAGTTCGCCTCTGCGAGCGTGGACTCGGCTCCACTCTTGTTCGTGTAGTCGCCTACCGCCGTGCAGGCAGTCGGAGACGCGCAATCCACGCCATTGAGATAGGTGCTCGTGCCGGAACCCGGAGGGTTGACCACCTTTTCGACGCTCCAGGCACTCCCGTTCCACCCTTCGGCGAGCGCCCCTTTGATGCCGCCCCCCACGGTCACGCATGCGTCAGGACCAGAGCATTGAAGGCCGTACAGCTCGACCCCACCCGAAGGCGACGGCATCTTTTCGGATGTCCAAGTGGTCCCGTTCGACGCCTCTGAGTATGCCTGGGGACTTCCCAACCGGTCGAAGAAATAACCGGTCGCCATGCAGTTGGTGGCGGATGTACACGAGACACCGGTGAGGCCGAGATCTGCGGGTGAACGCGCCGCAGAAATCTCAGTTGACCAACTCGTCCCATTCCAGGAGTAGATGAGAGGCGAATCGATGGTCCCGTCACTCTCGTCGATCTCTGACACGCCCACGGCTACACACGAGCTCGCTGAGCCGCACGAGACCGAATACAGCTGTGTGTCTTCTGATCCCGCTCCGACGCTGGGGAGGTTCATGACCGTCCAAGCGGTGCCGTTCCACGACTCAGCTAACGGAACGAGGCCTGTCTCCTCGTCCGTAACACCTACCGCGATGCATGCAGTTGCAGAGGTGCACGAGACGCTTTCGAGCGCCCCGCTCCCGGGCGGCGACTGCATAACCGTCCACGACCTACCGTTCCACTGCTCTGCAAAGCCATCGGTGTCGCTGGCTATTTCTCCTCCACCGACTGCGATGCAGTCCGTATTTGTCAAGCAAGTGACGTCGTACAATCCTCCGCTCCCATTCACGGCGGGCGGGGGTGTGGAATTCCAACTACTTCCGTTCCAGATGTCGGCAATCGCCTCGCCGAGTAGATCAACTCCAACGGACATACAGAAGGAAGTGGACGTGCAATCGACATTGTAAAGACCGGCGCCAAGCAACGTTCGCTTCTGGAACGCATGCTGCGCGGACCATGTCGCCCCATTCCACACCTCGACCAGAAGAAGTCCAGGGTTCTTGGAGCCCACGGAGCTTCCTACCGCTGTGCACGCGGATTGCGCCGTGCAAGACACGCTGAAGAGTCCGCTGTCGATGGGAGATGGGCTCACTGACGGCTGAACGACCCATGTCTCTCCGTTCCAGCTCATGGCGAGCGTCACGTCTGCGCCAGTGGAATTGGAGTAGTCGCCGACAGCCATGCATGCCGCACCCGAGGTGCAAGAGACTGCCAACAAGCCGGAGGCTTCTGATCCCCCTGGGTTGGGGGTGGGCACGATACTCCAATGGTTCCCGTTCCAACTTTCGGCCAACGTGTCCGGAAACGCTTGTCCCGTGGCGATGCAGTCCGAAGTAGAGGGGCAGGACACCGCGTTGAGTTCGCTTTGAGATGATCCCGTCGCTGGAGTTTTTTGAACAACCCAACTCGTGCCGCTCCACGACTCGGCGAGGGTGACTTCTCCCGACTCGGTTTCGTAACTGCCTACCGCCTCGCAGTTGCCAGCTGAGACGCACGAAACAGACGTAAACAGAGCGCCCTCGGAACCGGTTGCCTTGCCCACCTTGGTCGGAGACCATGCAGTGCCGTTCCAAGACTCGGCGAAGGCCAGTTCCTCGATGTTCTCCTTCTTTAGAATCACAGCCGATCCGACCGCCACACATTGCTCCGCCGAAGCGCACGAGACGCCTTCAAAGTTGGCAAGAACCGCCGTTGTGGGAACACTCTCGACCGTCCAAGAAGTTCCATTCCACAGTTCGGCCAGGGGCGCCGCATCAACCAGGCCCACGGCTATGCAGTCCGACGCGGAGATGCATGTCACCGCCGAAAGTCCCGAGTCCTGAGCGCCGGGAGGTACGGCGCCTTTCATGCTGCTCCAGTTCGTGCCGTTCCAGAGCTCAGCGAGGGCAACTTCGTCACCTGCCCCGTTGAGCCGGAAGCCAACCGCCACGCAATCAGAGACAGATGGGCAAGAAATGCCGGAGAACCCGCCCTCTTTGACC
Source organism: Acidimicrobiales bacterium (assembly GCA_049281195.1). Taxonomy (GTDB): domain Bacteria; phylum Actinomycetota; class Acidimicrobiia; order Acidimicrobiales; family CAVXTF01; genus JBAPRR01. Next base: position 8,125 of record JBAPRR010000401.1, read on the forward strand.
TTCAGGACCGGAGTCTTCTCAATCTGCCAGGGCGAAACCGAACTTGCTTCCCGGCTTGTGCTCGTCCTTGGGAAAGCGCTCGCAGGCTGAGCCACGAAGATGGGAACAAGACACAGGGACAAGCTGGCTACAACCAACCCTGAACGTCGCAACCACCCGATCTGAATACTCCCGGAACTTCCTCCACTCATTTGCTTGCTCCCGCCTCAGTAGCTCAAGAAATCCGCCCGAATATCATGAACCCGTTTGTCGGAATAAAGCAATAGCCCGCTCACGTCATCCTCGTAAAAAAACGCCCGGGCGACAACACCGAGACTCTCTACTCCAACTGGATCACTCTTCAGTGAACTCTATTGGATCGCAAGGGTTGACTTGACTCAGGGCCTCATCACGTTGCACGAAGACTGAGGAAGCTGAAGTGCGGTCCTTAGCGCCGACGAAGCGTCCGCGCGCTCGTCACTCACATTGTCCATTGCATTCCAAAGTGCATTACTCCCAAGCGACGGAGAGGATTCAGCCTGCGCCATGTAGGACAGGTAGCTCGACATGTCGTTCTCGAGCTGTTCCGCCGGCGCAGCTGCAGCTCCGGTAAACGTGATCGCCTTCAACTGGCGTAGGAAGTTGGTATCTGTCTTGGATTGCAACTCGAGCACAGCGAGGTTCGTACCTCCATTGTTCGACTGGATCATTTGGGTGACCTGCTGCCACCCCTGATAACCGGCGTTAGCTGCGTTCAAGTACTTCAGGGCCTGTGCGGACGCGCCAGGTGGAGCCGACGGTTCACAGGAGTTTGATTGCTGCTGCTGCTCTATCTGGGCCAACTTCTGGTTCAGTTGTTTGTAACCGACGCTGACGCTCGGAGAAGGAGCACTCACATCGACCGGCGCGCCGTAGTCGGAAAGATCAATGGTCACGGACATTGACACAGGATGCGAATCGAGCGACACGTGCATCGAAACAGTCTCCTGCTTCAATTGCCCCTGGGTATCGACGTAGACGGTGAAAAGAATCTGCGCGACATGAAGTTTCGACCTTGGAATGCCACTACCTTCGAGTAGCGATTGCAGAGCCGACTGACCGAAGGACACCGAGTAGCCCTGAACGCTCGCACCGTCGACAATGGATTTGCCAAGCGACTCGACCTTTCCACCTTGGTGCTTGAGAAGCTCGAGGTTCGACGCCGGGTTGTCTATATGTTCTATCGACTCCGACTGTTGCGTCGCGGACATGTTCGAAATCGTTGAAGCGCTAACGGACACCCATGTCTTACCGGGAAAGAGTTGGTCGAGATCTGGGACCATCTCATAGTCACTACCGCCAACGTACACAAGCTTCGTCTGTTGAGTTTGTCCGTCCGCTCGGGCCGACGCATCGAGGCTCAGCGCGTCTTTCGAGAAATCGATGTACCCGTTGGCCGTCATGCTTATCTGTGTTCCTGCGGCACTTGCCGAAATTTGAAGCGCCACTTGTGCTGTGTTGTCCGACAGGGTCTTGTTAACCGCACTCAGAAGAACTGTTTGGGCACTCGGACTCCCGCCAAGAGATGCAGCCAGAACGCCCGCAACCGCGCCGATAAGCACAAGGCAGGTCGCTACCAAGATCGGGATCCTTGGTGGGCCGGTCCGCCGAGATGCTCGAGGATTCCCGACGATCAGATCGGAGCTAACGCTCGCCGCGCCACTCCACATCGAATTACCGGCACCGAGCGACGGGCCTACCATCGGAACAGTGGCGACAGCTGCCTGATCGGCAGACTCGGTTCCCGCCGGGATGACGCCTGGGGGCAAGCTCCCAAAAGGCGGAAGAGCCGGAACAACAGGCTCTCCGGAAATTGGGCGGTAGTCGTCCGCTTGCCCTTCAGGGCGTTGAAATATGTCGCTCATCAGGCGCTCCCGCTGATTGTCCCGCTCTATCATCGAAAGCCCGGTCGAACAGCTTGAGCCCGCTGAATACCCT
>JBAPRR010000402.1:0-13971 GCA_049281195.1 Acidimicrobiales bacterium
TAAACGACCGGCTCGCCGACGTCGAACGTCGGATGGGCGCCACGGATTCCGAAATCGCTGCTGTTGACACAGTGGGTAAAGCAGAGGCGGCAGCTAGCGGCCCGGTTGATCCAAATCAGTGAACGTCCCTCATGAAACGCTTTCATTCTCAGGTGCGTCGACGCTTGGGCATCGATTTTGATTCGGCACAATAGAGCGGGGTCCGAAAGGACTTCGCACGACGAAACTCGGGGTTCATTACATGAAACGTGCGGTCATCGCTGGATCGTCGCTGGTCGTCGTGGTCTTCCTGATACTTGTGATCGCCTACTGGACGGACTCAGCGCACTGGTTTCTTCGTTATACCGGCGCCGACGCCGAGGCCGGCACTTGGTACGGGTTCTGGTCAGGCTTCGGCGGGGCGATCCCCGACTTCTTGATCCTCGGCAGCATCGTCACGATTTACCGCCACCACAATTGTCACGTCAAAGGATGTCTCCGACTGGGCAAGCCGGTCGAAGGGACTCCGTATCTGGCCTGCCCCCAGCATCATCCGGCGCATGACGGCAACAAGCGGTCCGTGTCCGCGGAAGTCATAAAGCTCGCCCACAAGGCCCACCTGGAGCACGAAGCCTCCGAATCGCAGGGCTCCTAGGAGCTCACCGGAGACTTTTGCAGCTCGGCCTCGCGCTTTCGGGGGGTGCCCGGCACAAGCAACGAGCAGACCGTGCCGACAAGGCACAAGACGGCTGCCACCGTAAACGCCCGGTCATAGCCCGCCGTGAGGGCGCTCAGTGGGTTGTGCACGGTGATCAATGCGGAATGCGTGCGGTCTACAGCGACCGTAGCCAGCCCTGCCAGACCCAACGACCCCCCGATTTGACGAGAGGTATTGAGCACGCCGGATGCCAGACCGGCTTGGGTTACGGCTACGCCGGTTGTAGCAGCGCTCGCGAGCGGCGTGAACATCAACCCCAGGGCAAATGCGATGATGCATCCCGGTCCGAAGACATGAACCCAGTACGCGCTGTGCACCGGGATCTTGCCGAACCATGCAAACCCGAACGCGGCTAAGAGCGTCCCCACCGTGAGCAATGGTCGGATTCCGGTCTTCGGCATCAGACGCGGACTCGACTGTGCCCCGATGATGATCGCAAGCGTCATGGGGATAAAGGCAAAACCGGCCCGTAGAGCGCCATACCCGAGCACATCTTGAAAGTACAACGACAGGAAGTACCACATGGAAAAGAAGGCCGCCCCGATGAGCAACATCACCACGTTCGCTCCGGCCACAGAACGTGAGCTGAAAAGACCGAACGGGACCAGGGGTGCACTTGCAATTCGGAGCTCGATCACCGCGAAGGCAGCAAGCAGTACCAGAGCGATTGCAAGGGTTGTCAAGGTCCGTCCCGACGTCCAGGCATAGGTGCTCGTCTCGATGATGCCGTACACAAGGACCGCAAGACCCCCGGTGATCGTGATTGCTCCGGCCACATCCATGCGTGCTTTGGGACCTGTAGCCGGGGCCCGACGGAGCTCGGTCAGGTAATACGCCGCTATCGCCAACGTTCCGGCACCGATGGGCAGGTTTACGAACAGCACCCAGCGCCAAGACAGCTCCGCGGTGAGCACTCCACCGAGGATCGATCCCGCCGCGCCACCTGCGCCCGCGACCGCACCCCATAGTCCAAGTGCTCGCGTTCGTTTTTGTGGATCGGAGAAGGTGGTGACGATGATCGTCAGTGTCGCGGGGGACAAGAACGCACCGCCGATCCCTTGGGCGGCGCGAGCAGCTGTCAACCAACCGGAGTCTTGAGCCAGACCACCCACCAGGCTCGCCAAGGTGAAAAGGCCCAGGCCGAACATGTAGATGCGGCGACGTCCGAAGAGGTCCGCGGCGCGACCACCGAAGAGCAGAAAACCCGCGAACGTCAGGACGTATGCATTGACCACCCATTGCAATCCAGTGGGGGTGTAGTGCAGATCGCGACCGACAGATGGCAGGGCCACATTGACGATGGACACGTCGAGCACGACCATGAACTGCGCGATGCACGCCAGGGCGAGTGCCACCCCATCGGGCATCTGCCTACGTTCTGCAATCGGTTGCGTCATCGCTCAATCAGGAAACTGCCGGACAGAAATGACATGAACCATGTCTATCATGTTCGATGGGCATTTGCCTAGTAGCCTGTTGTTCGTGAGTTCCGATCATAAGGTCGACATGATCCGCTCGAGGCCGACCACACACGACGTGAGCTTTCAGGACAGCACGGGCTATCTGTTGGCGATGGTCGGGAAGCTTTCCCGTCAGCGCTGGGTATCGATGCTCGATCAGTTCGACATAAATCCCAGTCAGTACAAAGTCTTGATCTCCATGGCGGAGCTCGGCTCGCTCTGCCAGCGCCGCCTCGCCGAGGTGATCGGCATAGATCCACGCAACTGCGTCCCGATCATTGACAGCCTTGCCCAGCGGGGCCTGGTCGCCCGCCGTGTGGATTCCTCCGATCGGCGCCAGCGGGTACTGGCCCTGACGAAAAAAGGACAGCAGCTGACCCGAGATCTTGCAGCGATCGGGGACACCATCGACCGCGAAGTCCTGCATCCCCTCAGCCGGAGCGAGCAGGTGCGCCTCCGACGGATGCTCGTGGAGGTCCTCGGTCACGCACAGAGCTGAATCCGGGGAATCGGCCTCAGGACAATCTTTGCGGAGTACGTTCAATTGCGTATCTCGTCGGGCCGTAAATCCAGCTCCTTGCTTGTCGTTTAATATTTAGTGAGGCGGTGGCGGAGGCGCGGATTCCCCCACCGGACTAATGCTGCAGTCGGCGAGGAGGGGCAGATGATTGTCGGCATGAAAGGGAATCTGTTGTTCGCGCGGCAACGGAGGGTTCTGTACCGGACCTCCACCGCGCTGGTCATCGCGATGATGGGGGTGCTGGCCACAATCGGGGTTTCCATCGCCACTTCCGCACCGGCCGCCGCAGTCAGCATCTCGGCGATTATTTCCAATGTCCCCGGCGGAGTCGGTGCAGTGACGACGGACTCGTCGGGAGACATCTTCGTCGGGGGCGGCGACGGAAATGTCTACGCGTGGTCGTCTTCGGGCACCACGCTGTTCGGGACCACGGTTCCGGCCGACACTCTCACCGCCCTCACATCGAGTGGCCTGGGTCAGATCTTCAGCCTGACCTTTGAGGTGGACAACGTCGGAAACGGTGACCTGTGGGTCTCCGACTCGACTTACGGGCTTCAGGTCATAGATCCCGTTACCACCACTCTGTATGGAGTGGCGGTGACGGCCGACACACCATCGACAGTCGAGGCCTCCACTTCGAGCACCCAGCCAATGCAGGCGACCTTCGACAGCGACAACGATCTGATCTTCGCCGTGAGCGCCACAACCTCGGGGGCGGGCTCTGTGGATATGGATCCGCTGACCAGTGGAACGTATTACGGACAGCCGCTCGCGGCCGACGACATAACCCCTCTCGTCACCAATCTCGATCAGCCGAACGGCGTCGCCGTCGATGGCAGCGGCGACCTCTTCTATTCCGACCAATCTGCCGACACTGTGGGGGTCGAGACTTACACGAACGCAACGATATTCGGTGTTCTGGTCACCGCCGATACTCCGACCACTCTTTTTACAGACGTTTCGGGGGTCGACCGAGGTAACGGTTTCGTTCCCGGATCCATGCAGGTCGACGCGTCAGGGAACCTGTACTTCGTCAACGAGTCGACCAGCGTCAGCATCGTCACCAACTCGAACGGGACCTATATAGGGACCCCGGTGAGCGCATTCACACCTACCAACCTGAACCTCGAGATGGACGCGGACGGAATCGCCTTCAACTCGTCGGGTCAGTTGTTGATAGCGGACACAGAAGATGACTCGATCGATTTGGCTTCCGCCCCAACTGCCACGATCACAGGCGTAGCGATCACGGGTTCGTTGGACAATCCCACCATGACGATCACCGGGGCCGGCTTCGGAAGCGAGCCGACTTCAGTGGCACCGGGCTGCAGTGCGTCGGGGAGCGTCTTCAACTACAGCGTGCTCGTCATCAGCGACGACCAGCAACAGTGGCAGGCCGGCATCCCCGGGGACTGCATCGGGTTCAACATCGTGTCGTGGACCGCCACCCAGGTTGTCGCCACATTCGGCAACTGGTACACGGATCAGTTATTCGCCAGCGGCAACCAGATCCACTCCGGCGACACCCTGGCCATCGGAGTGGCGGGCGCATACGTCAATGGCGGACTGCCCACGGTGACCCAGGTCGCACCGGACTTCGGCCCGGCGTCAGGCGGAACGACCGTGACGATCACAGGTTCGGGCTTCACCGGAGCCACCTCGGTCGACTTCGGTCCGGGAGCCCCGGCCGCGGGATTCACCGTCGATTCCGACTCGCAGATCACCGCTACGGCGCCGGCCGAAAGTGTGGGGACCGTCGACGTCACCGTGACCACCCCCATCAGCACGTCTTCGACCTCTTCAGCTGATCAGTACACCTTCGACCCCGATGTCAGCTCGGACTACTCGTGCTCGGTGCCGGGAGTGGGAAGCACCAGCTTCCCCGTCGATGTCACCGAGTCGCCGCAACCGCCGGCCGCGGAGGACGCCGGTGCGAGCTTCGAAGAGGCTCTGGCCCTCCAGGTGACAGTTCCCACCGCGGTGGTGAACCACTACGACCAACAGGGAGCTTCCTCGTTCACTCTCGAGACGCAATCGGCGGCCGAGGACGCGCTTTCCTCGCCGGACGGAGCGGCCAGTGGGGCAGTTGAAACGCCCACCGAAACAGCATCCGCGACCAACGTCCCTCAGGTTTTCGTCTTGACGTTCAATCAGTCCATTACCTACCAGACGGCCTACGACCCGGTGACATGGACCACCGGCCCCGGCACCGGAGACGTCTATCTGACGCCCGGGGACATCAACATCGTGCTCGCCTACCAAGCAGATGCCGGTCCTCAGACGATAACGATCGGGTGCACGCCGCCCTCCAACGAGGGTTCTCTCGGGGAGGTGACGGTCGACCCCGCGGCGTCGAGCCCCACTTTCCAGGTGCCTACATCCACGCCGGCGATACAGAACGGGGTCACATCTCCGAACGATGACGGTTGGACGTTCACGGTGGCCAACACTTCGAGCGCCACTGTCACCGGGGTGCAGACTCAAGTGACGGTCACAGACAGTGGATCACCGCCAACGTTCGACACCGCCGCCATCACTGCTTCAGGAACGAAGGGATGCACGGTTACGTCTCCGGGCGTGCTCACCTGTAACGAGAACAGTCTGGCCGCGGGGGCATCCGACACGGTCAACGTCCTCGTTGAAACAAATGGGCTGGCCGCAGGTGTGGCGGTCACCGGTTCCGCGTCAGTGACGTCGACCAACGCCGGCTCGGGCGCGGACAACCTCGGCCAGTTTTCGGTGGTGGTCGTAACCAACGGAACCGAGGCGTCAGCTGTACCCGGGATCACCCTGTCTTCGACCACGGAGTCCTTGTCCGACGCCGGAGCTACCGTCAAACTGACCTTGCCCAAGAACAAGATCCCGGCAAACGGTGCGCTGGCTTACGGCTCCGACAAAGTGCATCCGCCCGTTGTCGGCCTGACACTGGTGCCGGTCCCGCAGTCGGAGGAACCCTCCCTCTGTCCCTCTGAAAGTTGTACGGCCGCCGACGCAATAGAGGCCTCAGGGAACTTTGCGGCGTTCGTGAATCCGGCGGATCCGATCATCGCGGCGCTGCAGTTCTACTTCGGCAGTGCGACGCCCAGCGGTTCGGTCTACATGCTGGAGTCGAGTGGAACAGTCTTGGAGCTTCCGGCTTGCAAGCAGTCGAAGACGACCGGTGACTGGAACACGCCGTGCGTGAAGGGAAAGGTGAAGACAAAGGGGTCCGGAAGCAACCTGAGCGCCAAGGTCACCGTCTATTTCACAGGTAACGATCCGGGATTCTCTCTTCGCTGACCTGAACCGGTCCACCCGGTCCGCGGGGGACGCCACCGAGGCCCGGTACTGAACCGGAAACTGTTTCTGGGATCATTCCCGGGTGATCGTTCTCCACGGGACATGGCTGTCCCGCGCCAGCCAGCTGGCCCTATGGGCCGAGGACGGCGACAGATCGCGGACTCCCCCACCACGCCGGGGACGGCCTCCCCGCCGCCGGCGACCCGTGCCCCACCCATTCGCCCTAGACACCGAGGGCATCCGGTTGGCGGTGGCCGAGCTGGCCGGCTTTGAAGCTCAAGACATCGTGGCGAGCGCGGCTGACGTCGAGATCTTCATCCGACTACCGGGCTCGACCTACGGTCCCGTGGCCTCACCGTCTTTGGAAGACGACCCTTCCGGCACCGTTGCGGTATCCGAGGATGGCATATGGCCCACCTGGACGGCACCGGCGGTGACACTCGATGTGGCACAGGCCGCGGAGTTGGCCGTCATCCTGGGCGCAAGCGACCCATCTACGACCGGGTCCGAGCTTTCCGGGATCGCCGTCGCCACCGACCTCCGGTTCGCATCGCGTGCTGCCGAGATGGCTCTGGAGCTGATCACCCGCGGTCGGATGCTCCCCACACTCGAGCTTGCCGGAGGCGCGTGGCAGGCGCGGTGGCGCCCTCTCATCGGCCAGCATGATCGCGGGCGCATCGCGGCACTCTCGTGGGCCCTTCCGCTGTCTTTCCTGACTGCGGACACGGTCGATACCGACAATGGGTTCGCCACGGACAACGCCTCCATCGACGATGCGCTCCGCTCCTATCTGTGGAATGTGGCCGACTCGTTGGCCAGGCGGTTCTCGAGAGATGGTGTGCCTGCCACCAAGCCCGGCGTCAGAAGACGCCGGCCAAATGCTCCGAACGCCACAGAAGCGTGGCTGACAGCACTGCAATCCGCCGATGCGGTCGTCGACGCCGACAACGCCGGGCTGCAACAGCTCTCGGATGCCCTCGGTGCGTGGCACGCCTCCGACAATTCGGATACCGAACCGGTCAGGACGTGCTTTCGGATCGTCCCCCCTTCTGACGGTCCCGAAGAGGACACCGACATCCGAGAACGGCCGGCTACGAACGGTCGACAGAAAGGTGCGCCGCGTCAACCGGCAGACGAGTGGCGGATCGAATTCGCGCTTCAGGCGGTCGATGATCCCAGCCTGCTCGTCACGGCCGATGATGTGTGGGCCGATGGACCAGAGCTCACAGCTCTGGAACGCCACGCCCCTCACCCGGATGAACACCTGCTGCGGGGACTGGGACGAGCGGCGCGGCTGGTTCCGTCGCTCGGTTCCGCGCTCGCGGTGGCCGAGCCGAGCGAACAGGTGACCGATTCGGCCGGCGCCCTGCACTTTCTGCGGGACAGCGCTCCGATCCTCGAACAGGCCGGCTTCGGGATTCTCGCTCCCCCTTGGTGGCGCTCTTCGAGGACCCGGGTGGGCCTCAGGATGAGAGCGCGAACCAATCCTTCGAACGGGGGCACTACCACCTTCATCGGCCTCGAGGGTCTGTGCGACATCAACTGGGAAGCGGTGCTCGGCGACGACAAGATCGGGCTCGCCGAGTTACGGGACCTGGCCCGGCTCAAGCAACCTCTGGTGCGGTTCCGCGGGCAATGGGTGGAGCTCCGCGAGGGCGATATCGAAGCTGCCATTGCCGCGGTGGGCAAGAAGGGTGACGCACCAACCCAGATGTCGGGCGGCGATGTTCTACGCACCGCTCTCGGAATCGTCCCCACCTCGGGCGAGCTTCCCGTTACCGGGGTCGACGCAGATGGTTGGCTGGCAGACCTCCTCGCCGGCGCAGAGGACCGGAGGTTGGATGCCCGGCCCACCCCCGGTGGCTTCGTCGGCCAACTGCGCCCCTACCAGGAGCGGGGTCTCGGATGGCTCGGGTTCCTCGGTGATCTCGGTCTCGGCGCATGCCTGGCCGACGACATGGGTCTCGGCAAGACCGCCCAGCTGCTGGCCCTGCTGGTCGACGAGCGCTCACAAAGTCGCGGACCGACGCTTGTTCTCTGCCCGATGTCGCTCGTGGGGAACTGGCAGAGAGAGGCGGCACGCTTCACACCGGAGGTGTCCGTCTACGTCCATCACGGAAAGGACCGCCTGACAGGAAACGCCTTTACCCGAAACGCTCGGAAGATGGATCTGGTGCTGTCGACTTACGGTCTCTGCGCTCGTGACGAGCGACTGTTGGCCACGGTGTCGTGGAAACGCCTGGTTCTCGACGAGGCGCAGCAGATAAAGAACAGCGCGGCCAGAACCACGCGCAGTGTGCGGGCGATCCCGGCGGAGAACCGCATCGCCATGACGGGGACTCCGGTAGAGAACCGCCTGAGCGAGCTGTGGTCGATCATGCAGTTCCTCAACCCCGGCCTGCTCGGCTCGGAGAAAGGGTTCAGGGAACGATTCGCGATCCCGATCGAACGCGAGGGTGACGACGAGGCCGCGGAACAGCTCCGCCGCATCACCGGTCCATTCGTCCTACGGCGTCTGAAGACCGATCGGACGATAATCGCGGACCTTCCGGACAAACTCGAGATGAAGGAGTTCTGCACGCTTACCCGGGAGCAGGCCAGCCTGTACCAGGCTGTCGTCGACGACATGTTGGCCAGGATCGCCGAGTCCGAGGGCATCGAGCGCCGGGGCCTGGTTCTCGCAACGATGATGAAGCTGAAGCAGGTGTGCAACCATCCGGCGCAGTTTCTGGCCGATGGCTCATCACTCCCCGGCCGGTCCGGCAAGCTCACCCGGCTCACCGAGGTTCTCGGAGAAGCGGTGTCCGAAGGTGATCGAGCTCTCGTCTTCACGCAGTTCACCCAGATGGGGGACCTGCTGGAGCGCCACCTACAACGACATCTCTCCTGCGATGTGCTGTGGCTTCACGGTGGGGTACCGAAGAAGGCGCGCGACGCCATGGTCGAACGATTCCAGAACAGCGACGGTCCGGGGGTCTTCCTCCTGTCGCTCAAGGCGGGAGGGACAGGCCTCAACCTGACGGCGGCGACCCACGTCGTGCACTTCGACCGGTGGTGGAACCCGGCGGTGGAGAATCAGGCCACAGACCGGGCGTTTCGAATCGGCCAGTCCCGAAACGTGCAGGTCCGGAAGTTCGTGTGCGGCGGAACCCTCGAGGAGCGCATCGACGAGATGATCGAGCGAAAGCGGGCGCTGGCCGAACGGATCGTGGGTAGCGGCGAAGGTTGGATCACCGAGATGTCGACCGATCAACTCCGCGAAGTGGTGGCGCTGTCGGCGGACGCCATTGGAGAAGACTGATGCCTCCCCGTCGTCCACCCCGAAAGCGTGGGGATCTGAGCTCCAACTGGTGGCCACCACCCGCGCCGCCGATCCCTGTCGTTGATGGGCTGCAAGCACGCAGCCAGCGCGGTCGGATCGGAGATACGTGGTGGTCACAGCGTTTCATCACGGTGCTGGAGTCGATCGGTGTCGGTGGACGGCTCCAGCGCGGCAAGCGTTACGCCCGGACCGGGCAGGTCCGCAGCATGGACATCGTCCCCGGCCAGGTGACCTCTTCGGTCCAGGGCTCGCGGGTGGTCCCCTACCGGGTGTTCATCCAGATCCGGATCTTCACGGATATTGAATGGGACGCCGCCGAGGCGGTGATGGCGTCGAGCGCGGTCTTCATGGCCAAGCTGCTCGCCGGTGACATGCCCGAGGAGATCGAAGAAGCGTTCGTCGAGGCGTCGGGCTCACTTTTCCCGGTGTCCGCGGACGGTTTCGAGTCGACATGCTCATGTCCGGATTGGGAGAACCCGTGCAAACACATCGCAGCGGTGTACTTCTTGCTGGCGGAGGCCTTCGACCGCGATCCGTTTCTCATATTCGCCTGGCGCGGGCGGGACAAGGATCAACTCCTGGCCGGACTTCGCACACGACGGCGGGGAGGAAGAGCCGAGGAAATAGAACACGTAGACGGAGCCGGGGATCGCGTGGCATCCGGCACCGGACCGTTCGGCTGGCCGAACGCCGATTCCGAACACCACATGGCGCGCCAGACCGGAGATCCGATGTCGGTTTGGGGTCGGGACGCCGATCTGGCGATGTTGGAGATCCGACCTCGCATCGCAGTCGCCCCGGATCTCATCCTTCGGCAACTCGACCCGGAACCGCTCGCAGGAACGGACGTTTCGATCATCGATGCTCTGCGCCCGCTTTACCAGGCGATGACGAGCGGCGCCGCCGACCTGGCACTGGGAGAACCGGAGCAGGAGAACACCAGGCCCAAGCCTTAGGGCGGGGTGGTAGTTGAAATCCAGGAGGCCTACTCGAGGCTTAACATCGGTCCGTGACGCCTGGCTACCTGGTACCAGTACCGATGGACCAACTCGACGAGCGTGACCGCTCAGCGGCTATCCGGCGGCTCAACGACCTTTTCAGCGGCGGGGGCCTGCAGGTCCAGATCTACTCGGCACTGTTGGACCAGGTCTTCTCAGCGACCAGCCGTGACCACCTCGAAGCGGCGATGTTGCCCCTTCCCCCGGTGGTTCGTCTCACCGCGGCCGAGCATCGTCTGGTTGACAAGCTCGTCCTGCAGGTGGCCGACGGTCATCTGCAACTCGGCTCCGGTTGGCAACTGGCCGCGAAAACGACCATTCGCACCGGCGTCGGCTCCCAGCGCATCGATCTCACCGCGGCCACCTGGGACTCCCTTCAGATCGACCTCCACCTGGAGACCTGGGGCCCGATCGAGGTTGTCGTCCCCCATGGAGTGGCCGTGCAGTTGACGGGCACAGCGGGCCGAATACAGCTCGAGGCCTTGAGTGCGCCCATCTGCGGGGCACCGGTGTTACGGATCTCGTCGTCCGGACCGGCGGGCGTCATCCGGATACGCCACCCCGATAGAGCACGCGATCGGCGCATATGGCGAGGCACCGGAAGGATCCTTAAAGCGAATAGGCGTCATGCCGACGCCGGATCCCTAGATGATCCAGGGGATCGCCGGTACAGTTTTCGGGCCGCCAAGGTTTCGAGGGAGTCCACTTCATTGTGATTGCGCTCATAATCGTCATAGTCGTCGTCGTTCTCATCGCACTGTTCGCGTGGCTCGCGTTCAACGGACTGGTAAAGAAGCGCAACCGGACCCAGGAGTCGTGGTCCCAGATCGACGTCGAGCTCAAGCGTCGTCACGACCTGATCCCGAACCTGGTGTCGACAGTGCAGGGTTACGCCACACACGAACAGGGGACGTTCGAGGCAGTCACCCAGGCCCGCGCCAACGCGGTCACTGCCGGCGCTACCGGAGATCCGGCCAAGATCGGCCCCGCAGAGAACGTGCTGAGCGGGGCGCTCCGTTCCTTGTTCGCAGTGGCAGAGAACTACCCGCAATTGCGTGCAGTGGAGAGCTTCCTCCAACTACAGGAGACGTTGACCGCCACCGAGGACAAGATCGAGTACGCCCGGCGCTACTACAACACCAGTGCCCGCGACTACAACATCGCATTGCAGACTTTTCCCCGCAATCTGATCGCAGGTCCCTTCGGGTTCAAGGCCGTGGCGTTCTTCGCCGCAGACGAAGAAGACCGGGCTGTCCCCCAAGTGAGCTTTCCCGGATCAGGTCAGGCCGCGGCTGGTCCAGCGCCTTCTGGGCCACCTTTGGCGAGCGGTTCCGACGGCCCACCCCCCGCCAGCTGAGCCGACCGGCGAGTTAGGCGGTCAGACCGACTGGCCCGAGGCGATCTTCTCGAGTGCGGCGATACGGTCCTCGAGCGGCGGGTGGGTGTCGTAGAGGTGGTGGTACCAGGCGTCGTGGTGCTGCAACGGATCGTCGATGCACATCGCCGCAGTGGAGTGGTTCATGCCTTTGAACGGCTTGTCATTCTGCTGAAGCTTTTTGAGGGCGCTCAACAACCCGGCCGGATTACGCGTGAGCTCTACTCCGCTGACGTCGGCCAAAGACTCGCGACGACGTGACAGCGCCAGGCGGATGAGAGGTCCGAAGATGAATCCGACGATGGCGAGCAGGAGGCCCGCGGCAAAGATGATGATCACGATCTGATTGCCGTTCCTGCCCCGGCCTCCACCGGCGAAGAACGCTCCCCGCCACAGAACGCTGGCCAGAAGGGCGGCCATCCCGATCATCGTGCCGACAATGAGCAGCAGCCGGATGTCGTGGTTCTTGATGTGACTCATCTCGTGACTGGCGACGCCTTCGAGCTCTTCGCGATTCATGGTTGCAAGGAGCCCCGTAGTGAAGGTGATAGATGCCTTTTGGGGGCTGATACCGGTGGCGAAGGCATTGGGGGACGGATCGTTGATCACGTAGACAGCGGGCTTGGGAATCCCGTCCCCGATCGCCAGGGCCTCCACCAGATTGTGAAGCTGCTGGTACTGACCGGGGTCAGCAGGGACCGCTCCCGACACCCGCAGGACCGTCCTCGCCCCTGACGTCAGCGAGTAGAGAAACCCGATGAAGGCCAGGATCGCCCCGATCACCAAACCGACGATGACCGGCGCCCAGCTCTGGCTCGAGGTGGTCTGGACGATCCCGTTGTTCACGGGGTGGTCGATCGCCCGGAAGAGAAGGCCCAGAGCCCCCCCGATGGCCATCCAGACGATGAAGAACACAATGACCAGAATTACGCTTCGCCGTTTGTTGCTGGCGATCTCGGTATACACGCGGGAGATCTTACGGCGTTGTAAATACCCCGCTCCGGATGCCTCGGCCTGCCAACCTTTTCGGACCTCGGCGTCGAGGTCCGGACGCGGGTCGCTTGTTGGCCGTTTGGCCTCTTCGTTAGGCTGATTTTGCTGTGAAGATATTCATAAGTTACGCGCGCGAGGATCACGAGTCGCTCCAGGTCCTGCGCGAAGACATTGAGAGTCTCGAGCACACGCCGTGGATCGACACCCGGCTCTACGGTGGTCAGAGGTGGTGGGACGCCATCTTGGAGCAGATCAGAGATTGCGATCTGTTCATCGTCGGATTCAGTCCGAGCTGGCTCGAGTCAGAACCTTGTGAGAAGGAGCTTGAATACGCCAACGCTCTTTGCCGCTCAGTCCTTCCGGTCATGGTCGCGGCCACGGATATCAATTCGCTGCCAACTTCTCTCGCAATCTCGCACTTTGTCGATTACACGCAAGAGCGTTTGGACGCATTCCGGGCTCTGGTGAGATCCCTCGGAAAACTGTCGGTCCCGGCGCCACTTCCGGTCCCGCTCCCGGAGACACCAGAAATTCCCATGTCACCGGTCTCGGAGCCGAGCCACCTTCTCTATTCGAGCGCGAGCTTGAATAGAGCTCAGCAAATCGTGCTACTTGACCAGCTCACGAGCTTGTGCGCGAAACCGAAGCTCGTCGCCCAGGCTAAGGAACTTCTGTACAGATTTCGCGAGAAGGACTATGTGATCGGAGTTATCCGCGACCAGATTGACGCACTCTTATTGACATTGCAGGCAACGACCGACGATGCCCGCGCGTCATCGCTGCAAGCGACGGTCGAAGAGTTGGTGGAAGACGGGCGGGCACGCGACGCCCTCACGCCGTCCACTGAGGCCGTGGAAATCAGACGTCGTCTTGCGTCGGGCAACCCGGGTTCTCATGAGGCGGCCTTAGCCCAGTCGCTCCACAGTCTCGGCAGATGCCTGGCGATGCTCGGGAACTATTCCGATGCACTCCCCCCTGCGCGCGAAGCGGTTGACATCCGGCGGCGTCTCGCAGCGGACAACCCCGCGACCTACGAGCCCCCTCTGGCGCAGTCGCTGCACAATCTGGCGGTCTTCTACAACGCTGCCGGACTTCACACGGAAGCGCTGATCCCTTCAGCAGAGGCAGTGAATATTCGGCGACGCCTGGCGGCACGCGACGTCACTACATTCGAGCCATACCTTGCCGAGTCTCTCCACAACTTCGCTGACGACCTCGACGATGCGGGCCGACCGTCCGACGCGATCGCCCCTGCGCAAGAGGCGGTAGATATTAGGCGTCGCCTGCCGGACGACCTGCCCGGTCTGGCGGAGTCGCTTCACAATCT
>JBAPRR010000403.1:0-9869 GCA_049281195.1 Acidimicrobiales bacterium
CCCTTCACCGGTCGTACCGCATCAGTAGATCCCTGCCTCCATGCCGGCTGCCAGAGTCGCACCGAGCTCGTGGGCTTCGTCGATATGAGACGGCTCGACCGAGCCTACGACCAGCAACGCCGGCAGAACCTCGCGCCACTGCATGCCCGTGGCGATCTTTCTCACGCTTGCCGCCGCCCCTTCCACATCTGTGTCACCTTTCACGAGCATCGCGTAGGGCATCCGCACCGTCTTTCCCAGGCACGGGTGGTACACGCGTTCGAAGAAGTCCTTCACCGCACCTGACATGTACCCGAAATTCGCCGGAGTCGCGATCAGAATGGCTCCGGCGCCGAGGACGTCGTCTGCGGTGGCCTCGAAAGCGTGCCGGACCTCGAGTGTGCAGCCGGTGGCACCCTGGTAGGAGGCATTCGCACCCAACCCAGCGCCGGTCGCGCCATCCGGGTCGGCAGGGTTCGCACCGGCAGTGATGTCCAAAGCGAGCCTGGCACCCTCGACTGCAGCCTCCACGAGGCGCTCGGTACCACCGGAGCGCGAATGGAACACGACGAGCAGTCCTTTTTGATCGGCCACGGATCAAGCCTCCCAGCCGTTGTCTGCCAACATGACCAAATGCCCGCTGACCCCGAAAAAGCAGTGACCTCCCAGTCTGCAAAAAAGGCATCAACCGGGAGTTGGGTGATCGATCTCGATGGAGTGATCTGGCTCTCCAAGAACCCCATCGCCGGTTCAGCCGACGCGGTCGAACGGTTGCGGCACGCCGGGATCCGGGTCGTGTTCGCCACCAACAACGCATCTCCCACGGTCGCTTCGCTTGTCGACAGGCTCGGTTCGTTCGGGATCCAAGCCGACGACTCCGACATGGTCACCTCGTCAGAGGCGGCCGCAACACTGATAGATCCGGGCGGCAGGGCATTCGTATGCGGAGACGACGGGATCCGTGAAGCGCTCGTCAAAAGGGGGGTGGAGGTGGTTACCGCAGGTCCCGCCGATGCCGTCGTAGTGGGTTGGACGCGGTCCTTCGACTTCGATCTCCTCACCAAGTCGATGGAGATCGTCCGCGCCGGTGCCCGCCTGATCGGGACCAACGCCGACGCCACCAGGCCCATCCCCGGGGGGCTCACCCCGGGAGCGGGATCGATCCTCGCCGCGGTGACGACAGCCTCAGGCGCCCAGCCCGAGATCGCCGGAAAGCCGCACGCCCCGATGGCGGACCTGGTCAGATCCAAGGCTCCCGACATTGCGCTCGGGGTGGGTGACCGCCTGGACACCGACGGCTTGTTCGCAAAAGAATTGGGGGTGCCTTTTGCCCTCGTCCACTCGGGCGTAACTCCGGCCACTCACGGCACCCTCGATGTTCCTCCAGACCTCGAAGCCGACGACCTCGCGGGCATTGTGGACCTGGTGTTGGGCTAGTCGAACTACCGTTATGGGCGTGACACAAATCGATGGACTCAGGCGCTATATCGATGCGGCAACCACCCTGACCCAGATCACCCGGGGCCGGGCAGAGGAACTGGTCAGGGAGCTCGTGGCTTCTGGAGAGGTTGAACGCGCCAACGCGCAGGAATGGATCGACGACCTCGTGAAACGCAGCCGCGAGGCCTCGGAGAATCTCATGCATCAGGTGAGCTCCGAAGTCGAGCGCCAGCTAGGCGACCGCGGGGTGAAGAAGATCGACGTCGACGATCTGGCCGAGCGTGTCGCGGGGATAATCGGACTGGCTCAGGCCGTGGGCCGCAATGTCACCCACGGGCGCTCCTGGGATGCCGGGACAGGGCGAAACGGTCACAACGGACACGGTGACGCCAAGTCGGAAGGCGTCAAGCAGAAGACAAAGTCTCAAAAGAGCAAGGACCCTTCTAAGAAGAGCTCGGAAAAGAAGAAGAAAGATTCCACTGTCAGCGCCAAGGCCCCGAAGGCCAAGAGCGCGGAACAGAAGAAGAGCTCGAAGAAGGACTCCGCCGACAACAAAGACTCTGCCGAGCAAAAGGCGACCACCTGAGCCCCACGGGCTCAAGGCGCCGACTCGATCAGGAGCTGGTCGAGAGGCGGTTGGTTGCAAGCCGCAACGAGGCCCAACAGCTCGTAGGAGCGGGAAGGGTCCTCGTGTCGGGGGTGATAGCAGAGAAGCCGTCGCGTCTGGTCGCACGCGCGGAGCCTGTGGTGATCGTCACCCCGCGCCGTTTCGTTTCGCGTGGCGGCGAAAAGCTCGATGCTGCGCTCACCGGATTTTCTGTGGACCCCGCCGATCGACTGTGTCTCGATGCCGGCGCATCCACGGGCGGATTCACCGATTGTCTTCTCCAACGCTCCGCCCGGCGTGTCGTGTCGGTCGACGTGGGCCACGGACAGCTCGCCGAGCAGCTGAGAACCAATCCCCGGGTCTTCGCCGTCGACAGGTGCAACGTGCGCTATGCCGATATCTCCGACCTGGGTGGGGACTTTTTCGAAGTGGTGGTGGCCGACCTGTCATTCATTTCGCTCACGGTGGTGGCGGACAAGTTGGCGGTCGATCTGGCCAAAGCCGGAGCCGATCTGGTGATGCTCGTGAAGCCACAGTTCGAGGCCGGCAACACCGAAGCCGGACGGACCGAGGTGAACCGGGGTCACGGGGTGGTCCGCGATCCGGAGATCTGGACGGAGTGCCTAGTGCGGGTGGGAAACGCGTTCGAGGCCTCGGGCGCGGCAATCATGGGAGTGATGGCATCACCCCTTGTCGGGCCGGCCGGAAACGTCGAGTTCCTCATGCACGCCCTGACTGCGACACCCCCGGGTGATACTCCACTGGAATCACTGGTAGTGGGCGCCATCGAACATGCGCCTACAGGTCCAGAGCACTAGAGCCCAGAGAACAACAGACCTATGTCCACCATTGCCTTCGTCATCCACCCAGAAAGACCGGAAGCGGCGGATCTGGCGTCGCGCGCCACTGAGTGGCTGGCCGATCGCGGCCACGACGTCGTACTCACCGAAGGAGACGAGGAGTGCATCGACACAACGGCTGACCCGCAGCTCGACGGCGCGGATCTGGCGGTCAGCCTCGGCGGGGACGGGACGATGCTCCGCACAGTGAACCTGGCGTGGGCTCCGGGTGTTCCTGTGCTCGGGGTGAACCTCGGACATCTCGGTTATCTCACCGAGGTCGAGCCGTCCGGCCTCGAGGTGGCCCTCGAAAAGTTCCTATCGGGTGACTACTCGCTCGAAGAGCGGATGATGCTCGACGTCTCGTGGCGATCGCCGACACAAGGTCCGGTAGGCCGGTGCCTGGCTCTCAACGAAGCGGTGCTGGAAAAGACTGTTCCCGGCCACACCATCAGGCTCGCGGCCAGCATCGGGGGCCGGCCTTTCGTGACATATGCCGCCGACGGTCTGATCGTCGCCACCGCGACCGGCTCGACGGCATACAACCTGTCGGTACGCGGCCCGATCCTCAGCCCGGGCCTCAAAGCCGTGATCGTTACGCCGATATCGCCGCACATGCTGTTCGACCGTCCTTTGGTTCTCGATCCTTCCGAGTCACTCGAGCTGACCGTGGCCGGTCCGCGTCCGGGGGTCCTGGTCGTCGACGGACGGACTGTGGCCACTCTCGATGCGGGCGACGTCATGAGCTGTGCTGCGTCGGAGCGTGCGGTCCGCCTGGTCACATTCGGGCCCCGCGACTTCCACGCCATCCTCCGCGCCCGCTTCCACCTGTCGGACCGGTAGACATCGATGCTCGTCGAGCTACGGGTCAGGAACCTCGGGGTCATCGAGGACGCCACTTTGGAGCTCGGTCGCGGAATGACCGCTGTCACCGGGGAGACCGGTGCCGGCAAGACCCTTGTGGTGGAAGCCCTCGAGCTTCTGGTCGGAGGGCGAGCCGATCCGACGCTGGTGCGTGCCGGCGCGGAGGAAGCCATCGTCGAAGGACGCTTCGAGCACGACGACCGCGAACACCAACAGGCCGCCTACGACGACGATGACGACGGCCAGACCCTCGTAGCGCGCGCAATCAGAAACGGTGGACGCTCTCGGGCGTGGCTCAATTCGATGATGTCGACAGTGTCGGCTCTGTCAGAAGCCGGGGCACGGCTTGTAGACCTTCACGGTCAGCACGCGCACCAGTCACTTCTTGATGCGGCGTCACAACGAGCGGCGCTCGACTCCTACGGCAACATCGACCTGGGACCGTTGAACCGGGCGCGGGCGCGTGTGCGCACCGCCACCGCGGAGCTCGAGCGCCTTGGTGGTGACGAGAAGGAGCGTGCACGCGAGTCCGATCTCCTCAGGTATCAGATCGAGGAGATCACGTCCGCGCACATAACGGGCGCGACCGAAGACGATGAGCTGTGGGCCGAGGAGCTACGTCTGTCGGCGGCTACCGATCTGCGCGCGGCAGCCTCGCTCGCGCTCGATGCACTCGACGCGGAGGGGCCAGGCGCATCGGACGCGATGGGTAGAGCGGTGGCGGCATTGGATGGTCACGATCCGCTGGCGGAGTTGAGCGCCAGGGTGCTGGGACTGCAGGCCGATGCCGCCGACATCGCATCGGAACTACGCAAGATCACCGAGACCTGGGAGGACGACCCCGAGCGTCTGGCGGCCGTGTCGCAGCGCCGGGCCCGGCTCGCGGATCTGCGCCGCAAGTACGGGAACACCACCGAAGAGGTGATCGCGTTCGGCGCCGATGCAGAAGCTCGGCTGGTCGAGGTGGAGTCGACAGAGGAGCGGGCCGCGCTGTTGGAAACCGAGCTCGTAACAGCCCGCGAGGATCTGGCAACAGCAGAGGCGGCCGTGGCAAAGGCGCGGAAAAAGGCCGCCCCGCGTCTTGCAGCTTCGGTACAGACCAACCTGCGCGAGCTGGCCATGCCGCAGGCGAGGATAGAGATCGCCGTCGGCGACAACCCTGCCGGCGACGAGGTGACGTTCATGCTCGGTGCCAACGCCGGCGAACCCGCCCTTCCTCTTTCAAAGGTGGCTTCAGGGGGCGAGCTGGCGCGGACGATGCTCGCTCTACGCGCGGTGGTGGCGGGAGGAAGGCCGACGCTCGTGTTCGACGAGGTCGACGCAGGTATCGGTGGAGCGGCCGCCGAAGCCGTGGGCCACGCCCTCCACGCTCTCGGGGAGCACGCCCAGGTGCTGGTGGTGACGCACCTGCCGCAGGTAGCCGCTTTCGCCGAGAGTCATTTCGTGGTGGAGAAGAAGGTCAGGGTGGGCCGCACAATTGCCACGGTCAGGCAGGTCGAGGGGGACCAACGCGTGGCCGAACTGGCCCGGATGCTCTCCGGCAGGCCGGCATCGACATCGGCCAGGCAGCACGCCGAGGAATTGCTACACGAGGCGTCCAAAGTCCGCGTCGCAGCCGGTAGCCTGGACTAGCGTTTGGTGGTGCGCCCTGAGATTGATCCCATGAGCTCACGATGAGCAAGTTTGTGTTCGTAACAGGCGGAGTTTCCTCTTCGCTTGGCAAGGGTCTCACCGCCTCCTCCCTCGGCCGTCTTCTCAAATGCCGAGGCCTTCGGGTCACCATGATCAAGCTGGACCCGTACATCAACGTGGACCCGGGCACGATGAACCCGTTCGAGCACGGCGAGGTCTTCGTCACAGAAGACGGCGGCGAGACCGATCTCGACCTCGGGCACTACGAGCGCTTCATCGACGAGAACCTCCACCGGGATTCGAACGCCACCACCGGCCTCATCTACTCCACCGTCATCGCCAAAGAGCGCCGCGGGGACTATCTCGGAAAGACCGTGCAGGTCATCCCGCACGTGACCGACGAGATAAAAGAGCGTGTTCTCCGCCTGGCATCCGACGACATCGACGTGGTGATCGTCGAGGTGGGAGGAACGGTCGGCGACATCGAGATCATCCCGTTTCTCGAAGCGATCCGTCAGTTCCGCCGTGACGTGGGGCGCGACAACGTGTGTTACGTCCACCTGACCCTCATCCCTTACCTGGCCACATCGGGCGAGCAGAAGACCAAGCCCACCCAGCAGTCGGTCACCGTGCTCAGAAGCGCCGGCATCCAGCCTGACGTGATCGTGCTGCGGTCGGACCAGCCGATCCACCCCGGTGCCAAGCGCAAGATCTCGCTTTTGTGCGACGTCCCCACCGAGGCCGTCGTAAACGCGGTCGACGCGCCGAGCATCTACGAGATCCCTCTGGTGCTGCACGAAGAAGGGCTCGACGCTGTGGTGTTGAAAACGCTGCGCCTCGACGTGGACTACCGGCAGATCGACCTGTCGGTTTGGGAACAAGTCGTCGAGCGCAACGCCTCGGCGAACAAGCTGGTGCGCATCGGGGTGGTGGGCAAGTACGTGAACCTGCCCGACGCCTACCTGTCCGTAACCGAGTCTCTCCGCCATGCCGGGTTCCACCACAAGGCCAAGGTCGACGTCCAGTTCATTCAGGCCGAAGAGGTCCCCGACCTGCTCACCACGGACAGGTTCGACCGACTGGACGGGGTCGTGATCCCCGGTGGGTTCGGCGAACGCGGCATCGAGGGAAAGATCGCCGCGGCCCGTTATACACGCGAGAACGAGATTCCGTGCCTCGGTCTGTGCCTCGGACTTCAGGTGATGGTCATCGAGATGTCCCGCCACATGGCCGGGCTGATCGGGGCCAACTCCACGGAGTTCGACATGGCCACACCGGCGCCTGTGATCGACTTGATGCACGACCAGCAGTACATAGAGAACATGGGCGGGACCATGCGTCTTGGTGCATACGTGGCCCAGCTAAAGCCCGGATCGCAGGTGGCCAATGCGTATGACAAAGAGGTCGTCTCCGAACGACACCGTCACCGATACGAAGTGAACCCGCGTTTCATCAAGCGCCTCGAGGAATCCGGCCTGTCGTGTTCAGGGCTTTCACCTGACGGAAGGTTGGTGGAGTTCATCGAGCTCCCCGGTCACCCCTTCTGGGTGGGCACCCAGGCGCACCCCGAGTTCAAGAGCCGGCCTGACCGGCCCCATCCGTTGTTCCGTGAGCTCGTGTCGGCAGCCCTGGCTCGTGCTGATGGACGGCTTCCGCGCCTCATCGACCTCGATGTCGACGTAAGTGCCGCTTCCTGATTCAGGGGGCTTCCGGATCCTCGGCGAAGAGCCCATTATCAAGGGCGCCCGAGTCGACATGGTCCGTCTTACAGTTGAAGCGCCCGACGGTTCCACCTTCGAGCGCGAGGTGGTGCGCCACCCGGGCGCCGTAGCAGTGGTCCCCGTCACCGAAGCCGGAGAGGTGCTCCTGGTCCGGCAGTTCCGGTCGCCGATCGCCCGCCAACTTCTTGAAATTCCGGCCGGTACCAGGGATGTCCCCGGAGAGGCTCCCGCGGACACCGCGCTCCGGGAGCTGGAAGAAGAGGTAGGGGTCAAAGCCAAAAAGATCGTCGAGCTGGGCAGGTTCTGGAACACCCCGGGATTCTGCGACGAGGAGACCGTTCTGTACCTGGCCACCGATCTCGAGGAGAGCCGCCCCGAGCGCGGCGGTATCGAAGAGCACTACATGTCGGTGGAACGGGTCCCCCTCGATCAAGTCGAAGAGGTGCTTGCCTCCGACGGACCGGTCGACCTGCAGACGAAGGCGGGTATCGACCTGGCCCGGGCCTACCTGGCCAAGACGAGCGAGGGTAACCACGCCCACTAAGGACCTTCACGACCTCGACGACTCAGGCCTGCTCGACGACTCAGGCCTGCTCGGTGACTCGGTGGGGCTCGGTGACTCAGTGGGGCTCGGTGAGCCCGTCATGCTCGACCCGAGCTCCGAGGACTACCTGACCTGGCTGTCCGTCGAGAAGGGCCGGGCGGACAACACCATCTCCGCCTACCGGCGCGATCTAATCGCCTACGAAGCGTTTCTGCGCCAATCGGGGACCACGGTGGCGAAGGCGCCGAAGCGTGCCGTCGAGAGCCACGTCGCCTCGCTACTGGCCGGCGGCCACAACCAGGCGTCCACTTCGAGAGCGCTCAGCGCCATCAGAGGGCTTTACCGTTTCAGGGCCGAGGAGGGTCTGAAGAACTCGGAGAACGACCCCACTTCGGACGTCCCCGCACCGAAACCAGCCCTGCGCCTGCCGAAGGCGATCAAAGAAGACGAAGTGATCAGGCTGTTGGACGCAGCCTCGGGAACGGCTCCGCGGGATCTTCGTGACCGGGCCATGCTCGAGCTTCTCTACTGCACCGGGATGCGGATCTCAGAGCTGGTGGGACTGTCGCTCGGGGACATCGGTTGGGAAAGCGGGCTGGTGAAGGTCCTCGGGAAGGGTTCCAAGGAGAGACTGGTGCCGATGGGAAGGTTCGCCATCGGCGCCTTGGAGCGTTGGCTCGACTACGGCGGGCGCACCGAGCTGGCACCTCGGCGGTGGGCGCGCCGGGGCGACCAGGAGGCTCTGTTCCTGAATGCAAGAGGCGGGCGTCTAACGCGTCAAGGTGCGTGGGAGGTAATCAACAAACGAGCCCGTATGGCCGGCCTTTCCGGCAAGGTCCACCCTCACGTGCTCAGGCATTCGTGCGCCACTCACATGCTGGCGAGAGGAGCCGATGTGCGGATCGTCCAGGAGCTCCTGGGGCACTCATCTGTGTCGACGACCCAGATCTACACCCGGGTGACCGTCGAGCATTTGCGGAGCGCGTACGAGGCCGCGCACCCCCGATCCGGGGGGCGGCGAAAAAAGTAGGGCCGATCGGAGGCCTGGGGAGCAGTAACCTTCCAGCGTGCCGGACGAAACGTCGACCGCCGAATTTCGCGATCTCCTCATCGAGGAGCGCCAGGATCTCCAGTCAAAGCTGGATGAGCTGGGCGCGGGCGACAGCGGCCTCACCTACGACTCGAACTTTGCGGACTCGAGCCAGGTGACCGCGGAGCGGTCGGAAGCGTCGAACCTGGTCAACTCCTTGAAGGAGACACTGGACGACGTGGAGCACGCTCTGGGCAAGCTCGAAGAGGGCACCTACGGCAAGTGCGAGGTGTGCGGAAACGACATCTCCCCGGCCAGGCTCGAGGCGATGCCGGCGACCAGGTACTGCATCGAGCACGCCACAAAGCACTGAGCTCTAAAAGCTCCCGTTCGCAACTGAGGCGTTTCTTTTCTGTGAACGGTTCGCTGCCTGACGCGTCCCCGGCCCTAATGCCAACCAGACTCTGCCCGTGAGCTCCTGGCCGCCCCCGCCGCCACAACCTCAACCCACCCCCAGGCGGCGGGTCGATCCCCGCTGGCTGACGATCATCGTCTTGGCGGTGATCGTCCTGATCGTCCTCGATCGTCAGCACCGGATTCACATAAGCAGCTTCGAAATCCTCTACTTTCTGGCGGTCATCCCGTCGGTGATCATCCACGAGATAAGCCACGGTTGGGTGGCGCTCGCTTGTGGTGACGACACCGCCAAGAGAGCCCACCGGCTGACGCTCAATCCGCTTCCCCACATCTCGATCTACGGAACGGTGATCGTCCCGGCCGTGTTGGTGCTTTCCGGTTTTCCCGCTTTCGGGTGGGCCAAGCCGGTGCCGGTCAATCTGTCGAGGCTCCGCCACCCCAGGAACCAGGCTGTTCTGGTTGGTCTGGTGGGACCTCTCACCAACATCATCCTCGCGGTGATATTCGGGCTCATCTTCGCCCTGACCGTTTCTGCGACGACGAAGGGCTCGGTGTACGCGTTCGACTACTACGCGGGCGCTTCGGGAATAGCTCCCCCTTCGATCGCGGTGCAGTACCTCTTCTTTTTGGCCTACGTGAACGTGATCCTGGCCGTGTTCAACCTGATACCGATCCCGCCTCTCGATGGATCATCTGTGCTCGACAGATTGCTCCCGCGCTCATGGCTATCCGGATACCTGAGCATCAGGCCCTACACGATCTTTCTGCCGTTCCTGCTGATCTGGTTGGCCCCTCA
>JBAPRR010000404.1:0-10899 GCA_049281195.1 Acidimicrobiales bacterium
GTTGACGTCGATGATCGTCCGCCACTGTTCGGATGTGACGTCGTCGATAAGTGACAAACGGTTGACTCCGGCGATGTTCGCCAAAATGTCGAGCCGCCCGTGCTCCGAAAGTACGCCCGCCACCACCGATTCGCACGACGCTTCGTCGGTCACATCACAAACCACTCCGCCGGCCGAAGGGCTGATGTCGCAACCCACGACCGTCGCCCCGTCGGCGGCCAGACGTTCGCAGACAGCAGTACCGATGCCACCCGCGGCGCCGGAAACCAGGGCTACGAGTCCGTCGAAGTTGGCCATCTCCGGAACGTACCTGCTCCGATCGGTCCAGGTACGTTGGACGTCCATGGGAGACGAATGAGATCGACCACAGTGCCCGGGTTGGTCGAAAAGCTTGCGGAACAAGGTCACCTGATCGGGAGCCAATGGGTGAAGAGCTCCTCCGGAGGTATCCACCCACACGTTTACGCGGCCACCGGTCGGGTTCAAGCCGAAGTGGGCCTCGGTGGAGCAGCCGATGTCGACCTGGCTGTGGATGCCGCTCGCAAAGCCCAGCCCACCTGGGCCGCGCTCTCGCCCGGGAAGCGGGCTGCGATTCTTTTCGCTCTGGCCGATCTTCTCGACGACCACCGGCTCGAGGCAGCGGAGCTTGCCGCGCTCGACACAGGAGCCCCGGTAAGTGTGATGAACCCGGGTCGTTACACCGCCTCGTGGGTCCGCTACTACGCGGGTTGGGCCGACAAGCTCTCCGGAGACTCCTGGAGTGAGGGCCGCCGGCGTGTCGACGTTCGCCTGGAGCCCTATGGCGTGATCGGGGTGCTCCCCCCCTGGAACGGATCGATGATGGGGATGGGGCAGAAGTGTGCCCCTGCTCTCGCTGCGGGAAACACCGTGGTGGTCAAGCCTCCCGAAATCGCCCCCTTCGGAATGCTCCGGTTCTGCGAGCTGGCGCTTGAGGCCGGCGTGCCAGAAGGTGTGATCAACGTCGTGGTCGGAAACGCCGAAGCCGGTGAGGCGCTCGCAGGCCATCCACGGATCGACAAGATCAGCTTTACCGGTGGCATTGCGACGGCGCGGACGATCATGGCCACCGCTGCGCGCAATCTGACGCCTGTGGCGTTGGAGCTCGGAGGCAAATCACCCAACCTGGTCTTTCAAGATGCCGACCTCGATACGGCAGCTGACATGGCAGCACTGGGTGGGACAGCCCTTCTTTCGGGACAAGGATGCGCGCTGCCAACACGCACGTACGTACAGGAAGACGTTTATGAGGATGTGGTGCGACGCATACTCGCCAGGCTCGCCACTCTCCGAGTCGGCGATCCCCTCGACCCCGAAACATTCGTGGGCCCGGTCGTGACTCGAGCGGCCATGGAAAGGATCCTCGGGGTCATCGAACTCGCTCGCTCACAAGGGGCGACGCTTCTGACCGGTGGTGCGCGCATGCGTGGCGATCTTGCAGACGGCTGGTTCGTCGCACCGACGGTCTTCGGCGACGTCGATCATGACAGCGACCTGGCCCGAAACGAAGTGTTCGGACCTGTGCATGCAGTTCTGCGCTTCAAGTCTGAAGAAGAGGTGCTCGAGAAGGCCAACGACAGTGAGTTCGGGCTAGCCGCCTACGTCCACACCACAGACGCATCCCGGATCGAGCGCCTCGTCGGAGAACTCGAAGCCGGAACGGTGGTCGTCAACGGGCTGGGCGGCATCTCGCCGACGACTCCTTTCGGCGGATACAAGCGGAGCGGGTTCGGGCGAGAAGGGGGCCGGGCCGGGATCGAAGAGATGGTGAGAACCAAGTCAGTGATAGTGCACGGGCGCTGACAGAAAGCGGCGTGTCAGGTCAGGTTGAACTTTGTGTGAGCAGTGGCGAGGGAGCTCTGACCCTCCACCTCGAGGGTGTGGACGCCGTCGGCTCCTGCGTTCGAGCTAGGAATGTCAGCGCTGCAACCGAACATGCCGTCGGAGGCGGCCGTGCCTTCGCAGATCTGGATCGTCGAGGCGGACGAGAGACCGGTTTCGTAGTTGACGACGACTTCCTCATCGGGTTGGTACCCTTCCCCGCTTACCGTGACCGATGTGCCCGGAGCGCCCGACGTCGGCGAGATAGAGACCTTGGGTACTGCTGTGATACGCCCGATCGAGTCGTTCAATGCGTTCGTGAACCAGAGTGCGCCGTCCGGACCGGTAGTGATATAGCGCGGGCTGTCAAGCCCGGGACCGGTGAAGTTGGTGACCACTCCGGCGGTGGTGATACGCCCGATCGAGTCGTTGCGCGTGTTAGTGAACCACAGGGCACCGTCAGGACCATCAGTGATCCGCACGGGTTCGTCTATTCCGGTGCCGGTGTAGTTGGTGACCACTCCGGCGGTGGTGATCCGCCCGATCGAGCTGCCGAGATAGTTGGTGAACCACAGAGCGCCGTCGGGACCAGCAGTAATACCGAAAGGCCCGTCGATTCCGGCTCCTGTGTAGGTGGTGACCTTTCCCGAAGTCGTGATCCGACCGATGGAGTTGCCGTCATAGTTGGTGAACCACAATGCGCCGTCCGCGCCGACGGTGATGCCCACTACGTCGGAGAATTGCGCTCCGGTGTAGTCGGTCACCACCCCGGAAGTCGTGATCCGTCCGACCCCGTTCGAGTTGGCGAACCAGAGCGCACCATCCGGCCCGGCGACGATCGCCTGTGGAGCGCGGACGTAACCACTTCTGTAACTCGTCACGACTCCGGACTTCGTGATTCTTCCGATCGTCTGCCCGGCGTAGTTGGTGAACCACATTGCGCCGTCGGGGCCCTCAGTGATGCCCGTGGGTGCGTCGATCGCCGTGCCCGTGAAGTTGGTGATTACACCGGTAGTCGTGATTCTTCCAATTGAGTTGTTGCTGGCGTTGGTGAACCAAAGCGAGTCGTCCGGACCTGAGGCGATCCCGTCAGGATTGTCGATCCGGTGGCCGGTATAGAACGTCACGACACCACCATGGTTGTGTGCGGCGTCGGCGGCCGATGATCCGATCGGGACGACCAGAAGCACCAGGGCGATGACAAGCGCTGGCATGCACACTCGGAAAGACAACCTTGCGATTCGCATGATCGGAATCCTCCAAGCTGTGCTGGCGTGCACATGGTCACGGTAGCAACGCGAAGCGGCTTGCAGCAGGGCACCCTCACCGGTTAGTGAGTAAGTGGCCGTATGGTTGCGTCAGTGTCATTCGGGGTTCAAGGAATTAGGCCCTGCAACCGCTTAGTTCATCCCCGGTCGGCCGTCATACTCGAGGAGAAGACTCTCGTGGATCCCACGAGGATCAAGAGTCACAAATGCTGGAGGACCACTTGATGAGCATGCCCACGGTCGTATCCGCCGAGGAATGGCAAAAGGAGCGGGATGCCCTGCTCGCGGAGGAGAAGGAGGCCACCAGACGCCTCGACGCCATAGCTGCGCAACGCCGCCGCCTGCCGATGGTCCGTTTCGACAATGACAAGTACGTCTTCGAGACACCCGATGGGCCGAAGCGTCTGTTGGACTTCTTCGAAGGGCACCCTCAACTGGCCGTTTACCAATTCATGGACAACGGTCCTGATGCCTTCTGTCCCGGATGCACCTTCTTCACGAAGAGCATTGCGACTCTGACCGAGCTTGCCAAGAACGGGGTGGCCTGGCGGACAGTCTCGAACATGCCGCTCGCGCAGATGACTTCGTATTGGGAACGTCAGGGCTGGACTGTGCCCTACGGCTCGTCACACGGCAGCTCCTTCGCCGCAGACTGCGGAGTCGACGGTGGATTCATGCTGAACCTGTTCTTCACGGATGGCACCGACGTCTACCGCACGTACTCAACCACTGCCCGGGGCGTGGACCGAGTGCTCTTCGCCAACAACATCCTCGACCTGGCCGCCTATGGCCGGCAGGAGGAGTGGGAGGACTCACCTGAGGGTTGGCCTCAGTTCCCGACTTACGGCTGAGTCACCTGCGTCTTCCCGCTGAGCCCACGCTCGAGGCGGCGCGGACGTACTACTGAGCCTGATTTGACCCATACGTCAACTGGCCATGCGGATCAAGTGCAAAATGGATACATGAGCGTCGATCTCGACGAGCTGCGCCGGCTGCGCCGGTCCCGCGACCAGATGGATCGCGAGTATGCGAAGCCGCTCGACGTCCCGGCGCTCGCAAGGACGGCGCTGATGTCAACTGCGCATTTCAGCCGGCGCTTTCGCGAGGTTTACTCCGAAACGCCGTACTCCTACCTGATGACCCGTCGCATCGAACGGGCCAAGGCACTACTGCGCTACGGCAACCTGAGTGTGACCGACATCTGCTTCGCGGTGGGTTGGACGAGCCTCGGTTCTTTCTCCGCCCGGTTTGCCGAGCTCGTCGGTGACACTCCGTCCGTGTACCGCGCTCGCAATCACGACGACCTGCGTCTCATCTCCAGTTGCCAGACGATGGTCATCACCAGGCCGCGGCGGAGTGAGCCGAGGGGTGGCCAGAAGAGAGCAGTTTCGGAGAAGCAATCCGTCGCCGCATCTGCGTAACGTCTACGTCATGACCACTTCACTCAGCACGGTGCACATCCTCGTAGACGATCCAGACGTCGCCCTCGGTTTCTATCGCGATGCCCTCGGCCTGACTGTCAGCTTCGAGGTCGAAAACGGTGGCTTCAAGTGGATCACTCTGATCACGGAAAGTCAGCCTGAAGTCGGAATCGTGCTGTCGCAGCCCCAGGCGGGCCGGTCTCAGGAAGACGGCGAGGCTCTCGCCGCCATGCTCGCGAAAGGCGAGATGTACCCCGTCCACTTCCGGACGGACGACCTCGACTCGACATTCGAGAGGATCGTCTCCGTGCCCGGAGTAGAAGTACTCCAGGAGCCGGCCAGCCAGCCCTGGGGCGTACGTGACGCTGCCGTGCGCGACCCGGCAGGAAACCGGCTGCGCATCGAGCAGGCCCGAACCCGACCGCAGGCGTCCGGCGATAAGGGCGTCCCAACTTCTCCTACATTGGGAAGGTGAATGGACGAGAATGCGCATCCTGATAACAGGCGCCGGCAGGGCGATAGGCGCTGCAACTGCGACAGAGCTCAGTCGGGCCGGCCACGAAGTTGTAGCAACCGCACGCGATGAATCGCTGCTCGGGGGCCTCGACGTCGTCCAGCGCCTATGCCTCGACGTCACCGACGACGACTCCGTTCGTAGGGCGATGGACGAGGCGGGCGAACTGGATGCAATCGTAAACAATGCGGCGATTCAACAGAAAACTCCCCTGGAGGAGTTCCCGGTAGAGAAGTTGAAACTGATGTTCGAGACGAACGTCATCGGAGCATTCCGGGTCATAAAGCAGGTGCTCCCCTCATGGCGCCGACGCCGGAGTGGCGTGATCGTCAACGTCAGCTCTGTCCAGGGAAGGGTGGCAACGCCACTCGAAGGTCCGTACTCGTCTTCCAAGTACGCACTCGAAGCAATGAGTGAGAGTCTTCACTACGAGGTCGGCCACTTCGGGATACGAGTGGTCATCATCGAGCCCGGATACATCTCACCCGGAATGAAGCCCACTTCGCCGATCGATCGTGAAGGTGTCTACCGAGAGCTCTACGAACAGTGGGAGAGTGCCGAATCCACCGTCACCGGTCCGGGCGGTCGAACGGGACCCGAAGTGGTGGCGTGCGCTATCAGAAGCGCTATAGAGGACCCGGCGACTCCGTTGCGGGTTCCGGTCGGCCACGACGCGGTTCTCGTGCTCGGGGTGCGGTCTGCTTCGGATGACGCCGCCTTCGAGGCGACCATGCGCAGCACGTTGGGCCTCACCTGGTGATGAGGTTCGGTCACGTTGTGATGTCCGTAAGAAGCGATCGGGTGCCGACCGGCACACGTCCTGTCGTAGCTTGATAACGCCTCACGACATCTGAGCTCCGGGATTTGTTTCGCAGTCTCCGCCATGTGCGCGTGAAGCGGTTCCTCGGGGGCACCGGAAAGCGCTCCCTCAGGTCGGCCAGCAACCGGACCTTGTCGGCACCGACTTCATCGAGGAGCCAATCGACACCGGGATCCATGGCCACTAATGCAAACGCAAGATGATGGGGACGATGCGAGTTTTCTCCACGGCACAGTGCGATGCGCAACGACGTTTCGTAGATCGCTTGAGCATCGATGCCGACTGGCGGTATCAGTGCCGCACATCGAGCACGAGCCTTGGCTGATCCCAGTGGAAACCACGGTGCCCGGATGGGCGCCCGATCGAGGGATCCTGGTCCGGAACCTCGAAGGAGCTCGTCGAGATCGACCCCGATACTCAGGAGAGCTTCGCGGTCAGCCGCCGCACCGGCACCCAGTGGCGCTGCGGATGCCGCAGACCGTGTGAGTTCACCGACGCCGGTTCCGCAATGTTCGACGGCCTTTGCGACCTGCCCACCCCCGGACGCCAAAGCGATGAAGAGGTGCTCACTGCCCACTCGCCGGCTTCCGAGCTCATGCGCGACCGATATGGCTTTTCGCACCAAGCGCTTTAGGTCTTGATCGTCGCCTTTGAACAGCGTCATCCGATCCCTTTGAGCCTTCGGTGGTATTTGCGGTGAACGGTCTGCTTCGTGACCCCCAGTTGGCTCGCGATCTCCTGCCAGGACCAACCGGCCTTTCGCGCCGCCGCCACCTGGTCGGCTTCGAGTTGTTCACTCAGCCGGCGTAATCGTGCGATCGCGCGCAGGCTCTGATCCAGCTGCCCGCTCCTGACTGCCTCTTCCATCTCTTCGAAAGCCAACACGGTGTCAGCTTATGCTGACGAGGTGTGGTCGTCAACATGTGCTGACGACGAATTCAGATTTACTCGCTCCCGACGCCGTGGTGAACCCGTAACAAGTTCGTCGGGTCGTACTTCCGCTTGATCTCGAGCAACCTCGGGTAGTTGCTCCCCCAGAAACTCTCCTGCCAATCGGCCTCGAAGTAGTCGGTTTCGTTCAGGTAGCTCCCCGCACCGGGCGTCACCTGTCTGATGGCTGCGATCGCGTTCTCGACCGCCTGTGACCTCGATGCAGCCAGCTCGAGGTCCGGCTGGTGACCGGGTACCCCTGGAAAAACGAACTGCTGGTTCGATGCCGTGATCACGAGAGCACCGGCGTCGAAAACGGCGGGATTGATCGCAGTCGCCCTGTCCCGCTCAACGGCTTCCGGGTTTGCTCCCCACAACGCCTTGTTCAGATGCAAGGTGACCGGCCAATGGTGGCATGCGTCGAACAATGCGTCCGCGAGGACGTCAGGGCTTCGGTCGAAGAGACGGCTCGGCAGCCAGCGCGACTTGTAAGCGTTGAGGTACTGCGACACCTCACCTTGATTGGCTACCCACCAGAACAAGTCGTTCTTTGCGAGCGGGCGATCGTCGCGACGGACCAGATCGGATCCCATCTGCTCGTGCATCAACGGGTCCCACAAGTTCAAGAACGGCAGCGTGAACACAGTGAGTTCCAACTCGAATGCGTCAGAGGCATTGACGAAATCCATGAACGGACCGAACGCCCGCTGTGCGCCTTCTTCGGTGACGTCTGCGGCGAGCATTCCGAACTCGAGGGTGTTCTCGCCAGTTATGCGGACCGTCTCTCCCCAGTGCCCGTCGCAGAGACGGCCCACCAACCGGACAAGCTCGAACAACAAGCTCCGGAACTCCTCTGGACCTGATGCGGTGACCCGTCCCGCGGCGACCCCGAGCGTTTCCGGGAAGGGATGGGTACGCATCGTCATCTTGGAGACGATCCCGAATGTCCCACCACCTCCTCCGCGAAGAGCCCAGAAGAGATCAGCGTTTCGATAGGCATTGGCCACGAGAACTTCCCCCGATGCCGTTACGACCTCGCATTCCAGCAAATTCCCCGCTGCTGTTCCGTAGCGACGCGAAAAGCTCCCGAACCCGCTGCCTTGTGTAAAGCCTCCCGCGGCCCCGACGCTCGTGCATCCTCCACCTTGGACGTAACGGCCGGTGGGCGCCAGCGCCTGGTAGGCCTCGAGCCACCGGGTACCGGCCCCGAATGTGATCGCGGGCACTCCTCCCTCTTGTTCGACACCAACAGGGGTGAAGTCATCGTGGATGATGATGTCGCGCATTTTGTGCGTCCAGATCAGGAGCGAGTCGGGGTTGCTCGACCTTCCCAGATAGTCGTGGCCGGTTCCCTTGACGACGATCCCTATCTGTTTGTCTTTCGCGAACCGGACAGCGGCAGCGACGTCTTTTGACGATTCGGCGGCAACAGCGCGCGGACTCTCTTTGGCATCGAAGGCCCGGTACCAGCCGTTGGTCAGAAAGCCGCCAGGTTGGTCCTGAACATGAAAGAAGTTCTGCAACTCAGAGATTGTCTGTTCGCTGGATTCATCGTTCGGATCACCGAGGCGCGCTTGAAGCGGTGATCGGACGTCGATGAGCCTTGGCCCGAGCCTCTGCTCCAATTCGGAAAAGTCGACGCCGTCGATGCGGTTGTTGCGGTCATCCATTGGAACGGATGCTATGTGCCGGCCGGAAATCCGAGGCGGAGCATGCCCTGCCGGTTGTCGATACCTTCCGCGAATGTCTGATTACGACGCAGTCGTCATAGGGGCCGGGCACAACGGACTGACTGCCGCTGCGGTGATGGCACGCGGCGGGATGAAGATTCTCTGTCTGGAGAAGAACCATTTCATCGGAGGGATGGCTTCCACCACTGAGCTGATTCGGGGATACCAGTTCGAATTGGCGGGTTCGATCCAGTTCCCTGTGCCCAATGAGATCTACGAGGACCTGCAGTTGTCCGAGTGCCCGATCTACGAACCCGAGGTGCAATCGGCGAGCGTCACGGAAACTGGCGGTCCTCCCATCGTGCTTTACTCCGATCCCGATCGCCTTCTTGCTCATCTCGGCGAGACGATCGGGATGGAGGCAGTTCTCGGGATGGCCGAGATTGCAGGCTGGGCCGAAGCCCCGGCCAGGGCGATAGGGCGCTTCGACGTCCGTAAGCCCCCGAAGACTCTCGATGAGATGTGGGCGAGCGCATCCAACGAGAAAGAGCGCGAGGCGATCCGGATCGCCATGTTCGGAAGCGTCATGGACGTCGTCGACCGATACCTCCCCGACAAGGTCGCGCAAGCTCCAGTGCGGAGCATGCTCGCGTTCCTCGCTGTCAACTCGACCTACCGCGGCCCGTATACGCCTGGGAGCGCGATCTGTCTGGCGTTCGCGCTGGCATCGCCGGGCGACGCCACCATGTCCAAGGTACGCGGAGGGATCGGCACAGTGTCACGGCACCTTTTGGACATCTTCGAGAAGCATGGCGGCGAGTTACGCCGTCATGCAAAGGTCGCCGAGATCATCACCGACGACGGATCGGTCAAGGGGGTGAAGCTCTCCGATGGAGAGACCGTCGAAAGCCCGATCGTGGTGTCGAACCTGGACCCCACCTCTACCTTCATGCAGCTTCTCGACCCGGCGATCATCCCCGAGGCGTTCTCAGCTCGCGTCAATGCGATCGATCACCGGGCTGCCTACTTTCAAGCACATTTCGCGCTAAACGGGGCTCCCGAGTACGTGGCCCCTTACGAGGAGTTGAATCGTCCCGAGTACTCACGCAATGTGACCTTCTTCAGTACTGCCGAGCAGATGCAACTCGATTTCGAGGGTTGCGTGCGGGGCCTGGTTCCACAGTCACCGTCTTTCAACCTGCAGATCCCCACCCTCGACGATCCGACTCTGGCACCCGAGGGGAAGCACGCCGCGAGCAGCTTCGCCTTCTACTTTCCCATCGGATCCGGCCACGACGAGCAGGTCAGGTTGAGAGACGAGATGGCAGAGCGGATCGTCTCCAAGATTGCCAAGGTCGCCCCGAACTTCCCCGACATCATCGAACGCCAGCTCAGCTACCCCGCTTACACCTACGAACTCATGTTCGGCTGTACGGGAGGCGACTTCACCCATGGTCTCCTTCAACCCGAGTTCATGGGACCCTTCCGCCCCGGTCCGACCGGTTGGCCTGACAACCCCGTGCCGATCGACGGTCTCTACCTATGCGGCGCGGGCTGTCACGGAGGTCCGGGAATCACCTTCATTCCCGGCTACAACTGCGGCTACGCGGTGCTCGATGCCCGCTCCTGAGCCTTGTTGTAGCGCAGCTGCCGCTCCATGAAAGCGAGGAACATCGCAACTGAGAACGCCAGGCTCGTGAACAGGCTCATGACGAAGAAGATCCAAGGGATGCGGAGGTTGCGTCTCCTACCCTCGGCGATCGTCCACAAAGGCATCAGGACGATGTTCACGATCGTGTAGTCCTGAGCGGCGGAGTCGGCGGCCCAGTTGGAGAACAGCATCTTTATGTAGTTGATGTAGCTGGCCCTGTGTCCGTAGAGATGGACATAGCGGACGTTGAAGTACCAACCGAGAAGAAGAGAGCAAACCCCGACGAAGTAATAGATCCCTTCGAGCGGTGACACAGGACCGCAGCGGCCGGAGAACAGATGCCGGTTGACCACGAAGGCGGCCACAGTGCTTATGACTCCGAGTACGCCGTAGAACACAAGGGAAGCTGTCATCGTCCACCTCGATGATCGGATCGGCTGACTGTAACGGCATTGACCGTCCGAGGTGGATTGACGCTCTATTCCACTAGCCCCCGGCACAACAGGACCACGGTGATGAACGTGTCGAACAGCTCGAGTGGATTACTCCCCTTGATCGGAACCCAATTGATGAGCCACCCGCTATGCGAGTTGTAGCTGCTGTTTTTCGAGCCAGGCTTCTATGAACTCGACCGGGGTGAGCCAGCCGTGTGCACTGTAGGCCCTGTTCTGGTTGTAGTCGATTCTCCAGTCCTCTGTGAGAACCTGGGCTTCTAGCAATGAGTCGAACTGCTGACCGTTTAAGAACTCGTCTCTCACCCTGCCGTTGAACGATTCGATCCAAGCA
>JBAPRR010000405.1:0-1558 GCA_049281195.1 Acidimicrobiales bacterium
GATCACCGACGACAATACCTACGTCACCCCTGCAGAGTTCGAAACCATCTACTACCGTCAAACGGCACCCGACCTGGCGGGGATCACCCAATAAACCGAGCGGTCACGAAACCCGGGGCGATTCAGAGCGAAGTGATGGCCTCGCCGCCGAACAGCTCGGGATGCAGATAGCGGCCACGATCCTCGTCCTTCTTGTCGACCTCGACTGGGATGCGATTGGCGTTCGCCCATGCGTCTTGTCGAATACCGGTCACCTG
This sequence comes from Acidimicrobiales bacterium, assembly GCA_049281195.1. Taxonomy (GTDB): domain Bacteria; phylum Actinomycetota; class Acidimicrobiia; order Acidimicrobiales; family CAVXTF01; genus JBAPRR01. The sequence goes on from JBAPRR010000405.1 coordinate 258, forward strand.
CCATGACACCTCTTGGTTCGCTTTCCCGCCAGCAATGGAGAACTTCCCGTCTTTGACCCGCGATGAGATGTGCAGTTCCGGCGCGGGTCCGCCGATTGCGGTGAGTTGGTAGCGATAATCCCGGTTGAGCGCCTCAAACCAGTCCGGCAGTTCCACCGTCGCTCGTCCGCCGTCGTCGAGCGTGACGGTTCCGTCATAAACATTCTTCATATCGGGAGATTCGACGAAGGAGTGGTAGAGGTACTTGTCTGCGGGGTCGACCGGGTGGTCGATCTTGAAGGATCCACCTGGCTTGGACATCGCTCCAATGAAATCCGATGTGCCATCCACAACCAGGGCGTAGGAGTTTTCGGAGGAGGCGTATATGCCGTAGCTACTTCCAGTGCCCTGGGCGGCCCCTATGACGGCGAAGCCGTTCTCAGTGGTGGAGATCCCGTACACACCGACGAACCCGGTCCCGTAAACGCCGGCGATCACGAACTCATCGCCCACACCGGCGCAAGCCCCGTAGACGCCGTTGCCGTTGGTTGAGGTCCCGTAGACTCCGTACCCACCATCGGCGGTGGCGTTCCCGAAGACACCCGTGCCGCCGACAGTTGTGCCGTAAACACCGCACCCACTGTCGGAACTGCCGTAGATGCCGTGACTGCTGGTCTCTCCAGACTCATCGAGACCGGCGACACCGCTGCTACCAGAAGCAGACGTTGAACCCTCTAGGCCGTCACCGGTCTTGGTGGTGATCTTGGTCGTAGCGCTTGCCTTGTTCGAATCCCCCAACAGCACTGCAGAACCGTCAGCGGCCGCAGCTGGATCAGCGCTTGCCACCAAGGCCGCGGCGGCACCTACTCCCGCAGTGGTGGCACCGAGCATCAAGGCCCGACGCCCTACTCGGGGAGTTGGTCGGTCAGCCACTTCGTCAACGTCTTTGTTACTTTCAGAGCCCTTGGATTGAGCAATGTCGTCGGGCACTTTGGCCACCTTTCTTCTCCCCCCAACCCACCGGGCAAGGTAACACCATTTAGGTTTGGCACCGGGGCATTGTCAAATAGTCATTTTCGATTAGCCCAATAGATGCTGCGCTTTTTCATCCAAACAGCCGACATTGCTGCGGATCACCGAAATTCCCCACCCTCGATCGGGCTCTCTCGTCGGTAGTAAGTCCGGGACGGTGTCCGGAGTCGGTCTCGGCCCTTCGAACCCATTGGCGAAGGCTCTCGTGGTTGACCTGCAGCTTCGCTGCGATCGACTGCACCGCCTTCCATTGCGACGAATACTCGTCTTGGTGCTCGAACACCATGCGG
>JBAPRR010000406.1:0-7291 GCA_049281195.1 Acidimicrobiales bacterium
CATACAACACGGTGGGATTACCGGCCAAAAGACCGACGTCCGCGGCGGCAGATATCCCTTCAGCGTCACCGTCGACCAACAGCGGGGCCGCTTGCGACTCCGCTCTCACGATCGCTCGTGGATCGGACACCGGGTAGATCTCGAGGGGCGACTCCCATTGCTGATCGGCCGACATGGCCTCAGTTATCTCGTCGACCTCGGGGATCAGCGACACGTTGGGTTGCGCCGGTCCGTATCCGGTTGGTTTTCCGAGGCCCGCGGGAGTGGGATCGAGGTACTGGTCCACGAGTTGAGGGATAGGCTGGTCGTAGCGCTCGTACGCAAGGTTGTTTTGCAAGATGATGAATCCGGAGCTCATGAGGCTCGCCATGGGAGCGAGCGAGGAGGGGACGAACGCACCCTCTTGGATCGGATCGTCGACGGCGTAGAGCATGTCCTGGGTAGCGAGCGAACCGTATTCCTGCTGCTCGCGTTGAGCGAAAGGCGCGTCGAGAAGGCCGGGATAAACCGTGTCGATCGTGTCGCCGAAGTTGTAAGCAGCGAAGTTCTCGCCCGGGATCGCGAACACGCGAAGCGCGTTGGGTCCCGACTGACCGGGCTGTGCGTTCAACGCGTTCATGGCGTCGGTCAGATATGTGGGAAGGGGTGACGGCTGGGTGAAATTGTCTGCCACAGTGCTGCCGTTGAACACCGCCGGATTGGCGACGAACACGAGCGTCAGGGCGAGTACCGACGCTCCGAGCCCGGCAAGCTGGATCCGCCGGGCCACCGCGGTCACTCCGGCACCGAGGAGCATCGCAGTCCCGAGTAAGAGCAGGGGCGACGCTCTGTCTGTGGATCGCATGGCCAGACCGGCGGTGGTATCGGTCATGATCCACTTGAGAAACGCTCCGATCGGAGACGGATCCGTGAACGGGTTGGCGCCGACGGAAAGCACCATCCCGACGACGACCAGCAGGATGAAAAATGATCTGTAGCGCCAACGAGTGACGATCCCGGAAATGAACGCGGCTACAGGAACGGCGAAGCTGGTGGCGATGAGCCAGATCTGCTGGGTGAATTGGATCGAGGTCCCCACCCATTGACCGAGGCGGTCGGATCCGTAGAAGTACCAGTAACCCAGTCCGCGGAGCACCTCGGATGCGTAGGAAGTCTGGCTGACGGCTTGGACCGTCTCGGTGTACTTGAGGATGTCGAGCCCGTATGCGCCCTCGGTCTCGAGTCCCACGAGCCACCAGATCGACACCCCGAACGTGAGCAGACCCGTGCGCCACAAGACGGCCCACGCCGTTTTCCAGCTGTGCTCCTTCGTGACGAGTACCGAATAGGGGAGCCACAGAAGCGGCCCCACCCCGACATAGATAAGGGCGCTCGCGTTGACGCCCCCGGCAGTGAGGGCGACGAGCGCGAAGAGCGCCGGATACTTCCAACCGGGCTTGCGCATCGCCTGGGCGACCAGTGCGATCATCCAGGGAAGACCGGCCCAGGCCAGCAGGATCACAGAGATGCGGCCGACATACTGAAGCAGGTACGGAGAGAGCATGTATGCGAGCGCTGCGACGAGGACGCCGGGGTCTTTCAAAAGGATCCGGGGCCGCGAGTTCAGGGTCCGGGCCAGGTAGATGACGCCGGCCCCGGCACCGAACAGGGTCGCCCCCACCCACAGCCTCTCCGAGGCCCACACAGGGATACCGAGCAGGTGGGTGACCAAGAAGAACGGCCCCATCGGAAAGAGGTAGCCGAGCTGTTGATGGGTGACTGTCCCGAGCGCGATGTCGGGATCCCACATGTATGCCGACTGCTCCAAGAAACGTGCCGGATCGATGAACAGGTACGACTTGGTGTCCGAGTCGACGACGCCGGGCTGGGAGAGGAGCTGAGGTATGAACGCCAGCAGGGCGACTACCAGGTACTCGGCCCAAGCGAGCAACCGCCCTGTGGACGACACCGCTTTTGGCGTGGTCGCCGTAGCTTCTCGCGCCACGGTTCTCGGCTCGGTCCTCTCCTGGCGGCGGGTGGGATCTGAGCTGGCCAACCGGCTGGGACCGGCTCCAGTCAGGCCGGTAGTGTACGCACCGCGCGGAGCGAGCCCCAGTCATCGGGCTGAGGCCTAGGAGGGCACTTGGCCAGGTTGACCGGAGAACGTCCCATCCAGGGCGTGACCCCCGATTCTTTGCTGGCGTTACACGAAGCCGGATACAGAGCAGTCATGGATCAGCTCGGTGCCGGGACGCTCCTCGATCTCGGCTGCGGTCAGGGATTCGAGTCGGTCAGGCTGGCCGGACCGGAAAGGCGTGTGGTCGGGGTCGACTACAGCGCGGATGCACTCGAGCACGCGCACCGCAACTATGCGGACACCCTTTCGCTCGCCAGGACGGACGCTCTGCGCCTTTGCCTTGCCGCCAACTCGTTCGACTACGCCTGTTCCTCCCACCTCATCGAGCACTTCGACCACCCCGAAGGCCACGTTTCGGAAATGGCCCGGGTGTTGAGCCCTACCGGCCGATGCCTGGTTCTCACTCCCAACAAGCCCGCCGATTTCGAGAATCCCTTTCACGTCCACCTGTTCGATCCCGATGACCTGCGGGCGATGCTCGGCCGGTACTTCGAGGACGTCCAGATCTTCGGTCTCGATGCCACAGCGCCCGTGAAAGAGGACTTCAGGCTCAGGCGGGAGAAGGCCAAGAAGGTCCTGGCGCTCGATTTTCTGGACCTGCGGCACCGGCTCCCCCGATCCTGGTACGTGGCCGGGTACACCAGGGTGTTACCCGTGGCCTACAAGTTCATGGCGCAAGGTGACTCGGGCGGATCGACAGGGATCACGGCCGACGACTTCTTCGTGACCGACGAGATCGACGAGACCACGCTCGTCCTGTTCGGCATCGCGCGTAGCCCTCACATCTGACGTGGCATCCACGCAGAAAACCCTCACGGTCGGCCTCACCGGGGGGATCGGCTCGGGAAAGTCGACCGTCGGCTCTCTGCTCGAGACGAAGGGCGCCATCCTGATCGACGCGGATGCGATATCCCGCGAGGTAATGGCTCCCGGGGGCGCTGCTTACGGGCCGGTGCTCGAGCGGTTCGGGGATCAAATACTCGCGTCCGACAAGACGATCGACCGCAAAGCCCTCGCCGCGGTGGCATTCGCCGATCCGCAGTCCCTGGCCGACCTGAACGCAGCTACTCATCCCGCAATAGGTCAGGTGATGATCGAGCGCCGGGCCCAAGCAGACTCACAAGGCGGTGTGGTGGTGATGGACGTCCCGCTCCTCAAGTCCACCCATCGCGAAGAGCTCGGATTCGACGTGGTGGTCGTGGTCGACCTTCCGGTCGAGGTTGCGGTCTCCAGACTGGTCGAGCACCGGGGATTCGACCGGGCGGATGCCGAAGCTCGGGCGGCATCGCAGATGACCAGGGAGGCCAGATTGGCCCTGGCCGACTTCATCATTGACAACAACGGCGAGCTCGAGGGGCTTCGTGACCAGGTAGACCGCCTGTGGGACGAGCTGGTCAGCCAGCTCGATTGATCCCTGGTCTCACCCTCGGATAGGCCCTCGAAGCACCCGGCGAAGTTTCCCAACCTGTGGCTTTTGGGTATTTACTACCTGCACGCAGCTGCCCGGAGGCGGCTTGGGACGGTGTGACTGCGACCAGGGGGTAAGTGCACTGTTTGGCGGACTCAAGCCGGTAGGCCGAGCCGGATCGCACACCACGGCGGGGACCGGACACCGGCTCAGGTACACACCGGGCCTCGACGGGCTTCGGGCCGTGGCGATACTCGGTGTCGTCGCCTTCCATGTCGGCTTCGGGTGGACCCCGGGGGGCTTCTACGGCGTCGACACCTTCTTCGTCCTTTCCGGCTACCTGATCACCTCGCTCCTGGTCGTCGAATGGGACGGGTCTCGGACGATCAAGCTGCGGAGCTTCTGGGCCCGGCGGGCCCGGCGACTGCTTCCGGCACTGTTCGTTCTGGTAGCCGGGCTCGCAGTTCTCCACCTGACGGTTCCCAATCTCCTCCCGTGGCCCGACGCCATCCCCGACGCGTTGGCAACGCTCGGTTACGCCGCCAACTGGCATTTCATAGCGGGAAGCACCAACTACTTCGCCATTTCCGTCAGCCCGTCGCCGCTGCTGCACACCTGGTCTCTTGCCATCGAGGAGCAGTTCTACATGCTCTGGCCCCTGGTGGTCCTGTTCGTCCTAGGCACATCGGGTCGTTGGGCACGCAGGGCGGGGAAAGTTCCCGATCGCCGCAAGCGTCTTTTGGTCCTCCTCGGAATGTCGGTCATAGGTGCTGTCGCATCTGCGATGTGGATGTGGCATCTCACACCGGCAGGAGCGAGCATCACGCGCGCCTACTACGGGACCGACACCAGGGCACAGGCCCTCCTGATTGGAGCGTCGATCGCCATAGCGATGCAGCTGTCGAAGCTCCGCGGAGATCCGGCGAGCACAGCGAGAAATGTAAGGGCCGCCACTTTCTGCGGGGTCGCAGGAGCAGCCGGACTCGCGGCGGTGTGGTACCTCGTCCCGGAAACGTCGACTCTCGCGTTCCACGGCGGATTCACCCTTGCGTCGCTCGCCTCCGGAGCCATCCTTACGAGTGTCGTCCTGGACCCGGCCGGACCGGTGCCCCGCGCGCTGGCACTACGACCGGTCCGCTACATCGGCTCCATCTCATACGGCGCGTATCTCTGGTACTGGCCGGTCCTGCTCGTGATCACTCACAGATGGCCCGGCCTCGGCTCGTGGCAGCTGTTCGCGTTGGAGTCGATGACGACCTTCGGCCTCGCTGCACTATCTGCCAAGTTCGTCGAGAAGCCGATCCGCCGCGGGACCATCACGAGCTGGCGTGCCGTGGTCGGTGCCCCGGTGGCTGCCGCGGTCTCCCTCACGCTGGTGGCGATCTCCGCCGCGGTAGGACTGCCGGCGCTCACTCCGGCCGCCGCCGGTGCGGTGAAGCCTTCCCAGCAGATCAAGATCGAGACTGCAGCGAAGAGCGTGCACAACGGTCCACCGGTGCGCGTCCTATTAGTCGGTGACTCGATGGCCGGAACTCTCGGAGCGACCCTCGCCCCGTATGCAGCCGAGTACGACGTTCAGATGATCAACGAAGGTCACCCCGGTTGCGGGCTGGCCTCGGATACCCGCTACCAATTCACGCTCTACGTGGAGCCGCCGGGTGCGCCTTGCGAGCTCGGGAACCCGAACGCACTTATCGACCAGTGGAAGCGGTGGGTCGACGAGTACCGGCCGAACGTGGTCGTATACATCTCGAGGGCCGACACGCTCAATCAAGACCGGGGGTCGTGGACCTGGATCGGTAATCCGGCTTACGACACGTTCCTCTCCGACCAGCTGCGCGCAGGCGTGTCCGTGTTGTCGTCCGAAGGAGCGAAGGTGGTTCTGTTGTCGACGCCCTACTTCGACTCGATGGTGCAAACCGGCGGCGCGATGCTGCCGGAGGACAATCCGGAGCGGGTGAACCTCGACAACCAACTGATAAGCCAGATCGCAAAGGGATCGAAGAACGTCAGCATGTTCGGTTTCGGACAGCTCGTCACGCCGGGCGGCCGGTACAACCAGACCGTGGACGGCGTCGACGTGCGCTGTGAAGACGGGGTCCACATGAGCGTGGCGGCGGGACAGATCGTCGCGCCTGACCTCCTTCCGTACCTGGTCAGGCTGGGGCGCCAGGCCAACGTCACCCCCAATACCGATCCACCTGCAGCGCCGGCCATGGTGCCGACCTGGTACAGCCGGCTGCCCTGCGGCGAGCCCTGAGCCGGTGTGACCAGCCAGTAACCTGATTCGGCCTCCTAGCTGGGAGCCGAGCAGGCGGTTCGCGTTTGAACGATCGCAGCACAAAGGTCCCCACCGGCGGCCCGCATGAGCAACGGTTGAGGGCCCTGGACGGCATAAGGGCCTTTGCGGTCACCGCCGTGATCCTCTTCCACGCCGGGATCACGGCCGTCAGCGGGGGATTGCTCGGGGTGGACGTGTTCTTCGTCCTTTCCGGATTCCTCATAACGAGCCTGCTGTGCACTGAGCACGGCAGGAGCGGTTCCATCCGGCTGGGCCGGTTCTGGGCCGCCCGGGCGCGACGTTTGCTTCCTGGTCTGTTCGTCTTGTTGATCGGGATCGCGGTATTCGCATGGATATTCCGCCAGACGCTCGACCTGTCGAGCATCCGGGGCGACGCGATAGCGACACTGCTCTACGTGGCGAACTGGCACTTCATCCTGTCGGGTCAGAGCTACTTCGAGCAGGCGCTCGCGCCGTCACCGCTGCTTCATATGTGGTCGCTGGCGGTGGAGGAGCAGTACTACCTGGTGTGGCCGCTCGTGGCGGTATTCGTTCTCTCGAAGAAGGGCCCGCGCGGCCTGGCCCTGGTTGCGTCGATCGGCGCGGCACTTTCTGCGCTTCTCATGGCCGTGATGTTCCTGGAAGGCTTCTCGACCGACCGCCTCTATTACGGGACCGACACCCGCGCGCAGGCTCTTCTAGTGGGCTCCGCTCTGGGAGCACTCGCTTCACAGCGTGAGTGGAGGGTCATCCCACAGGGTTGGGCAGAAAACCGAACCGGAAGAGTTTCGGGGACCCTCATGTGGGTCACGGGTGCAGCTGCTCTCATCTGGTTCTGGCACGACCTGAACGGACAGAACCCGTTTCTCTACGAAGGCGGGTTCCTGTTGGTTGCACTCGCGTCTGGCGCCGTGATCACGAATGTGACCAGTTGGCGCTCCTCGGTGCTCTCGAAGTTCCTGTCGCTCGGTTCGATTACCTACATAGGTCGCATCTCGTACGGCTTGTACCTGTACCACTGGCCGCTTTTCCTGGCGATCGATCATGCGCACACCGGCATGTCGGGAGCGACGCTTCTGGCAGTCCGGTTGGCGGCAACGCTCGCGGCCGCGGTCGTCTCGTTCCACCTGATCGAGCAGCCCATCCGCCGGGGCGCGTTCGCCAAAACCTGGCGCGGGCTCGGCATAGCCGGAGCGACGGCGGCAGCGACGTGCGTGGTGATAGTCGTTGCGACCATTCCACCTGCTTTCGCCAATGTGGAGGTCGCCCGGGAGCCGACACACATAACTGATACAGAGCGTCGGCTGCTCGCCGAACACCACGCTTTCACCACGAACCCGATCAGGTTCTTGTTGGTGGGCGATTCTGTGGCGTTGACGGCGGGAGAAGGACTGAGAGTCGAGTCGCAACAGCGTTACGGAGTCCGGATCTTCGATTGGGGAATAGCAGGGTGCGACCTCACCACCGATGCGACAGTGGTGTACGA
>JBAPRR010000407.1:0-13862 GCA_049281195.1 Acidimicrobiales bacterium
CCTTCGTTCTCCGTGCGCTCGGCCCGGAAAAGACGGAGAGGATAGTTCGTCCACCCGCCCATCCGAAGGGTGGCGGGTTATGTGCCCGGTCGAACCGGAGGCCTCAACGCGGAGGCTTTGTGCTCGCCGGCGACGGCGGCGCCGGCTGGCCGTACCGGTAGGCGGACTGCAGTCCAGGACCGGGGTTGGCCGGTGCGGCGAGGGTAGGCGGCTCGGGGAACGTCATCTTCGACACATCGAGGAAGTCGGCGATGGTTGTGGCATTCGCGTCGCGGTACGTCAGCGCGGGCAGATTCCATTGCTGCTCGATGGTCGCGAGCACCGACGTGTGGTCGTGCACGACGTTTGTGACTGCCTTCTTCATCGAATACGGGCTCACCACCACAGCGGGGACCCGGATGCCGTAGAGGTTGTAACCGCCCGGGTAGTCGTCGGGACCGATGTCCGGAGGGATGTTGTCGGGAGGAATCGCCGCGGGCGGAGCCACGTGGTCGTAATAGCCCCCGTGCTCGTCGTAGAACCAGATGAGCAACGTGTCCTGCCAGGCCGGGCCGGACATGACCGCGTTCACGACGCGTGCGACGAACGCCTCACCCAACTGCACGTCCTCGGGATTCTCCTCGGACTCGCAGGTGCTTTCGATGGCCAGGTCGAAGTTGGAGGCATAGGTGGGCACCGGGTAAGGCAGGTCCTCGATTACACCGGGAATCTCTCCTTGGACCGCTCCCATGTTGCAGTCGACCATGCTCACGGCAGGGAGCGTCCCGGCCAGCGCGTCGGCGTAGAAGGCTTCTGTGCGCGAGATGTTGGCGGGGTACTTGAAGATGGTGTCGAGGATGATCCCCGTTGTAGGGGCATCGGTGAAGTAGTTGCACCACGAGATGCCATTGGCGCTGAGCTGATCCCAGATCGTTCCGTTGGCCGGATAGGTGGTGATGTTGTCGATGTCGGTCGAGACGATGCCCGATGCAGTGGCGGCTTGAAGGAAACGACGATTGGGATAGGTCTGCGCCGGGACCGAGCAGAACCAGCTGTTTGCCAGGGTGAAGGTTTTGGCGAGCGAATAGTAGAAGGGGAGGTCGTCCTCGTTGTAATAACCCATCGACCCCGGTCCGGTGGCACCGAAACCGTTCATCTGGCCGTTGGCGATCTGCTGGTGCGAGTCGTCCCAGCTCTGGCTTCCTGAATCCGTTGCACCGATAGCGCCCGTCTGGTGGTACGCGTACATGCGCTCGTTGCCCACCGGATTCCAGTTGATCGGCTCTTCTGCGCGGTTGAAGGTGAATCCATTGGCGAGAGGCTGTCCCGAAACGGGGAGCATTCCCAGGTAATTGTCGAACGAATGGTTCTCCTGCATCACGATGACGATGTGCTTGAAAGGAAAGGCGCCGGTGAACTGCCCTACGGGCAGCGAGGGGTAAGGAAGATATCCAGGTCCGCGGGTGGCCGCGGCAACGGAGCGGTTGGTGAGACTTCCCAATCCGAGTGGCACGACAGCTCCCACCGCGGCGGCGCCCAGGCCGGCCTTGAGGATCGTCCTTCTGTTGTATCTGGCGTTTCTCTCAGCCATTCCCGTCTCCTTGTGCGGGCGCGACCGCCCGCCCGGCGCCTCGTCAATTGCGGTCTATTGCGCGCGAATTTCCCTTCGGTCCGGCTTACCCCGCCGATGCGCGCGGTACTCCACGAAATAGGGAAACCTTTGGTGACGAGAATGCGAACTCTGCATTCAGTGGCCCTCCGAAGCGCACCCCGGAAAGGCGATTGATCGGCCGGGAGTCCCGGTTTACCCTGATCCCGTCTGAGCCGGATTGTCTCAGGCGAGGTCGTCGAGTGGCTGGACTTTCGAGTGTCTGAACCCGTACCAAACGCACCGCGGAGCCCCACGGGGAGACGGGTGCGGAAGCGTCGGATGATGTCGGGTGTCCTGCTCGCCGCAGTTCTGCTCGCCCTCGGCCTGATCCAGACCTCGGTCGGTGCCACCCCTCTACCTTCTCGGACGTCATCGGCCACCACGGCCGGGCCTGACGGCGGCACCGCCGTGGGCAACGGAACCGAGCGAGCCGTAATAGTCCGCAACAGCTACGGGGTGCCGAGCATCTACGCCCACTCCATGGCCGGCGTGTGGTTCGGAGCCGGCTACGCCCAGGCTGAAGATCGCATGGTCCAGCTGGAGCTCACCCGCCGGACCGTCGAGGGCACCCTTTCGGGGATATTCGGCTCCAGCGAGCTGTCGCAGGACGAGGACGTGAGAACGTTCTTCTACACCCAGACCGAGCTGAAGCAACAGGTTTCTGCACTCCCGGCATCGACCCAGCGCGCCCTTACCTCGTTCTCCGACGGCATCAACGCGTACGAAGCCGTGGCCTACGCAAGCAGCACCAGCGAGCAGAAGTTGGTGCCATACGAGATGTGGGCGCTGGGCAAGCTTCTCGGACTCTCAGGCCCGTACCGGCCGGCCCCGTGGCGGCCGCTCGACACGGTGGCCGTGGGTGACTACCTGGCACGCGAGTTTGGTGGTGGCGGCGGTAGTGAGCTGTCGAACCTTTCCTTCCTGCGCTACCTCGAAGCAGAGTTCAAAGCCAAGAGCGATCCTCACGCCACGAAGGACGCCATTGCCGTGTTCAACGATTCCCTATGGATCGACGACCCGACCGCACCGACGACAGTCCCGAGCGGGACGACGCCGGCACCCCCTGCGGGCGCCACCGACCCCGCCACCACGGCAACGCTCAATGCCCTCACCGATGTGTCGGCTACGGACCTGGCTCGTGCCGCGACGTCGATCAAGAACGACAAACAACTCATCCTCCGTACCGGCATCTCGCTAAAGGTCCTCTCCCATGGCGGGTCGGACGCATTCGCCGTCGCCCCCTCGCGCTCCGCTGATCACCACGCCCTGTTGTGGGGCGCGCCTCAGGAAGGGTTCGGCAATCCGAGCGTGGACGGCGAGGAGTACCTCCACGGACCGGGCTACGACGCCGGAGGGATGTACATCACCGGCGAACCTTTCATTCTCATCGGACGCAACGCCGACATCGCGTGGACGACCACGAGCGAAGAGCTCGTCGATCAACGCATCTACATGGAGAACGTCGACTTCAAGGCGAACCCGCCCACCTATCTGTTCGACGGCAAGTACATACCGATGCAGGCCATTCAGGAGAAGATCCCGGTGGCGGGATCGTCACCAGTGGCGTACACCGTCTACCGGACCATCGACGGCCCGGTCTTTTCGACTGACCCGTCGAGCAAGATCGCTTTCTCCATGCGGTTCGCTTCGTTCGGCGTCGAGACCGGCACCCTCGCCGGCTTCGCCGAGCTCGGCGGCGACACCGATCTGGCGCAGTTCAGGCATTCGATGAGCCTGATCACCACCCTGCACAACTTCCTCTATGCGGACCAGAAGGGGAACATCGCTTATTTCGGCGATGGCCTCATCCCCATCGAGCCGTCGTTCAACAAGGTCGACCCCCGGCTGCCGGCCCTCGGAAACGGCACCGAGCAGTGGCTCGGGTATGTCCCATTCGACAAGCTTCCCCACAGCGTCAATCCGGCGCAGGGGTACCTCGACAACTGGAACACCAAGCCGTCTCAACAGTTCTATTACCAGCAGAACTCAGGCGACGAGTACTGGGGCACCATCTTCCGATCGGAGCGCATCGCCCAGCTCCTCGCGGCGAGCCACAAGATCAATGTGGCCTACCTCGAAATGATCGAGCATTCGATCGGGACGATCGACAACGAGGACAACACGCGCCCGGCCGCGCCCTACTTCATTCCATATGTCGTGAAGGCGTACAAGCAACTCGTCGCCCAGCACTCCCCCATCACCAACCCGAAGACCCATCCCGATCTCGGTCCTGCGATCGCCAAGTTGGCATCGTGGAACGACTACGCCACCCTCGGCAGTCCGGCCATGTCGATATTCATGAACTTCTTGGAGGCCTTCGAGCGCAACGTGTTCGAGGGCGGGACATTCCCGAGCGAGAAATTCACCGGGGCCGTCGACATGAACGACACCAGCCTCGGGATGGGCACATACGGAGGGCTGGGCAACTTCGGCACCTACAACTTCCTTTTCCACATCATCGCCGGGACTCATGGCCTGGTGCCTTGCGGGACGCTTTGCTACACCGGCAACTACTTCGCCGGCCACGAAGACCAACTGCTGGTCGAAAGCGTCAATGACGCGATCACCATCCTGTCGGGCACCGGAACCCAACTGGGCCAGAACGTGCCCGGCTTCGGGACCACGGATATCGCCAAGTGGGGTTACCACCCGGCAATCGACACCGATTGGAACGACCTCGATCCGCTCGCGGCCGGGGTAACCACCCACTGCGGCTCCAGCGCCAGCCAGAACCGCAGCACCTACATGCAGGCGATCGATCTCGACCAGAAGATGACCGGGTTCAACGAGTTGCCTCCCGGCCAGAGCGGGTTCATCAGCGCGTCGGGAACCCCGAGCCCTTACATGTGCGACCAGGTCCACCTGTTCAACTCGTTCCAGTACAAGCCGATGCCCAACGCCAACTGACGCCGGGCTTTGTCCGCTGGCGGGATCAGCGATCCCGCCCTGTGGTCGTCCGCGCCGTGGTGTACACGCCGGTCGGTTCCGGGTGGTAGCCCTTGGCCCCCTCGGCAAGCGCCATGGGGCTGCGGGGATCTTGGCCGTTCTTCAGACAGTCGAGGGCGCGGCGGAAGTCGTAACGGGGCTCCCAGCCCAGGTGACTGCGAGCCAGCGCGTTGACATATACGCGGTCGATCGCGGGTAGGGGTTTCCAACCGCGCTGCGCGTAGATCTGCTCACAATCAGGAAACAATCGACGGACCACGCTGGCGGCCTTCGAACGGAGCTCGCCTGCGTCGGCGGGGGTGAAAGGGGTGGTGGCACTGATTATGTAGCGGCCGAACCCGAGCGTATGGGCCTGTTCCAATGCGAGGCGGTGCGCGGTCACGACGTCGTACAGGTCGACGCGACGGTAGAGAAGTTCGTTGACCTTCAGGTTGAGGTCATCGAAGCCTTCTCGCAGGTTTTCTTGGTCGTCGGCTTCAGGGAAGAACCGCGAGGTGCGGAGGATGATGCACCGAAGGTGGCGGTCTCGATGGAAGAGCTCGCACAGGTCCTCGGCGGCCGTCTTGGAGACTCCGTAGATGTTGCGCGGCACCGGCGCGACCTCTTCTGTTATCCACGCCGCAGGAGCATCAGGCGGTGGGGCCAGCGCGCGGCCGAACGCGCTGGTGGTGCTGGTGAACACGAGTGCGTTGACCGCGGCGTCGGCGGATGCTTCCAGCAAGTTCAGCGTGCCCGACACGTTGGTGTCCACAAACGCCTGTCGGTCGTGCGTCCCGATGTGAGGCTTGTGCAGGGTGGCGGTGTGGAGCACCGCGTCCGCGCCCTCGACGCAGTGCCTCACCAAGGCCAGATCGAAAATGTTCCCTACGACGGTCGTGAACGGAGAAGCCAGAATGTCGACACCGACCACCTCGTGGCCATCGTCGGAAAGGGCCTGCACCAGCGCCTCGCCCAAATGCCCCGAACTGCCGGTGACGACGATCCTCATGGTTCTGAGATGGTACGGAAACGCATTCCGTGCGCCTATGGCGCCGGGAGCGGCATTCCGGTCAACTCCGTGCAGCGTTCCAGCAGCCCCTCTTGAATCTCGACCGACCGCGCCGCGGGGTTCACGTCCCGGAGCTGTTCGTGGAAGAAGTAGCTTCCCGTAACCGTGGCCGAGGGGTCGTCGCTCACTGCCAGCCAGGCCTGGGTGACCGGCGCCAAGCTCAGGTCGTCCGGTGCGCCGGGGCCGCCCATCTTGGTGGGGACCCAGCCCGGCTCGAGGGCATTGGACAACACGTGGGGCCACCTTCGGGCCACGGCGAACGCCAGCACGACGTCAAAGAGCTTGCTGTCGGAGTATGCCTGAGCCCCGCTCCAGCTCCGGCGGGTCCACTGCAGGTCGTCGAGGTCGGGCTCGCCGCCCCGGTGCATACCCGAGCTCAGATAGACCAGCCGGTCGGGTGCCGAGATGAGCGCGGTCAAAAGGTACGGGGCCAGCACATTGACAGCGAAGACTTGGCATAGCCCGTCTTCGGTCTCGACGCGCCGAGACTGGCGGTAGCCGATGCCGGCGTTATGGATGACGGCGTCGTAGCGGCCCAGTGCATTGGCCTGCTCCGCCACCTGGCGCATCCCGGCAATGCTTTCCACATCTCCGATCACGACATCCTCAGCACCCGGCAGCGCGCGGCGGGCGTCGTCGCCACGTTGCTCGTTGCGGGCGTGCAATGTCACGGCGTGGCCTTCGTCGAACAGGAGCTGTGCGGCCATCAAGCCGAGCCCTTCGCTCGAGCCGGTGATCAATACCCCTGCCATCCAGCCTCCTTCATTCGATACCCGGCCGAGCTCGACACAGGAAAGGTCGGGCTACCTGGCCGGTTCCCCCGGCATAACCGAACGGGCACGGTCATTGCCACTTTCTTCTAAAGCTGATCTACCCGCTGACTCGCCGGTGAGCTAAAGAGAGCATCGACCCCTCACGACGACAATGGAGGCCCGCGATGGGACACAGGGCGAGAGTCGAACTGGTACTCGACTGCGCCGAACCAAACACGCTGGCTGGTTTCTGGCGCGAAGCGCTCGGATATCGCGACTACTACACAGATGAGAATCTCGCTGTACTCGTTCCCAAAGAAGGGATCGGTTCACCGCTTCTCCTCCAGGGAGTACCCGAACCAAAATCCGGTAAGAACCGCATGCACCTCGACATTGTGGTCGACGACATCGAAGCCGAGATCAACCGGCTGCAGGCACTCGGCGCTCATCGCATCGACGAAGGCGTCCAGAGCTTCGGGGGAACCCGCTGGGTGAGAATGTCGGACCCGGAACACAACGAGTTCTGCGTCTCTACGGGCGTCGAGTGGTAAAACGGCATGCGATCACTGCGGCGCCATAGGCGGACAATCGGCAGGATCCGTCACCACTCTGATCGGTTCTCCCGACAGGTATGCCGCCACGTCCTGCGCCATCCGCGGCCACGCGGTGCGAAAGAGTTGCTCGGTGACGTAACCGATGTGCGGAGTTACCACGACGTTGTCGAGCGACCGGAAGGGATGGTCCAAAGGAAGCGGCTCGCGGTCGAAGACATCGAGGCCGGCGCCGCCGAGGTGGCCGGAACGCAGGGCCTCGACTAGGGCGGCCTCTTCGACGATCGGACCGCGGGAGATGTTCACCACGATGGCGCCCCGCTTCATCTTGGCGAGGTCGTCGGCGCACAGTGTGTTGCGAGAGCGCTCGGAGAACACCAGGAACACTCCGAGAACGTCAGAGGAGGACACGAGCTCGTCCTTGGTGACTTTGGTCACCCCGAGGTCGGCACATCGCTCCTCGGTCAGATTCCGGCTCCACGCCACGACATCCATTCCGAATGCCTTGGCCACAGGGACCATCGACCCGCCCAGGTGACCAGCTCCCAGAAGGCCGAGGGTCTTGCCGGCGAGGGGGATGGGAAACCCGGTTTGCCAGCCACCGGCGCGGATGGCCCGGTCCTCTATCCCGGTTCGTTTGGCCACCGCGAGGATGAGTGCCCACGCCATCTCCGCCGGGGTGGGCAAACCGCGCGCCAGCGCGTTACCGGGTGGGCGCACCGCAGCACCGTGTTCGGTCTCCGCGGTGCCGCACAGCAGGATTCCCCGTTCGATCCGCGCCTCGTGGTCGATGACGTTGCTCGTCCGTCCGTTACAGACCATCAGCTCGAGGTGGGGAAGACCTTCGAGCACCGTCCGAGGAAAACGAGCCCGCTGCTGGGTGATTACGACGATTTCGTAGTCGGCCAACTCATCGACGAGGCGCTCCGGCGGAATGGCATGGCGGTAAACCGTGATCTCCGCGTCATCGGGCAACGCGGCCCAGTTGCCGTATTCAAGGGCCACACCGATGTAGTCGTCGAGGATTGCGATCTTGGTCATGCCTGCCATCTCGATTCGCTCTATACACGGTTCTTGTTCCGTGCTCCTACCGCCGCTTCGGAGTCCGTCTTGCGAATGGCGACATTAGGGTGACCCGGTGTCGACCGCGAGCGCACAGTGTGATTGACGAGACCGATGGCTGAGAACTCCCGGCGCCGGCGCGACCGCATTGCCGAGGACCTCCGCGAACTGGGCGTGGCTTTCGACGGAGACGAGGCGGGCACGATCACCCTCGAAGAGATCGACGAGGCGCTGCATCCAATCCCGCACGAGCGAATGGTGCCGACCACCGGAACAGTGGTGACGCCTGCCACGGATCCGACGACCTGGGATCAGTTCACCCGGTTGCGCATCGCCACGGTCTCCGCAGTGGACCACTCGATTCGGGCCGCCCGCCGGTTCGCCGACGGGCAGTCGACCTGGCTGTTGCGTCGCGATCCGGAAACAACTCAATGGCTGTTCTTCGATCGCCCCGCGGGGTCGGAGCGGGACCTGGTGATCCTCGCCCGCTCGCTCGGAGCGACGATCGTCCAACGTGACAGCGGCGGAGTAATCCGGGTGGTCGGCGCCTTCGGGGTTATCCGATGGGAGCGCTACACCTGGCACCATGAGCCCCCCGTGCGCTCGATGGTCGAGCGGGTGGCAGACGAATCACCGGCCCACCAACAGGCGACCATCGAATCGTTGCTCACCTTCGCCGTGCACGACCTGGGTGCGGCGGGGATCGGGGCTCTGCTCGTGTACCGGACCACCGACACCCCTGGCCCTGTCGTGGAGGAGCGGCTGGCGCCTCCACCCGAGCTGTGTATCGACGAACCGTTGCATCTTGCTCCGCTCCGCCACGCGCTGGCCCAAACCGACGGTGCGGCGATCTTCGATGTCAGCGGAACGTTGCGCCGACTGGGCGTGCGGTTGGTCCCCAGCAGAAAGGCCGAGGCAGCCATCGATCCCCTCGGCGGCACCAGGCACACTTCGGCGCGCCGTTACAGCTTCGATGATCCCGTTTCATTGGTTATCGCCGTAAGTGACTCCGGGCCGGTGTCGGTGTTGCGGGGCGGAGAGGTCCTGGCGACGTCGCGCACCCGGTGACGGCGTGCGCCCCGCGCGCAAACTGGTCGAGTGCCTGATCGGCGCCCGGGCGACCGGGCTGACATCGCGCTCCTGCACGCTGCTGCGGATTTCGATGTCATGGCCCGGCACGCCCCGCTCATCTTGGATGGAGCCTGACCAGATTTGCGTCGGGAGCTACAGGCTCAGAGTTGAACCCGAGGTGGTCGTGCTCGACGAGCCGCTCGTGGAGGAGGACCCGGTCGACTTTTTGCCGTTGCCCAGTGGATGGAACGGACCGACCTTGAAGATGTACAAGGCGTTGCCGGAGTCGGACACGACGATCACGTTCTCGCCCTTGGTCGGGACTCCCGCCTTGGGCATGTGGGTTTTGCTGGTGACGGCTTCAGACACCTGCATGCCATCGGGACGGAGCACCGTGATCCCGGAGCTCGAGATCGAGCTGACCGTGCCGCGGTCGAAGTCGATGGTCACGAAACCGTTCTTGGTGTCGATCTCGATCGAGCCGGAAACTGCCCGGCGGAGCACCGCACGTGCCCGCTGGTAGGGCTGTCGGATCTTCGGGGTGGTCGAGGTGCCCGAGGCCGGGGTCGTGCTCGTGGCCACCTGGGCGACCGTCGTACCACTCGAGCTCGAGGTCAGCCCGTAGGAGACGCCTGCGACGCTGGCGGCGGAAATCAGTCCGATCCCCCCGAGCAGCAGAGCACGCCGCCCCACCCGGCTCGCCTTCACTGCCTTCATCGGTTCCATCTCTTCTCCTCTATTCAGATTCCACAAGGCCCCAGTTGGGCCCCGGCGTCGGGCACGCCCGCTCTTCAGCCGGCTCCCCTGTCGCAGATCCCATGTAAACAAGCGGGCGTGAGTTCCCGATGAACCAATTGTTAGGAAAGCGTGATGGACCCAGTAATTGAGACCCCCACATGAGACTTCATGACCTGACCACCCCGACGGCCGTGGTCGAGCACCGGGTGCTCCAATCGAATCTCGAGACCATGGCCGGAGCGCTTCCGGGCGCCAGGCTCAGGCCCCATGTGAAAGCCCACAAATGCACTTCGCTCGCCCGGATGCAGTCGGAGCTCGGCCATCACCGGTTCACCTGCGCAACCATTCGCGAGATGGAGGGCATGGCCGCAGCGGGTCTCGGATCCGACCTGCTGCTCGCAAACGAGGTTCTCGACGCTGATCGCATGGGCAGGCTGGTCGCATCCGGAGCGAACGTATCGCTCGCCGTCGATTCAGAAGAGACCATCGACGTGGCCGCTCGAGCCGGGGTGGCACGGGTGCTGATGGATGTGAACGTGGGGCTCCCCCGCTGCGGATGCGCGCCCGATGACGCCGGACGCCTGGCCGACATGGCCCGAAATCGTGGACTGGTGGTGGCAGGAGTGATGGGTTACGAGGGACATGTGGTCGGGGTCAGCGAGCGCCAGCAGCGCATAACCGGAACAGAGGAGTCGATGGCCCTTCTCCTCCACGCGCATCGCCAGGTGGGGGGAGACATCATCTCCGCCGGCGGTACCGGCACTTACGACATCAACACGTGGGCCACCGAGATTCAGGCCGGAAGCTACGCCTTGATGGATACCGCTTATGGGGGCCTGGGCCTGCCGTTTCAGCAGGCTCTGACGATTCTTTCGACCGTCGTGTCTTCGAACTTGGAATGGGCGGTGTGTGACGCAGGCCTGAAGTCCCTCGGTATGGACCACGGAAATCCGACCATCGAGGACCATCAGGTGTGGTTCTGCTCGGACGAGCACATCACCTTCTCGCCGCCGGAACCCGTCGGGACGCGCCTGCGCGTCATACCGGCGCATGTGGACCCCACGGTCGCCTACCACGCCGCGATGCACATCTGCGACGGCGAAGATGTGGTCGAAACCTGGCCGGTCGACCTCAGAGGCTGGTGAGCGGCGGCTGGTGAGCGGGCCGGTCAGTCAGAGCCGGCGTCGTGCTGTCTCATCAAACCGACGGCCAGGGCGCGAAACGCCTTGCCGCGATGAGACAGGGAGTGCTTTTCGGACGCCGTCATCTCGGCGAAGGTCCGACCGTCTCCGGCCTCGGGGATGAAGACCGGGTCGTAGCCGAATCCCCCGGTTCCCACCGCCTGTGAAGCGATGTGCCCGTCGACCACTCCCTCCGCCACGATGCTCGTGCCGTCGGGAAAGTATGCGACCGCGACGGTGACGAAGCTGGCCGAGCGGTCTTCGGCCGTCTCCGCCGACACGCGCGCGAGCTCGCTCAGCAGTTTGGCCACATTGTCGGCGTAGGTGGCGTGCTCTCCTGAGTAGCGCGCCGAGTACACACCGGGCGCACCATCGAGAGCGTCGACCGACAGACCGGTGTCATCGGCAATGGCCGGCATTCCCGTCGCCTCACTCACGGCGACGGCTTTCAAAAGTGCGTTCTCTTCGAGGGTGTCGCCGGTCTCTTCCACCTCGGGTACGGAATCAGGACGCGGCACCAGGCTGATCGCGTCACCGGCAACGCTCTTCACGATCGCGACGATCTCTGCGGCTTTGTCCTTGTTCGCGCTCGCCAGCACGAACTGGATCGCCGAGGTGCCGTTGCGCGAGGCGTCGGTCATCGTGGTTTCGGCGGCTCCGCGAGCACCTGCTTTTGGGCTCCGATCAGCTCGTCGATGCCGAGACGGGCGAGGCTCAGCATCTCCTCGAGCTCGCCGGCGGTGAAGGGCATTCCCTCCGCGGTCCCCTGAACCTCGATGTACTTGCCCGATCCGGTCATCACGACGTTCATGTCGACCTCGGCGCGTGCGTCCTCGCTGTAGTCGAGATCGAGCATCGGGGTCGCATCCACTACGCCGACGGATACCGCGGCGCAGGGCTCGGTCAGCGGGTGTTGGCGGATCTGTCCCTTGTCCATCAGGCGGGTGAAGCAATCATGAAGCGCAACGTAAGCACCGCAGATGCTCGCGGTGCGGGTTCCTCCGTCAGCCTGCAGGACGTCGCAGTCCACTGTGACCTGCATCTCTCCGACGGCCACCAGGTCCGTGACCGCGCGCAAGGACCTACCGATCAGGCGCTGGATCTCCTGGGTGCGCCCCGACTGCTTGCCCTTGGCCGCTTCGCGGCTTATGCGTTCGGCCGACGAGCCCGGAAGCAGCGAGTATTCGGCCGTCACCCAGCCCTTGCCGCCTCCCCGCATCCACGGCGGCACGCGCTCTTCGACCGAGGCCGTACACAGAACCCTGGTCTGCCCGGTTGTAACCAACACAGAGCCCGGTGCGAATACCGTGAAATCACGTTCGAACGTTGCCGGTCTGCGCTGGTCGGCAGTGCGCCCGTCACGGCGCAGCGTCCGCGGATCCGCCTCGCTCATACCGTGTACCCGCGCCCCACCGAAGCCTGCTCCACCGGTCCGCCGAATGTCTTCCGCGCTTCTGCACCAACATCATCGCGAGAGATGACAGGCGAACAATGCGTGATCAAGAGGCGTCTTATGCCCGCCTCACGCGCCAGCTGCCCAGTTTGCCGACCGCTCATATGCCCAGCTGTCCCTTCGTATTCCTGCGTATAGGTGGCTTCATAAAGGGCGAGGTCGAAGTGGGAGCCGAGCTCCTTGAACGACCAACCCGGCCCGGTGTCGGCAGAGTAGCCGAGTGTGCGTCCGGCACCGTCGACGCGCACGGCGTAGGTGACAGGTGGGTGGTCCGTGCGCGAGAAACTGAGCGACAACCTGCCGACGGTCACCGGGGTCGACTCCCCGATCTCTTCGAACTCCAAGACGCCGGCGGTTTCCTGGAGAAGGTTCTCCGCTATGCCCGGCGCAGATATGACGCGAACCGGACCCCACGGAGGGTTGGCCGTCCATCTTCCTGCGGTGAGGAACCCGTCGATGTCGGTCCAGTGATCTCCATGCGAATGGGTGAGCACGATCGCGTTCACGCTTCGGGGATCGCAGAACCTCTGAAGATTGGCGAAGGTCCCCGGCCCCGCATCTATCCAGATGGTGGTCCCAGAATCCCACTCGCGCACCAGGTAACCGCTGGCCGCTCCACCGGCAGAGGCATGGCTCCCGTCGCAACCGAGGACCGTGAGCGTCAGCACGGTCGTGTGACCCGCTCTTCCACCGCGCGCCGGAATTCTGCGCTTCTTTCCACGTAAGTTCCCTCCGCTCGAGGTGTCGGCGCCGCCGGTGACAGGAGCACGACTCCGCCCGATGCCGACACATGTTCGGTCGCCATGGCCACTGCGTCTGCCACGGAAGCCGCCTTCGACCGATCGATCGCGCTCGCGATGTCGTCGAGCTCGCGAGCTAACCGCTCCCCCGCTTCTCCCAGGTATACGAGTGACGTAGCACTTTTCCGCGAACGCGAATCGAGTGCCCGTGCCAGTGCCTTGAAGTCCGTACCACGGACATGGCCGCCGGCGATGAGGCTCAAGGGGAGTCCCTCGAACGCCTCGAGAGCGGCGATGGTTCCTGCGGGGTTGCTGGCGAGCGCGTCGTCCACGAACTCGATCCCCCGAGTGATCGCGATGGTGTCCAGTCGTGACGGGAGCGGGGACATCGTTCTTACAGAGGCCGCCAGTTCCGCGAAATCGGGCCATCGTCCGGAAAGCAGATATGAGCCCGTGATGGCACCGCACAGGTTGTCGAAGTTGTGCCTTCCTCTCAGGTTCAGGTCCGAAAGCGCGTCGATCACAGAGCCGTTCACTGCGATCACCTTCTCCCCGTCCTCCGACTCGACGGTGACCGATCCGGTTGCGCCGTAAAGATGCCGGTGGCGGAACTCTGTGATCCGGGCCGCGGCTTCGACTGCTTCATTGGAGCGTGCGTTGACTGCGAGCTCCAGACGATCGGTGTGGGTG
>JBAPRR010000408.1:0-2105 GCA_049281195.1 Acidimicrobiales bacterium
ACCTTGTTGCGTCAATCGTGACCAACAGTTGCTCGCTGCGAGGTAGCTGACAATTACCTGTGCAGATGGCTGGAATGAGTTGAGAGGGGCGGATATGTCGAGGCGTGCGATCGTTGGCGCTGGTATCGCTATGTTGATGAGCTGTGCACTTTTAGTTTCCAGTGCAGGCGCGAGCGCCGCTACGCCTAAGCTGAAATCCACAAACGGACACAAGGTTCAGCTCGTTGCTTCCGGTCTCAAGACACCTACGTCCTTTGCCTTTGGCGACGGTGTGGTCTTTGAAGGCGACGGCGGAAACTCTAAAGGCTCAGCTCCTCCAAACGGAGGCGTGTACGCGTTGAAGGGTGGCAAGGCGGTCGAGATTCCGAGCGCGCTCAAATTCGTTGCCGGCCTCGCTTGGCACGCGAACAAGCTGTACATCAGCGGCGCTGCGCTCACTTCGAAGGGGCCGAGCTTTCGCCTGGTCTCATGGAGCGGCTGGAACGGTAAGACCTTCACGGTCCGCCGGACGCTCTACACAGCACCGAAAGGTTTCGATGGCTTCAACGGTATTGCCTTCGGCGCCAATGGCCGCCTCTACGTGGGTGTCGACGTGGGATTGACCGACGGCAACGACCATGGTCCAAAGTCGACGTCGCCATTCCTCTACGACATCTTGTCGTTCCGAGCCAACGGCACCGATCGTCGCGTTTTCGCGACCGGAATGCGGCAACCTTGGCAACTCGCTTTTCGAAATGGATCCGACTCGCCCTACGTCACTGACCTCGGCCAGGACACGGGTGCCAAAAACCCGCCCGACTTCATTCTTCACGTTCAGGCGGGTCAGAACTATGGATTCCCGAAGTGCAACCAAACGAGCGCCGGGCCATGTAGAGGCTATGCGAAGCCGTTCCGAATTCTTCAACCGCATACCGATCTGATGGGTATTGCACTTTGCGGACGCGCGATGTATCTGACTTCATTCGCCGGACCCAAGGGGAAGGGTCCCGGCGGAGAGGTCTTTTCGCTCACCCTCGGAGGGCAACACGCCCTGAAGCCGCTCATCACGGGGTTCGTAGCACCAGTCGTTGGCCTCGGCATGCATGACGGGTACATCTACGTCGGCGAACTAACGGGTCAGGTATTCCGCCTGAAGGTCTGAACTGCCCTCACCCGTATTGTCAAGCGGCATCGCTACGCCGCGACAGTGCTGACATCGAATCGTGATCCGGCCGAATGGCTGTCCCCGCGCGAGACGCGAACGGAGACAGGACGTAGGCAGCGTCTCTTGGACCAGGTGGGTGCATGGGGCACACTTGAGATGACACGCTGCGGTGACATCAACCAGGAACGTACGCATTGAACCATGCGCAATGGAAGAGAACCATGGCGGGATGCTGGAGCCGACTCGTAAGCTTGCGCAGGTGGAGAGCCGCAACGCCGAGCGCGTAAGGCCCAGCGCGAGAAGCTAAAGCCCACGGACCCCAGGAGGTCAGCCGACGCTTGGGCGATGATCGAAGACCACTGGAACCTGACGATCATCCGCGCAAGAACGCTCCCGAGTTGGTCCTCCACGAACAGGTTGATGGCGAGTGGAGCTTTGTGCGGACGCACCGTCACCTAGTACTTGCCACCGACTGCCGGCTGCGACGAATGGTGGAGGGTATTGATCACCCGTACCACCCTTGGGGTCTTGGTGGATCGTGGCTCACAAGTCCTCGCCACTGGGGCATCGAGCCGGACGCCGACCCGTCGCTAGACCAGGTCGTCGATCTGCGTCGAGAGCGAATGGACGAAGTACACGAAGTGATCGCCCGGGCGAACATGAACGAGCTGGAACGGAACTGTGTACCTCCCACCAGCCCGGGTCATCGCGGAAGGATCACACCGTGCTTCAGTGCCTACATGTGATTCTCAAGGAGGAGTGGCACCATCGTTATGCGTTTCGGGACCTCGGTACTCTTGAGGAAAGATTGTCCTGGCCTAACAATCGGTCGCGCAAGCCGTCGCTTCATGTTCACCAAGACGTCTGCTCGGAAACACACCATTGCTCGCCGACGCAGACCGCGGCCTTCTGGTCGACACGTTACGAAGCCGGAGACAAGCGATCGTCGATCGCGGCGCCA
>JBAPRR010000409.1:0-2864 GCA_049281195.1 Acidimicrobiales bacterium
CCGGCCAGCAGACCGGCTGTGTCCTTGTGGGCGGTGCGGTGGATTCCGCGTTCCAGGTCACTGACCGACCGCGAGCTCACCCCTGCCGCCTCCGCCAGCTCCTCCTGCGTCAGCTTCGCCTCAGCACGCAGCTGCCGCAGTAACCCGGCGAAAGAAACCCCAGGCTGCCCGGCCACCGCCCCCACGCTCCCCAAACCCCGCCCGCGGCCGCCAGCCCGGCACTGGCAACACGCTTGCCCCAAACAGTACGCAGCCTCCGTCGCCCCCGCTATCCCCCAGCTACCGCTTCCCGGACTCCTCCGCAGCCCGCACCACGCTCGCTGCGGCACCCGCCTGGGTTCACACATGCACAACGGGCGGCGGTCACTACCACCGGGCGGGCGATTTAGGCTAGCCGTCGTGTGGGCCATCGCGTGTGGTGAAACCCCAGGCCACTGGCGATGGTGGAATCCGGTGCGACGGCCGGCTACCCCGCCAGCAACCAATCGCAGCCGCCGCCAGGGAGCAGGCCATGACCTTCCATGAGTACCTCGCCAAGGCCCGCCAAGACGACGCACAGCGGGTCGGCGAGCGGGACCGCCTGCTCCTGATTGCGCGGCAGGCCCGCACGGCACGGCGTCACCGCACCGGTGCTACCGACCGGGCACGGCGGCTGGCCCGGCTGATGTTCCGCCGGGCTCCCACATAGAGCTCGTCATCCAGGCCAGCAACCAGCTCGGCATCCCGTCCGAACGGCTCATGAACTCGGCTTGGCTCGGCGCACACCGGCTAAACCCAGAAGGAACGCAGCAATGATCAAACCTGGCAGGAGTGATCACCGCCACGATCCTGCACGTGCCGGTCGCGGCCCGGTGCGCCCACCCGGCAGGCCGCTAGCCCGATGCGTAGTGGCCCGCTGGTCACTGACCTGGTAACGCGCGGCAGGGACAGCGACCAACAGGCGTAGGACGCACCCATCCACCCGCCCCAAGCTGCCAACGGCAAACCGCCATGCTTACCGAAGACCCTCCCCCCGGCCCTGCATCCAGATCAGCGCCAGCCCCAACATCCGGGCCGGGACCATCGGGCCCAGCCGCCGTGGCTGCCCGGGCAAGCTGCGCCGCCATCCGGCAACCGCCGCCCTGATCAACACCGAAGCCGACAGCGCGAGGAGTGAGATAAATGGCCAGGCAATCGCTCAGTGATCACGATGCGCCGACCAGCCCGCCAGGCATCCGTCCTGGCCCGGCCGCCGCTACCGGGCCGCCCCGGCGCCGGCCCATTGCGCCCGACGATGCCCATACCCGGCCTCGGATGGCCAGCTGGCTGATCGTAGCGGGGATCGTGCTCCTCGCAGGATCGATCGCAGCGACGGTCGGGCTGCACGCTATCTCCACGCCCTCGCCAAGCCCAGCTCCCGGGTACCGGCTGACAGCCAGCGACGCCCAGTTCACCGCCACATTCCCCCGCAAGCCACTCCGCATCGAGAAGACCGCAGGAACCACCACCATCATCGTCTACCTAGCCGACCTTCCCGGCCATGCCGTCGAAGTCATCCGCGCTCCGGTGCCCGCATCAGCTCTTTCAGCCTTGACCGCGCCGTCAACGTGGCCGCCTCAGCCCTTCCCGGGGGAGAAGTGTTCTCCCGCCACTCGATCACCTACCACGGGCAACCCGCGGAAGACGCAGTCATCTCCGTCTTGGGAGATCCGGGGCAAATCCTCGTCGTGACGTTCGGCTCGTCCGCCTACATTTTCGAGGGATTCGGGAGCGCAGCCGCCAGCTTCGCCCACGACTACAAGATCCTGCTCGACAGCTTCCGCCTACTTCACCCCTAAACCACGCGGCAGCCAGCGCTCCAGCGCAATACTGCACAGAACAGCGTTGTTGACGGCCCCTCGCTGCGGGACGGACCATCCTTGCCCGCGCCGGTGGGTTGCCATGTTGATGCTTATGAGCAGGCGAAATGCTTTGGCGATGATCTTGCCTGCTCATATCCGGATGATCTGTACACGCGGCCCAAGCGCACCAAGCAGGGCGGCAGCAGCAAATATTCGGCAGGTGCGACAGCCATACAAGCATTGGTTACATTGCGTGATCGTCCGGGCTGATTGACGGTTGGGTGGAATCATCGTCGCTGGGGCTGTGGGCTGGCCCTGCCTCCCGGGTCTCAGCCGGATCCGGGAGGTGCCCGATGTCCACCATCACAACGTAGTCCCCGTCCACCGCGGTTGCTGTTGCCGAGCCGGTGTTCACCAACGCCGAGCGGCTGGCGCTGGCCGGATTCCTGGCCGGGTATACCGGCTTGACCCGTGAGGCCTGCGCTCTGGACCTGCGGCAGTTCACCGCCTGGTGCCAGCAGCGTCGCCTGCAGCTGTTCCGGGCCCGGCGGGCCGACATCGAGTGCTTTGCCCGTGACCTGGAGGCAAGAGGCCGGGCCCGGGCGACGGTGACCCGTCGGCTGTGCACGATCGCCGGGTTCTACAAGTACGCGGTCGAGGAAGAGTTGCTCGATCACTCGCCGGCGGCGCATGTCCGCCGTCCCCGCCTGGATTATGAATCGCACGCTACCGGGCTGGACCGTAACGAGCTCGGGGCCATGCTGGCCGCCGCCGGGCTCGGCACGGCCGCGGAGCACGCGCTGATCTCGCTGCTGGCGCTGAACGGGCTGCGGGTTTCCGAAACCACCGGCGCGGACATCGAGAACCTGGGCATCGAACGCGGCCACCGAACGCTGGTGATCACCCGCAAGGGCGGCAAGGTCGTCACCATCCCGCTCGCCCCGCGCACCGCGAGAGCAATCGACCTGGCCATCGGCGAGCGCACCGAAGGCCCTATGTTCCTCGCCGCGGGCGGACGGCGGCTGGACCGGCATGGCGCTGCCC
>JBAPRR010000410.1:0-19997 GCA_049281195.1 Acidimicrobiales bacterium
GCCACGGAGCTTGAGGTGGACCCTTCAGAACGACCGTGCACCCGGCAGCGAGCGCGGGGATGAGCTTCGCAAGGGAGATCTGAATCGGGTAGTTGTAAGGCACGATCGCAGCGACTACTCCGATCGCTTCTTTCTCGATCCACCGGTTGCTCATGCGGCCGAGTGCCTCGGCCACGCCGAGCTCCTCTGTGAACTCGTACTTCTCGACCAGATCTGCATACCAGTCGATCATCCGCAGCGGAGCTTCGAGCTGGGGTCCTTGAGTGAGCATGAGCGGGGCGCCAACTTCACAGACGATGAGTTGACGGAAGTCCTCGATACGGTTTACGAGTGCTTCGCCCAGTTGGCGGAGGCACCGAACGCGTAACTCCCGATCCGCGGCCCACGCGGTTTTGTCGAAGGCCTGCCTGGCACTCTCGACTGCACGTTTGGCGTCTCCGACAGAGGCATCGGCGGCAGTTCCGAGTTGCTGCTCGGTCGTCGGGTCGATCGTTTCGAACGTCCGACCTCCTTCGGCCGGAACCAGATTTCCACCGATGAACAATCTCTCCTCGTGCCACATGTGACGGAAATTACCTTCTCCAAAAGTGAGAGGCAAATATCTGAGCCGGCCCTGACTCAGTTGTCGAGCTCACTCATTTGAGACCAGCTGTCGCCGGGAACCTCGACATTGATGATCTCCGGCGCGGCAGCGAGCAGGCGGGGCAT
Source organism: Acidimicrobiales bacterium (assembly GCA_049281195.1). GTDB lineage: Bacteria > Actinomycetota > Acidimicrobiia > Acidimicrobiales > CAVXTF01 > JBAPRR01. The sequence continues at coordinate 709 of JBAPRR010000410.1, forward strand.
GGTTTCCATCGCCTTTTTGAAGTGAGCCGACGCCACGTGTGCATCTCCTGATTCGCGGTCGCGGAACGCCTCGACGCAGAGCCACAAGTTCGGATCGTCCGCACTCCGGTACCAGTCGAAAGAGATGTTCCCGGGCTCGGCCCTGGTGGCATTCGTGAATTCTTCTATCAACGAGGGAAAATCATCCGCGTACTTGGGCCGCACCGGTTGCTTGACGACTACGAAAATCAATTGGGACCTCCCGCTGTGTGACTGCTGCGGCGAGACCCTAACTGCTGCGCTTCAACGTGGCTCGAAGTCCCTCGAACCCGCCTCCGTCGACCAATAGATCGATGCCCGATATGAATGAAGCCTTGTCCGAAACCAGAAAGGCAACGATCTCGGCGACCTCCTCGGGCCGACCGAAGCGCTGCAGAGGCGTTGAAGCAAGCATCGTTTGCATAAACGGTTGAGATTCGAACTCCTGGCGTCCCATACCCGTATCGATCAATCCCGGTGAAATCGAATTGACCCTGCCGCCGCGGCTCCCCCAGGCGATCGCAGCACGGGCAGCGGCACGGATGACCCCTCGTTTCGCAAAGGCGTAGGCCAGGCCGCTGTCTTCGAACAGCTCGACAGCACGGTCGAGGAACCCGTCGATCGTCGGATCCTCCACGAAAGCGTCGAGTTCCGGATCAACCGCGCCCAAGGTCACCTGGTATGCAGCGCTCGAAGCGAAACAGACCGCAGACGACCCGGCTTCGATTACAGGTTCGAGTGCATCGAGCAGGAGCTGGGTGCCGAGAAGATCCACCTCGAAAATGCGACCGGGATCGGCCATCGTGGGCGAGATGCCCGCTGCGTGCACGAGCGAGCGGAGACCGCCGTGGCTGACGACCTCGTCGACGAGATGCCTTACAGAGACCGGGTCCGCCACGTCGCAGACGATGCCCGGAATGCCCTCGATGTCCGGAGGATCGATATCGACGGCGATTACAGAATGGCTTTCGCGTTTCAGGGAGTCGACGCATGCCCTGCCCATGCCCCTGGCGGCGCCGGTGACGAGGGTCACGCTCATGCTGGGTTGTCGTGACGACGACCTGGCCCCGACGGGCCGCGTCTGAGGATGTGCGGTAGATCCTCAGTGGTAAGAAGCCCCGGCGCTGCTCGACACACATAGGGAATGGCGTTGACTGGACCGTTGGCATTGAATGCCGGCACGTAAGAGGCCAGGTCATCGAGGGGAACAGGAAACGGCATGCGCACGTCCAAAGGTGCGTCGCCACGGAGACGGATTCGCCATCCGGTGGGTTGTAAGTCCCAGTCCGGCTCCACATCCGTGTCCACGAACGCGTACTGGGTGAAGCGGATCCGATCAACACCGCGCCAACGCCCGCTCACGATGATCCTTTGGGCTGCAGCAGCGCCCTTTTCGATCTCGCCCGCCACGATGGTCAGATCTCTCTTTGCTGCGGCGACTCCACCTTCTGCCGACCACTCGTCGATCTCCATGCCTGCAATGTCTGCCAGCACGACGAGAGCAGGCTGGTATTCACCGAACAAGTGGTTCTTCCGACGTTCCGGATCGAACTCGGAGAGGGGCTTGCCGAAACGCATCTGCTCCATGACCATGTCCGGCGACGGGCGGTGGGACAGATCGCCGAATTCCTCGATCTCTATCGCTTCGACCCGTCTCTGGATTGAAAGCAGCGCAAGGGGAAGCGTCTCGGTGATGAACCCCGGATCGCTCCCGCTCGCCCATACCGAAGCACTTCCCTCCCGGCAGGCTTCCAGCACCCGAGAGCGGTTGACCGCGCTCAGCCTCGTGCCTCCCGCGATCAGATCCGTGCACGTAGTGACGATGTTCGTGCCCTTGGACGTGAGTGAAACCACGTCTGCGACCAGCTCATCTTGAGTAAGTCCGGCCCTGGTGACCCCACTTCCGGTCGCCCGGGGCATGTAGATGCAGCAATCAGCCCCGATCTCGAACATCGAGTCATGGTCGATCGTGGCCAGAACGCCTGTCGGGGGTTCACCACAGAGCTCGCCCGCATCGACCTTGTTCTTCTGCGGGTCGTAGACGAAGACCCCGACCAGCTCGAGGGAGGGGTCGCGAATCACCTCGCGCAGCGCGCGTTGACCCGTGTTTCCTGTGGCCCACTGGATCACCCGGAGACGGCGCTGACCCATCTGTTCCTCCTGCGCCGCCTCTGTGCGACTGGCCGTGAAAGATAGCCGAACAGCTACAAATTGGCGTCTGTGACTGCACAGGGATCCTCCGCTCGTAAGATCCCCGGGAACTCGAACGATTGGGGAACTTGATGTCCGATGCCGCCAAAAGCTCCGGCGAGATTCGCATGCTGGTCAACGGGGACCTCGTCGAAGCGATGTCCGGCAAACGTTTCGACAATGTCAATCCGGCGAACGAAGAGGTTCTCGGTCAGGTAGCAGATGCATCGCCGGCCGATATGAAGACAGCCATCGCCGCCGCACGGCGTGCCTTCGACGAAACCGATTGGTGGACGAACCGGGCTCTCAGGAAACGATCCCTCGAGCAGCTGCAAGAGGCTCTCGAGTCAGAACGAGAAGAGCTTCGCGAAGAGCTCATCAAAGAGGTGGGCACGCCGCGGATAATGACCTACAGCGCCCAGCTCGATTCACCGCTCGAAGACGGTCTTCGTTATCCGATCAGACTCATCGACGAGTACGGGTGGGAAAGGGAACTCCCTGACGGAAACATGATGGGCATTCCGAGCAGGCGCCAGGTGTGGAAGGAGGCTGTCGGAGTTGTCGGGGCGATAGTCCCTTGGAATTACCCGTTGGAGGTCACGCTCAACAAGATCGGGCCGATCCTGGCAACGGGCAACACCGTTGTTTTGAAACCGGCTCCGGACACCCCTTGGAACGCAACCAGGCTCGGCAGGCTCGTAGCGGAGAAGACGGATATTCCCGCGGGCGTCTTCAACGTGGTGACGTCGTCGGATCATCTGGTCGGAGAAGAGCTGACGTTATCGCCGCTCGTCGACATGATCTCGTTCACCGGATCAACGGTGACCGGAAAGCGGATCATGGAGAAGGGCGCGGCGACCCTGAAGAAGGTATTCCTCGAGCTCGGTGGCAAGTCGGCGATGATCGTTTGCGATGACGCCGACTTCGCGTCGGTGGTTCCGGGCGCTTCGATGGTTTGCGTCCATGGTGGTCAGGGATGCGCGATGCAGACGAGGATGCTCGTGCCCCGCTCAAGGTACAAAGAAGGGGTCGAGCTGATTATCGATGCGATGAAAGCCGTGCCCTACGGCGATCCAGACGATTCGTCTGTGCTGATGGGGCCCCTGATCAGCGAACGGCAGAGGGACCGGGTGCTCGGTTACATCGAGAAAGGTGTGGCAGAGGGAGCGACTCTCGCCGTTGGCGGTGGAAGGCCGTCGCACCTACCGAATGGCTGGTACGTCGAGCCGACCCTGTTCGTCGACGTGGACAACTCCATGACGATTGCGCGTGAGGAAATTTTCGGGCCTGTTCTCACAGTCATTCCCTACGATGACGACGACGACGCGGTGCGGATTGCGAATGACAATCAGTATGGTCTGTCCGGAGGGGTGTTCTCCGCCTCCGACGAGCGGGCAAACGGGATCGCCCGGCGCGTAAGAACCGGATCGATCGGCGTCAACGGCGGCCTCTGGTACGGAGCGGACTCGCCCTACGGGGGTTACAAGGCCAGCGGGATCGGCAGGCAGTGTGGAACAGAGGGCTTCGAGCAATACCTCGAGACCAAGGCGATCGCCTGGCCTGGCAACTGATCGGGAGACGGTGACGCCCGGAGTTGCGACAATCAGCGCGCGGCTTTGGTGCCGTTCGATTGCGAGCTCGAGTCCGAGCGTCTCCGGCCGTCGGTGGAGAAGTCGCCTGCTTCTTCGCGCAGCTTCACTAGTAGGCGGATCAGAGTCTCTGTTTCGTCCTTGGTCAGGTGTACCGCTTCGAAAACCCTCGAGTTGAGCTCCGCGGTCGCTTCTGAAACGGTCCGTCGGCCACGAGGCGTGATCTCGGCAAGGGTGCTGCGTGCGTCGTTCGGATGAGGGAGACGCCGGACGAGATTGTCCGCCTCCAGCCTGTCGATGGCACTGGTCACCGTCGCCGGTGTCACCTGGAGGCGCTCGCCGATCTGCGACAACGATAAGGACCCGCATTCGGCGTTCCATGCAAGCCAAGCAAGCACTTCATAGCGGGCAAAGGTCAGGTTGAAAGGCCGGAGCACCTCATTGGCGTCCGCCAGGAATAGCTGGTGGGCGCGCATGACCGAAGTGACAGCCGCCATGCCGGCCGCGGCTTGGCCCCAGCCCTTTGATTTCCATACCTCGCGAGCAGCCACGATCGGATCGAACGACAGGCTGCGAGGCACCGGCATTCCACGAGGCTATAGGAGAGGGCTCCCGATCGACGACTCGATATGGCGGTCAGGAGGCCCTGGAATCTTGACAACACTACGACGTCGAAGTAAATACGGGGAGTCAACTCCGGATGGAGCGCTTAGATAATGGCGAGTCGAACAGAAACCATCCAGGTCTATTCGCCCCTCGGTCCGGGGGCGCCGAAAGATCGCCAGATTCGCGCTGATCAGGCCGCCTCGGGACTACCGGAGGGAACCGAGGTCTTCTCGGCAGACAACCACATATCGCTCTCGGAGGACATCTTTTATGAGCGATGTCCCGAACCCCTGAAAGAGCGGGTGCCGCGCATCTGGTATTCAGACGATGCGTGGACCATCGGCTCGGGGGAGAAAGCGTTTCTGCCGCGAGAGTTCACCGGAGTCCTCATGCAGTACGACCCGCTACCCGGTTCGAGCACTGGTGAGCTCGACGTCAGGCTGAACCAGCTCAAAGCGGACGGGGTCACGCGGGAGCTGGCATTTCCGAACGCCCTGCTGGCTCTTATGGGCTTTCCGGACACCGAGGTTCGCGAGGTTTGCTTCCGCATCTACAACGAGTACCTGGCAGAGCTTCAGGAGCGTTCACGGGGTCGGTTCTACGGAGTGGGTCTCATCAACTGGTGGGATGCCGAAGGTGCACGGCGGACATTGACCGAGATGAAACAGCTCGGGCTCCGGACCTTCTGGTTGCCGCTCAAACCGGGACCCGGTTCCGACGGTAAGCCGATCGATTACAACGGGCCGGAAATGGGGCCTGTTTGGGAGGCGATCGAGGAGTCAGGACTTCCGGTCGCCCATCACATCGGAGAAGCCCCCCTGTCGGCACCCTGTTCCTCGAACGCCTATGCCGTGAGCATGGTGCACAACGCGGCGCCGTTTCGCGAGATGTTCGCTCGATACACCTGCGGGGGGCTTCTCGACCGGCACAAGGCCCTGAAAATCGGTTGGTTCGAAGGTGGGATCAACTGGGTTCCGTCGGCCATTCAAGATGCCGAGCACATGTACAGGTCCTTTCGTCACATGTTGGACGTCGAAATCGAGCACGACATCCACTATTACTGGGAAAACCACATGTACTCGTCGTTCATGCTCGACCCGCTCGGCCTCGAGAGCATCGACAGCATCGGCGTCGATCACGTTTTGTGGTCCTCGGACTTCCCGCACAACGAGAGCACGTTCGGGTATTCGGAAACATCACTGGCCGCCGTGGTCACAGCAGTAGGACCTGAGAGCGCGGCGCGGATCGTCAGCTCCAATGCGTGCGACTTTCTGGGGCTTTCAACTTGACCAGATCGGTCACTGACCAGACAGATCAGAGCCGCGGACAGGAGCAGAAGCAATGACCGACTCATCCGACGCATCACGAGAGGAAGTGCTCCTGTACGAAAAGGATCGTTCCACCAAGATCGCGACCATCACTTTGAATCGGCCGGAGCGGCTCAACGCCCCTACGATCGCCATGAGGCTTCGTTATGCCCACTTGCTCGACGTGGCGAATGTCGATGACGACGTGAAGGTTCTGGTCGTCCGGGGGGCGGGCCAAGACTTTGGTTCCGGCGCCGATCTGCCCGAGTTGGCCGCACTAATGGAGGAGTCGCCGGACGCGGCCATCCGTGAAGAAATGGAGATGGACGGGGAGGACGTGACGTTTCCTCCACGCCGTTCATATCGTGCCGGAGCTACGCTCGGACAGTGGTACGCAGATCCGAGGTCCGGTTGCCGAACTTTGCAGGACTTCAAGAAGATCAGCATCGTCGAGGCCAAGGGCTATTGCTACGGGTGGCACTTCTATCAGGCTGCTGATGCGGACCTCGTAATCGCCTCTGACGATGCCCTCTTCGGGCACCCTGCTTTCCGCTACGTGGGATGGGGACCGCGGATGTGGGCGTGGGCGATGACAATGGGAATTCGCAAGTTCCAGGAGATGGTATTTACAGGTCGACCGTTCACGGCGAAGGAAATGTACGACTGCAGCTTCGTCAACAGTGTGGTCCCGCGCCAGGACCTGACAAGTGAAGTGGACAAGTATGCGGCGGCGTGCGCCCGATCGCGCCCCACGGATGCAGTCGTCATGCAGAAGACGTTCTTTCAGATGATGAAGCAATTCCAGGGCGAATACATGGGAAGCATCATGAGCTCCTTTCTTGAATCGATGGGGAGCATGGTAAAGCGCGACGGTGAGGACCTGATGCTCGGGAACGATGTGTACGACTCCGGCCTGAACAAGGCCGTGAAGATCAACGACAACGACTACCCGCCGGATTTCCGCCTGAGCAAATCCGGCCGTGACGACACCGATTGATCTTCGACCCATGTCGCAGACCACAGCGCCTTTCGAGGGGTGGCTGATCGTCGACCTGTCGAGCGGGATCGCCGGCAACTACTGCACGAAGATGCTCGCCGATGGAGGCGCTGAGATCGTCAAGGTCGAGCCCCCTGAAGGTGATCCTCTTCGCAAGTGGTCGGCATCCGGTGCGGAGATCGCGGATCACGACAACGGCGCTCTGTTCGAGTTCCTGGGCGCCTCGAAGAAAAGTGTGGTCGTAGATCCTGAGTGCGGTGGAGCTTTAACAGACCTGAGCTCTCTTCTGGACTCGGCTGATGCCGTCGTCTGGTCGTCCGAGTCGAGGCTGGCGCGTCTGGACCATCTACGCCCGGGCGCAATGGCTACCGACCATCCACATCTCATCGTGACGTCGATCACGCCATTCGGACTCGCCGGTAGCTGGTCCGATCGTCATGCGACCGAGCTCACGCTGCAGGCATGGTCCGGAGGCGTCATCGGGTTGGGTCGTGGGGACCCTGATCAGGCGCCGGTCTTTGTCGGGGGCGAGGTGGGGGCTTGGCTGGCGGGTGCATTTGCGGCCGTAGGAACGATGATCTCGCGATGGGGAACCGACGGTACCGGAGAGGTCGTTGACGTTTCGATCCTCGAAGTGCTTGCGATGTGCCTCACGTACTACCCGGTCACGTACTTCGACATGCTCGGGAGGCCCTTCCGGAGCCGCCGGACGATAGTCACTCCGGGAGTAGCGATGGCGTCGGACGGCATGGTGGCCGTTGGTGTCGGCACCGGTCAGCACTGGCTGGACTTCGCCCTTATGGTCGGCCATCCGGAATGGATTGAGGACAAGTCTCTCTTTAGAGAGCGCGCACATCTGCGGCCTGCAATCGACGAATGGTTCGCCGCTCATACAGTCGCCGAGATCCGTGAGCTCGCCGGTGCTTTTCGTTTGCCGAACGCGCTTATAGCCAACGGGCAGAACCTGCCCGACTTCGACCAGTTCATAGAACGGGGGACGTTCGCACCGAGCTCCAACGGCCGATTTCTTCAGCCCGTGACTCCGTATCGCATGAACCCGACCAAGTTGCCCGCACCCGGTCCGGCTCCATCGCTCGGCGAGGACACGGGCTACCGGCCCTCACGCCGACCGGCCGCCCGCGCCGGTCCAAAGCTAGGGAAGAGAAGAGAGAAGCGGCCTTTCGACGGGCTACGCGTGCTCGACATGACTGCGTTTTGGGCCGGCCCTTCGTGTACCCACATCCTGGCCATGCTCGGGGCCGAGGTAGTCCATCTCGAATCGGCCGGCCGGTTGGACGGCACCCGGATGCTCGGCGCGCCGTTCAGCGTGGATCAGTGGTGGGAGCGATCTCCGATCTTTTCTGGGTTGAACACGAACAAGAAGAGCTTGACCCTTGACATCCAGTCTGAACGGGGGATGGAGCTGTTGCGCCGGTTCATCTCGACGGCAGACGTGATCGTCGAGAATTTCACCCCTCGTGTTTTCGATCAGGCGGGGCTGACCTTCGAGTTCTTGAAGTCGATCCGCAAGGACATAATTCTGATCCGGATGCCCGGGTTCGGTCTTGACGGACCGTGGAGGGATCACGCCGCGTTCGCCTACACCATCGAGGACGCGTCAGGTCTGACCTGGATGACCGGTTATCCCGACGACAACCCTCTTGAGCCGTACTGCATCGGGGATCCCAACGCCGGGATCCACGCACTTGCCGGTCTGATGATGGCTCTCGAGCATCGGCGGCGGACCGGAGAAGGCGTTGTCGTCGAGGCGGCCATGATCGATGCCGCACTCAACATCACTTCGGAGCAGGTGATCGAGTACTCGGCATATGGATCACTGTTGAACAGGGCCGGAAACAGTGGCCCTCGAGCTGCGCCGCAGAACCTCTATCTGGCTCAGGATTCCGATGAGCGGGGAGGCCGGGATTGCTGGGTCGCTATCGCCATTGCCACTGATGCACAGTGGGAATCCCTGAGGGTCGCTCTTGGATATCCGGAATGGATGAACGACCCGTCATTGTCCTCGGCAGCAGGTCGAAGAGAAGGTCACGGTCTGATCGACGAGCACTTGACTATTTGGTGCGGTCAACGTGATGCCGACCAGATCGTCGAGACGCTGTGGCCCGGCGTTCCCGTGGCCAGGGTGATGCTGCCTCATCTGCAAGGCGATCTTGTGCAATTGCGAGAGCGGGGATTTTTCGAATCGGTCGAGCATCCCGTGGCGGGCACTGCGCGCCACAGCACGCTTCCCATCAGGTTCTCGAGAGGACCGGAGCGTGTGCATCTTCGTCATGCACCGCTGCTCGGCGAGCACAACCTCGAGCTGCTGACGGGTTTGGGATTGACGGAGGCGGAGGTCAAGCAGCTCGAAACGGATCGGGTGATCGGACGTGCGCCGGCCGGGCATGACACGTCAGCAGCATGATGTTCAGAGAATCGACGAGGCGCAGACGTCAGTGGAGGAGATGACAACAGAATGTCCCTGACGGTTCAACTCGGAAGCGCTGACGTGATCGTCATAGGCAGTGGCGCCGCGGCTCTGGCTGCAGCCCTGTCTGCTCACGATGCCGGTTCGAAGGTGGCGGTGATCGAACGCTCCGAGTCTGTCGGTGGGACCACGGCAGTGTCCGGAGGTGGCGTGTGGATGCCCGGCAACCACATCTCTGGTGCAGAGGACTCGCGCGAAGAAGCCCTTGCGTACATGAGGAAGCTGGCCAAGGGTCGAGCTTCGGAAGACCACCTGGTGCGGTACGTCGACACCGGTCCATCGATAATCTCGGGACTCGAACAACGAAGCGGAGTTCGGTTCAACCCGATCCCGTGGCCCGACTACCACCCCGAGATCGAGGGAGCACGGTCGTCAGGGCGCATGATCGAGCCGGCGGTTACCGACGCCCGCCCTCTCGGTGAGTGGGCAAAACGGCTGCGTAGGGCACCTGTCCTCGGCCTACCGATGACGCTCAGAGAATCAACCGTCGACTGGACGCCTTCATACACACCGAAGAGATACGACCACGCGGAGATCACCAGGCGAGTTGAAGCGGGTCAGGTTGCCTGTGGGCAGGCGCTGGTGGCAGGTCTTCTGGCGGGTTGCCTGGCACGCGGGATCGAGCCCGTACTGGGGTCGAGGGCGGTCGAGATCGTCATGAGTGACGGGAAGGTGTCGGGCCTCGTGATCGAGAGCGATGGGAGTCGGACCCACGCGAGCACTGACGCGGTGGTCCTGGCATCCGGGGGATATGAATGGAACCCCGAGCTCTGCTCGCGTTTTCTGCCCGGTCCTCTCACGCATCCGACCAGCCCGCCGACGAACGAGGGAGATGCGCTCGTCATGGCGATGGAGGTCGGTGCCGATCTGGCGAACATGAACGAGGCCTGGTGGTACCCGACTGCCGCGGTGCCCGGTGAGCGATACGAAGGTAGGCAGCTCGCAAGATTCGTCGCCGTCGAACGCACGGCACCTCATTCGATAATGGTCGACCGCTTCGGGCAACGATTCGTCAACGAGGCGGCGAACTACAACGACATGCAGAAGGCTTCTTTCGGACTCGATGCCAACGATGCAAGTCCCCGTCATCTGCCGTGCTGGCTTGTATTCGATCATCAATTCCGGTCCCGCTATCCGGTGGTCACTACCAGACCGAAAGATCCGGATCCGGACTGGCTGATCGTGGGGGAGACGATCGACAAGCTCGCAATGCGGATGGGAGTCGATCCGCTCCGTCTCAGCGAGACGGTGGCGAGATGGAATGGATATGTCTCGGCCGGACGCGATCGCGACTTTCACCGCGGCGAGAGCGCGTATGACCGGTTCCATGGTGACCACGACGCGCCCCATCCGAACCTTGGTTCGCTCGTGCGCGCGCCGTTTTACGCATTCGCGGTATACCCGGGAGCTGTCGGCACGAATGGCGGTGCAAGGATCGACGATAGAGGCCGAATCCAACACGTGCGCGACCGTCCCATCCCGGGACTGTATGGAGCGGGTAATGCGGTCGCCAGTCCGGGGGGACCCGCGTATTTCGGTGGCGGGACGACTATCGGGATGGCGCTGGTGTGGGGCCACATCGCCGGTGCGGACGCAGCGTCGTATGTCCAGAGCTCAGGCTAGCGAACCGTCGAGCCGAGGGCTTCCCACTCCTGGCGGTGCGTGCGGGCGATATCGGCCAGCTGGGTCCAGCGCTCGGGACTCTCGGTCACGTGAATCCCGAAGCTGCTCTCCGCCCGGAATTCGAGAACCTCTACCCCTTCGGGACCGGCGCTGTACGCATAAGGAGCACTCGCCGGCACAAAGAATCCGTCACCTGCTTTGACGGTCTGACTGCCGAGGTGTGCTTCGCCTGCAACGACGTAATAGAGACAGTCCACGTCGTGAGAATGCCGCGGCAACGCGTAATAGGGCGCGTACCAGAGCCGGATCAAGCTCATTCCGCCCTGATCGGGATCTCCGAACAGCACCTTGTTGAGGTAGCCGGATGGTGATCCGACCTCTTTGAGCACTGCGCGCTCGGGCATCGGATCCATCACCGGAGCACTCATCAACTTGGTGTCGGCGAGGTCCGTCGCGTCTTCACGGCGGAAGATCCGGAGCCCTCGGGATCGAAAAGCCAAGTCTGTCCCCCTTTTTGATCGATGCTGAAGTCCGACCTCATCGAACCGGTGGTTGTTTTGATGCCAAAATACCAGGGGTGGTTGGTCGAGACGGGCGGTGAACGATTTGGGTGAACAGCTGGCGGACAAGGTGGCCATCGTGACCGGGGGAGCCGGCGGCATCGGTCGTGCGACGGTGGAGCGATTTGTCGCTGAAGGCGCGAAAGTTGTTGTCGCCGACATCGACGCAGAAGCAGGACAAGCACTGACAGCGGGGCTTGGAAAAGTGTCTTCTTTCAAGCGTACCGACGTTTCTGATCCGGACCAGGTTCAGGCTCTCGTCGACCATACGGTCGAAACGTTCGGCCGCATCGACGTGGTGTTCAACAACGCCGGGGTCGCCGGGCAGATGACCCGATTTCTGCACGACGACCTGAGTGATTTCGAGCGGATCATGAAAATCAACGTTCTGGGAGTCATGTTGGGCTGCCAGCGTGCGGCTCGGGAGATGAAGAAAACCGGCGGGGGATCCATCATCAACTGCGCATCCATAGCTGGGATCAATGCCGGTGCCGGGCTCATCACTTACCGCGCCGCCAAGGCGGCGGTCATTCACCTGACCCGCTCGGTGGCCGTCGATCTGGCGCCGTACCGGATTCGAGTCAACTGCATCGCGCCGGGCAACATTCAAACCGGGATGACCTCTTACGACATGAACTCGGTCACCAAGTTCACGCAGCCTTTGCCGCGCCAAGGTCAAGTCGAGGATGTCGCTGACGCCGTGTTGTACCTGGCGAGCGACCGATCCGCCCAATTGACCGGCGTTCTTCTGCCGATCGACGGTGGGACCACGGCCGGACCGCCGGTCGGCCAGCTCAAATTCCTGACGTCCGCACCGCTGTCGAACAACGGATGAGGTAGATCACGCCGTAACGAGGTCGACGTTCAAGCTCGTAAGTCCCCGAAGGAAATATGTCGGCAGATACTGGTAGTGACGATTTCCTGACGCTCCATGGTGCTCTTCGGAAATGTTGATGTCGGCCGTCTGATCGAGAATACGGTTGATCGTGACCCGACCTTCTGCCCGAGCAAGGTGAGCGCCGGCACAGTGGTGGACGCCGTGTCCGAACGCGATGTGGTAGCGGGCGTTCGAGCGCTCGATGTCAAACTCTGCCGGATCGGGAAAGGTACGAGGATCGCGGTTGGCGGCGCCCGGTAACAGCATCACCGTGCTTCCCGGTGGGATCTCCACACCGCCCACCGTCACCTTGGTCCTGGCCATCCGGAACTGGGCTCGCAGGGGACTTTCGAACCGGAGCGTCTCTTCGATGAAGTTGGGAATGCGGGTCCGGTCTTTACGAAGCTCCAACTGGATCTCGGGATGTTCGGCGATGGTCCTGAGGGCGAAGGACAGCAGGCGTACGGTCGTTTCCTGTCCGCCGGCGAAGAGATTGGCGGCGAGCAGCGCCACGTCTTTGACGTCCGGAGTCGACCCGTCAGGGAACGTTGCTGTTGCCATCTCGGTCATGATGTCGTCGCATGGAGATTGGCGGCGGTCCTCGATGTAAGAGGTGAACTGGTCGTAGAGAAATTCGAGTGGCTTGTGCGACATCTCCCCTGCCACGTGGGTGAGCCGTTCTCTGAATATCCCATGGTCGGATTCAGGCACACCTTCCAGGTCGGCGATCACGAGAAGAGTGAACGGAGCGGCGTACTCGGCGATGAATTCGGTCGTGCCTCTGTCGAGGAATGCGTCCATCAGGCGGTCGCCGGTCCTCAGCATGAACTCTTCGTTCTCGCGCAGTCGTTGCGGAGTGAGCAGCCGCATCAACAGCCGCCGGTGCTCAGTGTGGCGTGGAGGGTCGAACGAGGGAAGCTGATCGCTGAACGGCATCTCGTCGCGGCATTTCTCGATGACGTCGCTGACGTCGTCACCTTGCAGGGGAAGCGAGAACTTCTTGAAGGGACCGCCCACCGCGTTGCACGACGAGAATCGGACTGCGTCGTTGTACACCGCTAGAGCTTCTTCGTAGCCGGTGACCATGTATACGCCGAAATGAGGCTCCTGCCACACGGGCGACAGTCCGCGCAGCGCGTCGTAGTACGCGAAAGGGTCGTCTTGAACGGCCCTGTCGGTGAAGAAATTCGTTGACTCAAGATCGGTCATCGGATCCCTGGCCTCCTTCGGACGGTCGAGATAACTCGTCCGCGGCAATTGCTTTGATGCCAAAGTATCGCGCTCCTCCGGGCCGCTCACCATGGTCGCGGGCGTCCCGGCCGATGCATCCCGACGCGCTTGTCACCGGCCCCCGCATGACAGCGTGGCCGAGTCCTCGTCGGCATCGGGGAGGTGATTGTCAGGACCCGTTTCTCGAAGGTGCCGATTTGTAAATTTAGTTGACAGTTAACCGGATTGACAGTGTGCGGACGACCCTGGAAGGTGACGGGTGTCCAGGACTGCGCAGGGAAGGCTCGGCCCTACAACCACATAGTTAGATGGGAGTTCAGACAATCGCTCGTCGCCTCCGCCGAACTGGTGACCGCTAGGGGGTTCACGTGATCTCACTCGACGACTTTTTCGTATATCTCGATGAGGCTCTCGACGACATGGTCGAGATCGTCCAGCAGTTGGGGGACGACCTGAGCAACCAGAAGCCTGACTATCCCGGATCTAATTCCCCGTACGCCATCCTCACGCATTGCTGTGGCGTGATGGAGGACTGGGGTGGGCACTCGATCAAGGGAAGAGAAATCGAACGCGACAGGCCCGCGGAGTTCGTGGCGACAGGAAGGGTGGACGCGCTTGCGGAAAAGGTGAGGGTTGCCCGTCAGAAGCTCGAGTCCGACGTAACTGACATCCGGATGGATGAGCCACCCCGCGGAGCTGTGGATCCGCAGGACGTGGGCAGGCCCCTCAGCAGGAGTCAGGGTGGGGTCCTGTTCCACATCTACGAAGAGCTGGCACAACACCGGGGGCAGATGGAGATATGTAGGGATGTTCTCCTCACTAATTGGGTAAAGCTCGCCTGATCGTTTTCGACCAGAGCGACCGCGACGGCGGGTATCGAAAAGGCGGGATCCGTTCACGCGGAGAACACCTTTTGTTCACGAGAAAGTTTCAAGAGGGAAAAGGCAAACTTCTCATGAACACGAAGGCCCTTGTCCGCGGGTGAAAAGGAGAATTTCGTGCCGAAAGATCGCAAAGATCCTTCACTGACTTCGAGACTGCGCGACGCCCGTCTCGACCGCCGCCGCTTTCTGCAGGCCGGTGCGGTGGGAGCAGCGGGTGTGGGGCTGTCGTCTAGAGCCGGAAGGCTTATCGACACCGCGTTGACCCGGAGCTCGAATGGCAGCAGTCTGAGCGACATCGAGCACGTGGTGATCCTCATGCAGGAGAACCGCTCGTTCGACCATTACTTCGGCACGTTGTCAGGAGTACGCGGTTTCTCCGACAAGAAGGTCCTTACCCAGACCGTGAACGGTCAGACATATCCGATCTTCGACCAGTTCGGTTATGAGCCAGGCGCCGGGGTCACGACGTCGGGCTATCTGCAACCCTTCTCACTCAAGAGCGATCCTCCGAACGAAAACGGTCAGACGACCAACGACATCACCCACGACTGGGGACCCCAGCACCTGAGTTGGGACAACGGAGCGATGGACGCGTTCGTGCAGCAGCACCTTTTGAACGACGGTGACCAGAACGGGCTTCTGACGATGGGTTACTTCACCCGCAAGAACCTGGCCTTCTATTACGCCCTGGCAGACGCATTCACCATTTGCGACGCGTACCACTGCTCGGTGCTCGGCCCGACCGATCCCAACAGGGTCATGTCGATGTCCGCCACCATCGATCCCGCAGGAGTGGCCGGTGGCCCGTGCCTGGTGACCCAGACGGGTGAGAGGCAGGCGCTCTATGGCACCTTCACCTGGACCACCATGCCTGAGCAGTTGAGCGCGGCGGGCGTGAGCTGGAAGGTCTACAACGATCCGACGGCGCTTTTGGAGCTGAGCCCGTTTCCTTACTTCCAACCTTTCTGGGAGCCGTCGAGCCCGGCACAAGTGGAGATGTCGACCCAGGCGCTCGGGTACAACTACCCGGCGAACTTCATGGCGGATGTGACGGCGGGGACTCTCCCGCAGGTGTCGTGGATCATGCCGAACCTCGCCGAATGCGAGCATCCCGCCGCGCCGCCCGAGTACGGGGAGCACCTGGTCCAGGAGATCCTCGACATATTGGTGTCGAACCCCGACGTGTGGGCCAGCACCGTCTTCATCATCAACTACGACGAGAACGGTGGCTTCTTCGACCACGTGCCCCCGCCAACCCCGCTTGGGGGTACCGATGGCGAGTACCTGACCGTCGACCCTCTTCCTTCTGACGCCTCGGGGATAGCAGGACCCGTCGGGCTCGGCTTCCGGGTCCCCTGCCTCGTCGTGTCGCCGTTCAGTGCCGGTGGGTACGTCTGCTCGCACACCTTCGACCACACGTCGACCTTGCGGTTCCTGGAGACACTCTTCGGGGTCGAGGTTCCCAACCTTTCTGCTTGGCGCCGCTCGGTCACAGGCGACATGACCGAAGCTCTGGCCCTGGTCAATCCGCCGAACACCACGGTCCCGACCCTGCCGGCGACATCGCTCGGGGATACCAGTGTCGCCGAACAGGCGGTGATCAACGCCTTGGCCGGAACCGAGGACGTCGGGATCCCCTATCCGGCTCCGACGGTCAACCGCATGCCCTCGCAGGCCACGACACCCCCGAGGCCCAGGGTCCCCCACAAGCTCTGAGCCGCCCGAGGCTTCTGAGCCCGGTTACGGGCTCAACCCGGAGAACACGAAGAGCGGTGAGCCCGAAAGCGTGTCTGCCACGGCGCGCTGTGGGCGTCGGGGACGAAGTCCCCGGTGAAAGTGTCCTGGTGGTACACGACCGGCGGCTGGTCACCGCCGGCGATCCGCGCCACAGCGTCGAGGAGTCGCTCCACGTCGGCAACCGAGGTGTTGATGCCCGCACTGGCCCTGACGGCTCCGGGCATGCGGGTCCTGTCCCCGCGCATCACCTCGTCGCGAAATAACGCCACGTCCTGGTCGGACATACCCAACAGGCGCGTCAGGTACGGGTGCGCGCAGAAACAGCCGTGCCTGACGCCGATCGCATCTTCCGCGGCCAGCCGCGCAGCCACCAACGGGTGCGCGACATTTTCGACCACGAACGACGCTACGGGGAGCGTTTCCGTGTCGAGGTCAGGTCCGAGCACACGCACATTGGGGATGGACGCAAGCCCGTTACGAAGGATCCTCGCCATCTCGATGTCGTGCTCCTCCAGGGCCGGCCAGCCGGCCTGCTCGAACACATCGATCGCGGCATGGAGGGCCACTGCACCCACGACGTTCGGTGAACCGGCCTCCTCCTTGTCCGGCGGGGCGGTCCAGACCACCTCGTCCAGATCCACCAGGTCGACCGCACCTCCCCCGGCCAGAAACGGGTCGCCCTCGGTGAAGGCAGACCGCGGACCGACCAGGACTCCGGCACCGAACGGTGCGTACATCTTGTGGGCGCTCCATGCGATGAAATCGGGGGTGACCGGAAGCGGGCGATGTGGGGCGAGCTGTGCTCCGTCGACGACCACCCGAATACCCCTCGTGTGCGCGGCATCGATGATCGCGTCGATCGGAGGTATCCATCCGGTGATGTTGGAAGCGCCTGTGATGGTGAGCAGCTTCGGCTTGGGTGCCTCGTCGAGGGCGCGCTCGACGTCTTCTATGGTGAACGTCCCTGATTCACCGCATTCGACGTAGCGACAGCGACAGGTCCGCGACCACGGGAGCAGGTTGGCGTGGTGCTCGACGACGGTCGAAACGACTACGTCATCGGGGGAGAGGCACAGGCGGTACGCGAGATGATTGAGGGCCTCCGTGGTGTTCCGGCAGAAGATCGCCACACTGTCGGGCTCTGTACGTCCGGCGAAACGCAACGCGGCGTCCCTTGCGTCTTCGTACGCCGCGGTGCAGATCTGGGACTTGTATCCGGCCCCGCGGTGGATGCTCGAGTACCAGGGCACCAAGTCCTGGACGCGTTCCAAGACGGCGGGGAGCGCGGCGGTGGATGCCGCGGTATCAAACGAAACGTATGGGCGTTCTGTGCCATCGATGCACGGGACGGCCAGGCCGTCTCCGACCAGCGCGATGGGTGGAGCGATGCTCAGGGACCGGCCTGAAGCCTGCATCCAGTTTCGCTCAGGCCTTCTGCTTGATGCGGCGTAGCGGTGGGAGGGTGGGGGGCGGTTGCTTTCGAGCCGGCAGTCCGGCAAGCAACTCTGCGGTGGCGGCCGTGACCTTCTTGACCGCTTTTTCGAAAGCGTCCTCGGTCTGAGGAGAAAGCGACTGGACCCCGCTCACCTTTCTCACGTACTGGCGGGCTGCAGCCTCGACCTCTTCTTGAGTGGCCTCGGGTTCCAGGCCTCGGAGGGTGGTGATGTTCCGGCACATGAAAGCAGGATACGACCCTTGCCGGGCAAGGCGCTCCTAGTGAAAGCGGCGCATTTTCTCCAATTTGGCACCCGTGGGAGGTGACTTCGGCTGGGTGCCCGCAGGGGCGGCGTGCGCCGATATCGCCAAGACCACCAATTCTCGGACCAGGTCCTCGTCGGGCTTCGAGGAGACTGCGACCTCGAGCCAGTCGGCACCGGACGACTTGCGCAGTGTCACCGCGGGGTTCTCACGCAACTCGGATCGCCTCTGGCGGATGAGGGGCGACGTCAACCGGATGTCGACGACGCCACCTTCTTCGAAATGGGCGACCTCCTTGCCGTTGACCCACAGAGCTTGACCGCCGGTGAACATCGATTCACCGATGTCGGCTCCGTCGAGCCGGCCGAGCGATCCGATGAGGTCCTGAATCCCGGCCATTCAGGATTCGGGGTCGACGGGACAGTGATCGCGCTCGATGATCTCGATCGGCCGGCCGTCGGGATCTTCGACGATCACGCGGCATCCCCACGGGCGGATCTCGTGTTCGCGAATCAGCCGTGAGCCGAGTCCGGACAGAGCCGCCAGGGTGTCGTCGATGGAGTCGACATAGAAGCCCGGAAAGTCGCCACCCGCGGTCCGCCATTCCAGGGAGCGAGTTCCCGCATTCTCACCTTCGTATACGGCGAAATGAGTGTCCCCCACCGACGCGGCCAGGTGTACCGGTCCTTCGTCGTCATGTCTCTCGGGCTCGAGATCCACCCCGAGAGCCATGTAGAAGGCCCCGGTCTTGTTTGCGTCTGTGGCGAAAAGAACAAGCGACGAGAGCTCGATCACCTGATGATTACCTCCCTGTTATGCGCTCCAAAAAAGGTCCGGAGCGGTCACCCATTACGCCGATTCGGGTTCGTCTCCCTGCCAGGAGTGCCACAAGGCCGCGTATGCGCCGCCTGAAGCGAGCAATTCATCGTGGCTCCCGTGCTCCGAGATGCGGCCGTTTTCGACGACGACGACGTCGACCGCATCGTGGGCCGCGTGAAGTCTGTGCGAGATGGCGATCACGGTACGGCCAGTCAAAAGGCTGGCGATGGAGCGCTCGAGATGGCGGGCCGACCTCGAATCCAACAGCGACGTCGCCTCGTCGAGCACCAGTGTGTGGGGATCGGCAAGTAGCAGCCTGGCGATGGCAACCTGCTGAGCGAACGCCGGGGGCAAAACGACACCGGCCGAACCGATCCGGGTGTCGAGACCGTCCGGTAAGGACATCGCCGCATCGGCCGCGTCGACGGTCTCGAGCACTTCCATCAGTTCGGCGTCGGTAGCGTCCGGAGCCGCCAGGCGCAGGTTGTCCCGGAGCGAGCATGCGAAGAGGTGGTGCTCCTGGGTGACCAATGCGATTTCGCGTCGAAGGCGATCGGGGGGAAGAAGCGAGGGCGCCACGCCGCCCACCTCGACCCGCCCGGCGCGAGGGCTGTGGATTCCGGCCAGCAACAGAGCGAGGGTGCTCTTTCCTGCGCCGCTCGGTCC
>JBAPRR010000411.1:0-6137 GCA_049281195.1 Acidimicrobiales bacterium
GTGGAGGGTGGGCTGAGCGATCCGGCTGGATTGGCGGTCGATAAGAAGGGCGATCTGTTTATCGCCGACACCGGCAACAACCAGGTGGTCGAGGTCCCATCCGGCGGCGGTGCACAGACCACCGTGGGCAGCGGGCTTGACGCCCCGAAAAGTGTTGCTGTCGATAAACACGGCGATGTGTTCATCGCCGACACGGGTAACAACCAGGTGGTTGAGGTCCCATCCGGCGGCGGTGCACAGACCACCGTGGGCAGCGGGCTTGACGCCCCGCAAGGTGTCGCCGTCGATAAAAAGGGCGATGTGTTCATCGCCGACACGGGAAACAACCAGGTGGTTGAGGTCCCAGCCGGCGGCGGTGCACAGACCACCGTGGGCAGCGGATTCAAAAATCCGGAAGGGGTGGCGGTGGATGAAAACGGCGACGTGTTCGTCGCCGACACCGGCAACAACCAGCTGGTCGAGGTCCCAGGCGACGGCGGTCCACAGACCACCGTGGTGTCGTCCGGCGACAACGTAACGCCGGCGGCGGTCTCCGTTGATGCCGAAGGCGACCTGTTCTTCACCGACATCAAAAACAAGCAGGTGGATGAAATCCCCGTTTTCACTGACAACGTCGCCAACCTCACAGATGACGCTGGGTTCCTCCCTGGCGGCGTAGCGGCCGACGCCGAGGGAAATGTGTTCATTTCCAACCCCTCCGGCCCCGGAGGTGGCGACGTGGTAGATGCCTCAACAGGCGCCCTCCCTGCAATGCCCCCCGGATTGACCCTTAGTAGTGAGGGGGTGCTGTCAGGCACTCCCACTACCCCCGGTACCTACAGCTTTGTGGTCGAGGACGAGAATGGGGTTGGGGCATCCTTCAGCCCATTGGTGACCATCACCGTCACTCCACCTCCCGTGGTGCTCGGGGAAATCGCCGTCGCAACCGCCGACCAAACGGCGGTGTTGGAGTTGGCCCCAGGTGGCGGTTCCGAAACCACGCCGGGCTGGGGGCTAAAGCAGCCATATGCGACCGCGTTCGACGCTAAGGGCGATCTGTTCATAGCCGACAGTCTCCACTACCGGGTGTTAGAGGTCCCGAGAGGCGACGGCGCCAGCGCCGAGGCCACTGTCAAAGGTGCTATGGGAGTGCCGACAGCCATGACCTTCGACGCCGAAGGCGATTTGTTCGTCGCCAACATCGGCCCCGGCAACAAGGTGGTGGAGGTCCCAGCGAATGGCGGCCCCGACATCACCTATGGCAGTGGACTGCAGGCACCAGAAGGCGTGGCGGTAGATGCCGAAGGCGATGTGTTCATCGCCGACGCGATCGCGTCCAACCGGGTGGTGGAGGATCCAGCCAACGGCGGCCCCCAGACCACCATTGCATCTGGGTTGAACTTCCCGACAGAACTGGCGGTCGACCCCAAGGGCGATCTGTTCATCGTTGAAAGGGGCGGGGTGATGGAGCGCCCAGCCGGTGGCGGCTCCCTGACCACCGTGGGCACCGGGCTGACTGACCCGGGAGGGGTCGCGCTCGACGCCGAAGGCGATTTGCTCATCACCAACGACGGCAACCTGGTGGAGCTCCCAGCTAATGGCGGCCCCCAGACCACCCTGATAAGTGGGTTGGGCGGCGGGTACTTATCGGTATACGTCATTCCGCCAAAGCTCACTGCCGACAGCCCACCAGTCAACGCCACGGTCGGAACCCCCTACAGCTACACCTTCAAAGCAACCTCACCCAAGGGCGAGCCAAA
Source organism: Acidimicrobiales bacterium (assembly GCA_049281195.1). Lineage (GTDB taxonomy): Bacteria > Actinomycetota > Acidimicrobiia > Acidimicrobiales > CAVXTF01 > JBAPRR01. Next base: position 1,740 of record JBAPRR010000411.1, read on the forward strand.
GACCACTTTCTTCCTCTCAGCAGTCGGGTTGCCGCCCGGATTGACCCTTCACAAAAAAACGGGCGTGCTGTCAGGCACCCCCACTACTCCCGGTAACTACGCCATCCAGGTCGAAGCAGCGAACGGGGCCTACGGCGTCGTCAGTCCAATCCTGAGCATTGTCGTGTCTCCCTCTCAGGGTGCTACGCGGCGACGGCGGTAATGGCCCCGGCCGGAGGCACATTTGCTGATCCTTGTTGGGAGTGACCCGTCATTAGCGCTACCAATGCCGGATCTCGCAATGGAATCGATTCAGAGTCAGGATCGCGATCCGGAACGGATTTATCTTGAGGCAACGCCTAGGGCAACAAATGACTGGACCTCCACTCGCTTCTTGTAGCCATGGTGCGTGATCCAATTCGATGACACTCTCATCGCTCGGGCGCAACCCGATGGGGCCGTGATAGGACTTTGGCTACATGAACCGCCCTGGCTTTCCTGGAGACTCCAGACCTTGGAAAGGTTGGGGTCATGGAAGCCAGTCAGAAGTCCAAGTCAGCGAAGCGATATCCGCCTGAGCTGAAGCAGCGTGCGATGAGGATGGTGCTCGAAGCCCGAGAGCACGACCCGCAAGACCAGGGCGCTGCGGATCACCGAAATCACCGGATTCTCCCCAGACTCGATCGGCGGGTTCCGATCGAGGGTGGGGAATTGCCGGCCACGCCGACCCGAGGACGACGCGACGGTACGACCGGGGCGCGGCACAACCTGGACCGGCACCCGACGTACTGGTGGCAAGGATGGTGGGAGGTCGTCTTGGTCGCACTAGAACGTGCTCGACGGTGGCCTCCACGAAGCATCGAGGCTCAAACCGCTGAAAAGGGCGGGGTTTCCCCCGCCCTTTTCGTGGTTGAACGGAACTTGTGTTTATCAAATGTTTTTCGAGTGCCCGCTGGAAATGGTGAGAGTCGAGAGGCCGCCTGCACTCTCGCACTGAGCGCCGATCTGGGCATCGGTTTCGGTCAGCACTGCGGTGGTGTCGGCCGTGGCAGACGGGTATGAGCCGGTGACCGTTGCGTTCTTCTGCACGAACTCCGCATTGCCGTTCGGGGCTGTCGCACCCCCGGCCCCTCCCTTGATCGTGCTATTGGAGGCGCCGTTGGAGTATTCGGTGGTGAATTTCGGCGCAGGGGCTTTGTCGTTCGAAAGGGAACTGCAGTTGCCCAGGCCCTTGCTGGTCCGCGTCTTCTTAGAGAGTCCCGTACTCGACACCACGGCGGGCGAGCCACCGGTGCAACCGGACGAGCTGAAGTTGTACGTTTCCGTTTCGGTGGCTGTTCCCTTACTGGTCGCTGTGAGCGGCGGGCTGAACGTGATCGTACCGGTGATGTCCGAGCAGTTGTACGTTCCCGTTCCCGTTCCCGTTCCCGTTCCGGTCTTGCCGATCGAGGCTGCTGCTGCCAGATTCGGTGCGATGACGACGGTGAGAAGCCCAACCGGTAGTGCTACGGCAAGAACACCCAACATGATTCTGCGAAGCATTGATCCTCCTAGTTTTTCCCTGCTCGTAAATGCATTTTCTTATTCGGGGGTGAGTCGTGGCGCGCTAGCGCCGACCTAATGACGTTCCAGCAAAGGTTCGTCACCCAACTCGAGAACGACACGCCAGGGCGGGATAGCCCCCGCCTTTCTCTCTTCTCCTTTTGATCAGGTCGACGCCAAAAGACGACGGCGGTGGGGGAATATATGCACACAAGGCCAGTCCCATGAACTGGGGCGAGGTGCTTCTGCGTCCGAGGTTGTGACTTCGCTGCACGCAAATAGCGAGGCGATGGATGCGCCTACGACAACTAGGGTCCACGATGGCCATCGCTGGCGCGGAATACTTGTTCTCGGTATCTCGGACACGGATCAGCCACCCGGCCAAGGCATTACACGCCTTCGCCATGCCAATGTATATGCGAGGCCGTTGTCGGGCTAGTCCACCCAGTAACGCGTTGCGCTCTGTGTGATCCGTGCGGAGCCTGATGACTCGATGACGAAGCAGCAGCTCGATACTCGCGATCAGGTGTCGTCACTAGCCGAAACATCTTTCCCCGTCCCGTGTGATGCGCATCCTGGTTCCGAGAATGGGTTGAGCATCATCAGGCCATGCTAGGTAAGTCCTCTGCGGGTTGAATCAGTAGATCGCCCATGTTTGTACCCGGATAAGGTCGCGAAGAATGCCCGCCAATTCGTCAAAAAGCCAGGTCACGGCGCCGCACCCGGCCACCTGCGGTGAGGACCCGTGCCGCTTCTCACCGGAGGGCCTTGATTATCTGCGACGGTTCGGCGCAGGATGCGCACAGATCTGCTGAACGCCACCGAAAGGAATGGAACGACAGGTGAACTCGGAGCATCCACGTTGTAGAGAGAAATGTCATACTAATGATGACCGGCGTCATGTGGCGCGAGGCGAGTAAACCGCCCCCGAGATACGAACGGTCACTGTTTGGTCGATCTGCCGTGTGACCAACCCGTCACGGTGCTTGCCACACCAACTATTGAACGATTCGCCACTTTCACTGATCGGCGTGCACACCATTACCCTCGACCTGATTTCTGATTTATTTTTTCCGCAGCGAATGTGCCGGCGCGGGTCACAGCACACGAAAGACATGGCGAGGTCGTACCGTCGAAACGCTCTATGACCGTTCTGTGGATTGATGGAGGTAGGCACGGGACATCGCGGTGCGGGAATGGACCCCTAGTTTGCGGTAGATCCGCGACAGATGAGCCTCGACCGTTCGTGGAGACATGAATAGTCGTGTTGCGATTTGGGCATTGGTGAGTCCCGTGGTGGCGAGGTCAGCCACGCGAATCTCGATAGCCGTCAGTCCCGGGCCTGGAGTTGCTCGTCGTAATCCGAGACGGCCGATCTCCTCGCGGGCCCGTGCTTCCCAAAGTGGTGCGCCGAGCTCTTCGAAGATTCCGACCGCCGATTGAAGGCGGATATTGGCGAGGCTCCTGTGACGGGCACGACGGTGGATCTCGCCGGCCACCAGCAGAGTGCGACCGTGCTCGAACGGCATCGCTAGCTCGCTGTGATGTTCAAGTGCAATATCAAGAGCTGTCTCTCCGCCACCGATGTCCCCGCGAGCTGCCAGCAGCAATCCCTGGCACCGACTCGAAGTGGCCACTCCCCAGACGCGGCTTAGTTCGATGGATTTGGCCTCGAACGGATCGAGCAATTCAACCGCTGCGTCGAGATCGCCCAACCGAATAAGAGCCTCGATCTCGTCGGGCAGGAACCGCATCTGTCCTGGTTCAGCCACACCCATCGCCCGCACCATGTCGGCCATGGGGCCGAGCCGTTCGAGGGCGGCGGCAGGGTCGCCGAGAGACAACTCGGCGAGTCCGAGGACCTGCGCCCCCGCGAGCGCGATTGGTGGGCTTTGCATCGACATGCCCACCGCCACGGCCTTATCGCCAGCACGTAGGCCCTCCTGGATCCGCCCCCTGTAGATGTGCATGAGCCCGCTAACTCCAGCAATAAGGCCGATCATGACCGAAAGACCGGAATCCTCGGCAAGCAGGGAACCTTGGGCCGCCAGTTCCTCTGCTCGATCCCAATTCCCCGCCCAAGCCTCCGTCTCGGCCAGCCCCCACAGCAGTTGTGGTAGGCCGATGTCCATACCTTGGGCTACTGCCTGCTGGTACTCCCGCTCTAGGAGGACGCGAGCGGCATCGAGGTCGCCCGCATAATGCAAAAGGACGCCGATGGTATAACGCGGCCGCAGTTCCATACTTAAACGGTTGGGTTGTTCAGAACCAGCGAGCGCCTGCTCAACCAGATCACGCTGCACGCCTTCGCCGTTACAGAACGCCAAATAAGCCATTCCGCCGGCTGCCTGGCCCTGCCGCGCGGTATCGCCCGTCTGGAGTGCCAAATCCAATGCCAATTGCCCGTAGGCCGTTGCCGTATTTTGGTCCCCCGCATTGGCTGCTGCTGCGCACAGATCAAGGGCGATGGTGCACCGCAAGGTGAGATCCTCACCCGACTGGTCCAGAGCAGCGACCAGCCTGGTAATCCATGTGGTTAGGTGATCACCCCTGTAAGCCTGATACCTAGCCAACCTCCTCAAAATCTCTGCTCGGATAGGACCCGATTCCACTGCCTCGACAACCTCTTCGAGTAGGGCAACGGCCCGGTCTGGCTCCGATGCCTCGAACCGGTTCTCCGCTTCGAGCGCCATCCGCCGATGACGCTCTTCTGTCCGATCTGTCGGCGTCAGATTGACCGCCATTTCCGCCAACGCGGCTGCCGTATCGCAGGCGCCGCGTGCCGCGGCTGACACTGACGCCTCTTCCACGTCTTTCGCGATCACCTCGTCCGGACCATTGGCTCCGAGTGCCCGATGACGAGCACGCTCTTCGGGG
>JBAPRR010000412.1:0-2583 GCA_049281195.1 Acidimicrobiales bacterium
CCTCGCCGAACCCGAACAGCTCCCTCGGTGTCGTATCTCGCCGGGATGTGTACCTCTGATGCGCCGGGTAGCCACCACCAAGCCAGGTCCAGCTCTGCTACGCGCAGCCCGGCGTCGTCGAGCATGATCCTCATGTCGGAGTCGCTCAGGCCTTGATCGCGGGCCGCTCGGTAGTCGCGACCCCACAGAGAGATCCCTTCGAACCCGCCGGAGTTCGCGGCCGAGATGCGCTGCTGGAACGTCGCGTGGCGGTCGAGTGTTCCAGAGCAGAGAACCGCATCCCACGCTCCGAGAGCCATCTGGGATCAAACCCCTTATTCAGTAGCCGGCTTCGACATCGACGATCCCTACCAGCGGCCGGCCGGACAAGTAGAGGCGGACGTTCTCTTCGAAGAGCTCTATCGAGCGCCCGATTGACGTGGGAGCGCTCCAGCTCGTGTGCGCGCTGATACGGACGTTCGGGTGCGAGTAGAGCGGGTGACCTTCGGGGAGAGGCTCCGGATCCGTCACGTCGAGAGTGGCCCGCGAGATCTTCCCCGACTCGATCGCATCGATGAGAGCGTCCTGATCCACGAGTGATCCGCGTGAGATGTTGATCAGGTGTACGCCCTGCTTCATCGCTTCGAAGGCGGCCGTTCCTACGATGTGTCGTGTCTGAGCGGTGGCCGGCGCCGCCACGACCAGATGATCGGCTGCTGACAGCACCTCTACGAGATCGGACACCACCGCGATCCCTGGAACTGCAGACGGAGCTCCCGTTCTCCTATAGGCCAGTACCTCCATGTCGAACGCGAGGGCCCGTTTAGCGGTTTCGATCCCGATGACACCGAGGCCGATCAGTCCGAGGGTCTTTCCCTCGAGCCCCCCGAGGGAGAGGTAGCGCCACTCATCAGCCGAGGTGATCCATACCTCGGGCATCTTCTTCTCGAACGCCAGCATCGATGCGAGGACGAACTCGGCTATGGGGATGGCGTTGGCACCACGCGAACAGGTCAGGTGGCGCTCGCCGATCAGGTCGAGCGGTACGTGATCGACCCCCGTCGACAGGGAGTGCACCCACTTGACCCCAGGGTCGAGCACCTTCTCGAAGCGCTCGCGATCGGTGTCGATGAAGATGAGAACCTCAGCTCCACGGCAATCAGTGTCGTCCGGACCGAGAGCGAAAATATCTGTGGCCCCGAGCCCGAGCGAGGTGCGGAGCCGCTCGGCAACGCGGTCGCCGGTACCGGGTATGTCGACTGCAATCATCGGTTTCGACCCTACGTGATGATGCGCAGACCGCACCAAGGCGCACCGATCGGCTGGGCCGAATATCTTTCGGCCCGGGGAACGACGGAGGGATCGATGGAGAAGTTGCAATATCTCGTCTGGCTGCCGGAGGGGACCGATCGAACGGCGGTCAAGGCATTGATGATCGACGAGGTGGCTCCGCGCCTTTTGGCGTCCGAGGTGCGGGGGCTGACGATGGATCTGGACGACGATCAGGCAGATGTCGCCCCTCCGGTGCCCGCACCGGAAGGCGAGCACATGCCCAGTGCTCTCGTTTCGGTGTGGGTCGACTGCTACGACCGTCGCGACCCGATCGAAAATGTGCTCAGCGACGTGTCGGTGAGGTTCGACGGCTACCAGGTGCTGGAGTCGCTTTACTCCGACTACGGACGCAGCAGATGGGCGGGTGCACGCGATTGGCCCGACGGTAAGAGGTCGCCCGGCATCCTCACCGTCGCCACCCTCGAACAGGCCGCGGATATGGAGTTCGAAGAATGGATCCAGTTCTGGCACACCAAGCAGTCGCCGATGTCAGAAGCGGTGCAGCCGCGGTGTCGTTATGTCAGGAACCTCGTAGTCCGCGCCCTGGAACCCGGAAAGCCTCCCTGGCGCGGCATCGTTGAAGAGGCGTGGCCGAGCGCCGAGCATGTGACCGATCCCATGCTGTTCTACAACTCGGGCGGCGATCCTGAGGTGATGAACAAAAACATCACCACCATGCTCGACCATGTGATGAAGCTGACCGACCTCTCCACATTGAGAAGCATGACGATGAGCGAATGGATCATGAAGAGCGTTTAAGCGTCGGTACGATGCCGACCACGTCGGGATCGACCGGGACGGGAAACCCAAACGGAAGCAACGCACCAAGGAAAGCGGGGATCTGATGGGCAAATTCAGCCGTGAGGAGTTGGTGGCGGCGCACGACCACTTCATCGAAGTGGCCGCGCGCTGCGGTGAGAAGCAGGAGTGGAGGGAGTGGGCGGACATGTTCACCCCCGACGCCGAGTATCTCGAGCACACGTTCGGGCACTTCAAGGGGCGCGAAGCGATCTACAACTGGATCCAACCGCTCATGAATCAGTGGCCCAATTCGGAGATGAACTCGTTCCCGCACGATTGGTGCGTGGTCGACGAGGAACGCGGGTGGTTGATCTGCCAGATCGAAAACAGGTTCAGGGATCCCGGTGACGGAAGCATCCACCAGGCGCACAACCTGACGGTCCTGCACTATGCGGGCGATGGCCTGTTCTCGTACGAGGAGGACGCCTACAACACTATGAATTTCGCTCCCGTGGTCGAAGGCTGGCTGGC
>JBAPRR010000413.1:0-3789 GCA_049281195.1 Acidimicrobiales bacterium
GGCCTGCAGCTCCTCGGGACCGACCGCTCTCCAGTTGGCGCGCGAGCACCCCGACGGCTTGGCCGCCGCCAGGTACGTCAGCATCGGGGTCGGAGATCTGCCACGCACGTACAAGGCTTTGCCTGCGTCCGGAGCAGACGTCTCAGAAGACGCCTCTCAGACTTTGGCCGAGTACAAGTGCGAGATGATCACGGGCCCAACCGGTCCGATCCTGGCGTCCTACAGGTCCCCCGAATTCGAGAACAAGGGCGATGGCGCCGAGCTTCATGTCACCACGACGATCTTCGGCAACGCCGAGTCTGCGGCCGCGCACCTCGCTCTCGAGGAGAATCCCCGTTACCCCGGGTGCAAGGCGGCGATATTCAAGCGTGCCCTCGTCGCCAGTGCATCGCCGGGCGAAAGCGTAGGGTTCGTCACCGTGAAGGTCACTGCTCCTCCTCCACGATTCGGAGATTCGGGAGTCCAGGTAGTGGGGCTTTCATCTCTGACGCTGGCGGGCGGCGTGTCGACGACCGCTACCTCAGATCTGACCATCCTGGCCCGTGGGCCGATCGTCTGTGAATTGAGCGCGGAGACCTACGGGGCATCCCCGGGCGCACTTTTGGACAAACTGACCGCTCTGCTTGCGACCCGTCTCGCACAGGTCGCCGGAGCCCACCCGGCCAAATGACCGAACCAAGCAAATGACGACGGAGGAAATGTGATGTCATCCGAGGACCGGCAGACAGGTGTCCCCGCGCAGTCGATTGCGGAGATGGCTGACGTCGAGGCGATCAAACAGGTCAAGTACGCCTACTTCCGCCTACTCGACTCGAAGGAATTCGACGACCTCGGACAGCTACTGACCGAGGACGCGACCAGCTCTTACGAGAGTGGCAAGTACTCGCACAACAGCCGCGCCGAGATCGTCGATTTTTTGTCCACCTCGCTGGGCGACAGAGGGATCGTCCACGAACACTTGGGCCATCACCCCGAGATCATCTTGACGGACGACCAAAGCGCGATCGGCACCTGGTATCTGCACGACCGGGTGATCGTCGCGGCAGTCGACTTCGAATTAGGTGGCACCGCCATCTACCGCGACCAATACAAGAAGGTGGGAGGCCGGTGGCTCATCAGCCATACCGGTTACGAACGCATCTACGAGGAGCAGCGCAAGCTTTCGACGGGAGAGCTGTCCTCGTTCCGAAATAGGTTCGAACCGTCTTCGTGACGACTCTCGAAGACGGTTCCCGGGTGGAACATCTGCGCAACGATGCCATAGACATTTTGTGTTCCAGGGAGCTCTCCAGGCTGGTGGAGATGGTGTTCTGGTCCCCTGAGCCCGATGTCTTCGAGGTCCGCACCGTCGACGGATGGGTCCGGTTCAGAAGAGAGACCAGCGGGTTCTCTGCCGCGTATTCCATCGACCGGATCGTGGGGAGGAATCCAGTCGGCGATCAGGATCCCACGCGCTTCTCCCCCCTGGAGAACGAGCGGGAGAACCTTCACCCGAACAGAAGGCAAAACAGTTATCCGTACGCGTACGAACACATCGCCCAGCTATTCGACCATCCCTGCGCGCCAGATCTCTGCGTCCTACATACCTCCTCTCATCGTCCCGAAGCACATCGGGGTGAGCACGGATCACTTGACGTGGTCCAGGCGCGTGCACCATTCATAATCTCGGGAGCGGGCGTCAAACACGCAGGCTTGCTCGAACGTCACTGCCGTCTCGTCGACGTTGCGCCCACCATCTGCTCGCTCCTCGGGGTGGAGCCGACGATCGGGATAGGTCCGGTCGGATTGCCGAGGGACGATGCACATCTGTCGCGTCAGGACGGGAACATAATCAGGGGTCTCATAGACAGGCGTTCCGAGCCACCGAAGCGGGTGGTCGCATTCCTGATGGACGGCGCCAATCCGAACATGGTCTACGACATGGCCGCCAACGGTGAAGCTCCCACGATCGCCGGTCTGATCGAACGCGGTACTGCTTTCACTCACGGCGCGTTCGCCTCGTATCCCACCGTCACTTTGCCGAACCACACGACGATCCTCACCGGATGCCATCCCGGACATCACGGTGTCCTTCACAACGCCTGGTACGACCGCAAACTCGGCCAACAGGTCGTGACCGAGTCATCTTCGACCTGGCAGGAGTCGATGCAGTGGTTGGCTCCGGGAATCCAGACGGTGCACGAGGCTCTTCTTTCTGCAAGACCCGATGCAGTGACGCTTTCGGTCAACGAACCGTCAGATCGCGGTGCAACGTTCTCTACGTTCGACCTGTTCCGCTCGGGACGCGCACGTGAGCTGGGCCAGCTTGCCGACACCACCCCCTCGCGCACAACGATCGAATTCGTCGAAGCGAGCGACGACTACAAGTGGGGCACCACGGTCGACTCGTCGTCAGTGAGGCAGCTCTGCGCATTGCTGGAGGGGGACTTTGCCGGAGGTCCGTACCGGGACCCTTGTTTCATCTGGGTCAACACGGCATTGACTGATGCCACCTCGCATGAATGCGGTCCGAATTCCGACATGGCCCGTGCTGCAGTCAGAGACACGGACGCCAGGATCGGAGACATGCTCAGTGTGGTCGGGAGGACCCTAGGCACCGACGACACGACGGTCGTCGTCCTTGCCGACCATGGCATGGAGCTGAACGATCCCGATGTGACCGGAGACTGGGGCGCCGCGCTCGCCGAGGCCGGCATCCCGTTCGCAGACGTTGCCTCAGGTTTTTTGTACTTCGATCTCGGGAGCGCCTGATAACACCCGGTGGCTTGCCGGGTGCCGAGCTTGGATCCACGACGGTGGAGAAGCAGCGAGGAACTAAGTCGGCCCCACCAAGTTCGTTGACAGGCGAGTGACTACGAGGGCAGTTGCCGTAAATGGCGCCGCGCGCTGGACACTTGCTTGCGAACCGAGGGAGGAGCCCAGGTTCTCCAGAGCGTCTTCGCCGACAGTTCGGGTGAAAAATTCAACCTCCACCTCGTCAGATAGGCCTCACTGACATCAAAATGCTCGTCCTTGATGACCCGCTTCCCGCGGACGAGCGCGACTTGATAATTGTTAATGATGACCTCGCTGATAATCTGCGAGTGGGTTGCAGAAAGCAACACACATTCAAAGATCAGCTTCGATAAAGGGTCCTTCTCGCCGCCAAATGTTTTAAAGTATTCAGTTGGCACATGTGCCCACGCCCAATCTTCGATGAGATAGACACCACCCGGACGAAGCAATGGCAAAGTGTATTAAGCGACGCCTTACACGGTCCGTATCGATGTGAACAGTCATCAATGACCAGATCGAGGGACTGACCGTTGAAGTTGTCGCGGACTATCTTTTTTAAAGCTTCACGGTCTCCTTGGTCAGTCCCGTAGTACAGCTTGACACGTTCAGTTGCCGAGTGTCGTTCAAGGTATTGATCCAAGGCTCCAACGCGCTCACGATGGATCTCAATCCCCACAAAACTGGTGGGCGAAAGGAGCTGCCCGTATAATGCGATACTCCCGCCGTCGAAGATTCCGAGCTCGATCATGTTGTCAATCGATTCAGGCAGAAGCTTCATCAGGTTTTGTAGCAAGGCCTTCTTCTTTAGCAAAGGGAACTGCTCCGAAGTGGGCTCGGTAGCGTCGAGAGTCGGACAATCAACGGTAAGAAAGAATTGGGTATCTCCGATTTGAAGATGATCGTCGTCATGCCAGATCAGGTTTTCCAGCAATGCCGTCGGGTCCCTGGGCATAAGAGTCACGCTAGACGACAAGTGCGGGTAATCCCAGGGTGACCGTTGCCACCCGTTCGGGC
>JBAPRR010000414.1:0-7606 GCA_049281195.1 Acidimicrobiales bacterium
TCCGTCATGGCTCACCGTGGCGGTGTGGGCCCCTGGAAGGAGAACACAGTCGCCGCCTTCGAGGGAGCCCGCAGAAATGGCGCCGACGGCGTGGAGATCGACGCCCGGCTCACCGGCGACGGCGCCGTTGTGGTTCATCACGATGCCGGGTTCTCACAAGGTGACCTGGCCGGACGAAAGATCATCGACCTGCGCTCGACAGAGCTCCCCGATTGGATTCCCAGCCTCGAGGCTGCCGTCGCCGCTTGCCGGGGCATGCTCCTCGATGTCGAGATAAAGCTCGACCCGTCCGAAACTGGCAGTCGCCTCGACGCCGGGATCTGCCGCTCGCTCGTGACCGGGATCGCCGAGGTGCTGGCGCGGCCCGAAAAGGTGTTCGTCTCCTCCTTCTGGCCCGACGCTCTCGTGGCGTTCGGAGAGGCGAGTTCCCTCGTCCCACTCGGTCTGCTGGTCCACCCGGCTTTTGATGCCGTCTCCGCCGTGGCCACGGCGAGGGATCTCGGATGCTCTGCCCTCCATCCCCACTTCACGTCCGTGACGCCGGGGTTGGTCGAGCGGTGCCATAAAGAGGGCCTGCAGGTCGGAACGTGGACGGTCAACGAGCCCGCGGATCTCGAAGCCATGCTCGATGCCGGTGTCGACGCTGTCATATCCGACGATTCGGCGTCAGCCCTCCGCGCAGTGGGTAGAGCAGCCGGTGGGTAGCGCGATGAAGCGCACGGAAATGTAAGAGATCTCAATCACATGTAGCGTCGTGACCCTGTCCGGTGGACCCAGATTGGTCCGCACCCTTCGAATTCGGGAACAATCATTTTCATGAATGTCGTCGTTTGCGTGAAGCAGATCCCAGATCCCGCGGCTCCGCAGCAAATTGATCCAACCACGAAAGACCTGGTCAGGTCCGGAAAGCTAATCCTTGACGACTCCGACGCGTACGGAGTCGAGATGGGGCTCCAGCTCGTCGACCGAGCTGGGGAAGGGGAGGTGACCCTCGTGTCGATGGCCCCGAACGAGGAAGTCTCCGGGTTGCGTACCGCCCTCGCCATGGGCGCGGCCAAGGCCATCTTGGTGTCGGACCCTGCGCTCGCCGGTTCCGACGCACTCTCGACAGCCAAGGTCCTGGCCAAGGCGATTGAACGGGCCAAACCGGATCTGATCCTGGCCGCGACCGAGTCGACCGATGGCTATACCGGTACGACGCCTGTGCAGCTGGCTGAGCTCCTCGGTCTTCCGTCGATCACGTTCGCAAAGCAGGTCGAGGTCGCAGACGGCGTCGTGAAGGTCCAGCGCCAGACCGAAGCCGGGTTCGACGACGTAGAAAGCCCGCTTCCCGCCGTGGTGACGGTTACCGCCGGAGTCGTGGAGCCCAGGTACCCCTCGTTCAAGGGGATCATGGCCGCCAAGAACAAGCCGGTCGACAAGCTGACGATCGCCGATCTCGGTCTCGACCCGTCGCAGGTCGGCGCCGCCGGATCCCGCCAACAGGTGTTCGAGGTCGCAGAGGCCGAAGCCCGTGCCGCCGGCGAGATCGTCCCCGACGAGGGAGACGGTGCTGAGCGCATCGTGGCCTTCTTGGAACGCCTGAAGATCGTTTGATTTCGATTTCGATTCATCTAGTCAGGAGCTGACCAGCAAGATGGCAATAGAGAAGGTCTGGGTCTTGGCGGAGGTTGCAGAAGGCAACCCCGTGACCACCAGCCTCGAACTTTTGACGGCCGCCCGTTCCTTGGGCTCCACGGTCGAAGCAGTCACATGGGGACCCGACGGCTCGGCTGTCGCCCCGACACTCGGCGAGTACGGAGCAACGACGGTCTACGACGTCGGTGACCTCGGAGACGGACTGCCCGGCCCCGCCGTGGCGGGGGCGATCGCAGAGCTCGTCAAGGTCGGCAACAAGCCCGACGCGATCCTCATCCCCACCACCTACGACGGCCGCGACATCGCAGGCAGACTGTCTGCGCGCCTCGACCTCCCGGTGATCACCAACGTGGTCGGCCTGGACGAGGAAGGCGGCGACATCCGCTCCGAGCACGCCATCTTCGGTGGCTCGCAGGTGGCAAGGGCCCATTTCACCTCGGACAAGCCGTGGATCTTCGTCGTGCGGGCGAAGTCGTTCAATGCTGAGCCGAGCGGCGGGGCCGCTCCCAATGTCGTCGCGGCCGCCGTCGGCGACCTCGGTGCCACCGGGACCGCAAAGATCCTCGACCATCACGTAGAAGAGCGCACTGGTCCGAAGCTCGACGAGGCGAACGTGGTCGTTTCCGGCGGCCGTGGCCTCGGTGACGCCGCTTCGTATTCGATGATCGAAGAGTTGGCCAAGCTCTTGAACGGGGCTGCAGGCGCGAGCCGTGCCATCGTCGACGCCGGATGGGTTCCCTACTCGCACCAGGTGGGGCAGACGGGAAAGACGGTCAAGCCTTTGGTCTACATCGCCTGCGGGATTTCGGGGGCGACCCAGCACATGGTCGGGATGAAGGGTTCGAAGAACATCGTGGCAGTGAACAAGGACCAGGACGCACCGATCTTCTCGATCGCGGACCTGGGCATCGTCGGCGATGTGCACAAGGTGCTGCCCAAACTGATCGAGCTTCTGAAAAGCCGCTAACTGGGCTGAAAAGTCAGCTATTCGTCGCTGACGCGTCGGCTCTGTGCCGACCACGCGACGACCGTACGGATAGTCAATCCGGTGCATTAAATCGCGCCCACCTCGCGATACCATCACCGCGCAACCGGGGGTTGGTGGGCACCAATTTCCAAACGGTTGAGCCGAGGTCTAATGCTCTTTCCGACCACCGACTTCGCCATCTTCTTTGCCGTGGTGTTCACGGCGAACTGGCTCCTAAACCCCTACCCCCGGGCATGGAAGCTGTTCATGATCGCGGCCAGCTTCTTCTTCTACAGCTGGTGGAACTGGCATTACGTCTTCCTCCTGGCGGCATCGACCGTGATGGCCTGCGTCGGCGGGATCGTCATCGCCCGGCTGGAGGACAAGCAAAGACGGATCGCGCTCGTATGCTCCCTCGCCGGTCTGCTCGGCCTACTGGCGTGGTTCAAGTACTACACGTTCCTCGCGGTGAGCATCGACGGTGTCGCTCACCACATCTTCGGCGGCCAGCCGCTGCCCCTGATCGAGGTGTACCTGCCGGTCGGTATCTCCTTCTACACGTTCATGGCGATCAGCTACGTGGTGGACGTCTACAGGAAGGACCTGCCGCCGACACGTCCTGTCGATCTAGCGGTATATCTCTGCTTCTTCCCCCACCTCGTCGCCGGCCCGATCGTGAGAGGTGGCGAGCTCCTTCCCCAGATCCGCCATAAGCGCGACCCGAAGAACATCGACTTCGCCAGGGCCGCGTGGCTGATCGGTGCAGGGCTGTTCAAGAAGATGGTCGTCTCGGCGTACATCTCATCCGCCATCGTCGACCCGGTGTTCGGCTCACCGAGCACCCATTCGAACATCGAGATCCTCTTCGCCATCTACGGGTACGCGATCCAGATCTACGCCGACTTCAGTGGCTATACCGACATTGCCATCGGGATCGCCCTACTGCTCGGGTTCCAGTTCCCCCAGAACTTCGACGGCCCGTACACCGCCACGTCCCTGCAGGATTTCTGGCGCAGATGGCACATGACGCTTTCCAGATGGTTGCGCGACTACCTGTACATACCTTTGGGGGGGAACAAGGGTTCGGAAGCGGTCATCGCCCGGAACATCATGCTGACAATGATCCTCGGGGGTCTGTGGCACGGTGCCGGTTGGACGTTCGTCGTTTGGGGCGCGTTTCACGGGATGGGCCAGGTTGTGGGCCGATTGAAACGGAAACGTCAGGTGGCGCTCGGACTCGACAAAGTCCCATTGAGCCGCAAGCGGGTCGCGCTCCAGCGCATCGCGACGTTCCATCTCGTGTGCTTCGGTTGGATTTTCTTCAGGGCCACCAGCATCAATTTGGCCTTCTCCATGATCGGCAGGTTGTTCACCGCATGGGGGGCCGCCCCTATGGTGACGTGGCTGGTCGTGTTTACGATCGTCGGCAGCATCGCCACTCAGTTCGTCTCACCGCAGTTCGTGGGTAACCTCCAAAGTGCGTTCTCGCGTCAAACTCTGGTGGTGCAAGGCGCCATACTTGGTGGTGCACTGTTGGTGATCACCACGCTCGCCCCTGAAGGTGTGCAACCGTTCATCTACTTCAGGTTCTGAGATCCCGAGGCGAGGTCGGAGCAGTCCGTCGAGCGGCAGCCGAGGCCACGGCAACTCGCAAGCGCAAGTGCCCGCACGGCGGGCCGGAGGCGAAAGCACATTGGACAAGGTGTCTCCAAACGACCCGGATCGCCGAAAGGGCGGGTCGACGCGCTCTGCCATGGGGTCCCCTCCCTGGCGCCCTCCTGCCTCCAATGCGGCCAAGGGCAACAGATCGCACGGTCCGGGCGGGAACCTCGACCGGATCCGCGGGGCGGCCTCCGGTGTGCCCAACGCCTTGCGCCGGCGAGTTCAAGGCCCCTCACCTGGGGCAACAACCTCAACCTCAAGTGCAGGGTCAACCTCTGGAACGTCGCCCGACGACGGCCGAAGCACCCCTCACGCCGGTACCAACGGACAAGCCCGTGGCAATGGCGCTGATGCCTCAACCGGGTCGAGCGCAAGACGAGCCACACCGGCAGGCGTGAAGGTTCTTGTCGACAAGCCCGAGCTCGGCCCCTTGGGCGACCGTGTCCCGGCGAAGGATCCTCAGCAGGTCGCACTCGAGACCGCGACGAAGGCCGAAGGAGATGACGGTGGCCGCAAGAGGCTGACGATCAATGCGCGCAGGGTGTTCGGAGCCGGCTTGCTCTGTTTCGCAATCTGGTTGCTCCTCGACGCGCCGACCTTGATGAAGAACGCAGAAGCGTCGGATTTCGGCGTGCGGAGAACCGTCGCCATGGACGTGCTCCGCCCCATCGCGTGGGTGAGCCGGTCGACGGGTCTCGATCACATCGTCGGTGCGATGAACACGATCCTCAACCGAAACGGCTCCAGTGCCGTGGCTCTCCAATCTGGCCCGGGCACCGGTTCCGGGCCGGCCGGCCACAGAAAGATCACCCCGGCGACGGTCCCGCGCGACACCGTGGTTACGTCACCGACCGGCAGCACCGTCGTGACGCAGCCGGTTCTCGCTGACGGGTGGCCCGCGTTCCCACCGATCTCGGCCAAAAGTCCGCTGCGCGTCCTGATCGTCGGGGACTCGGTTGGAACCGACCTCGGGCAATACGCGCTCGTCAATGATCTCGGGAGAACAGGCGTGGTCCAGGCCACGCTCGACGGCCACATCTCGACGGGGCTGACCCGACCCGATTACTTCAACTGGCCCGCGGAGCTCCAGAACGACCTCAACAGTCTCCACCCCCAGCTCACGATCATCTGTATCGGGGCGAACGACCCCCAGAACGATTACGCCAACGGGCAGCTCTATGACTACGGCACGGCCGCGTGGAACCAGATGTACGCGCAGAGGGTGAGCTCATTCATATCGGAGGCGACCAATGCCGGATCGCGCGTGCTGTGGGTGGGCATGCCTCCGATGGCGAGCGGTCAGCTCAACAACCAGATGGAGAACCTCAACTCGATCTATGCCACACAGGCCGCGGCGCATCCCGGCGCCCGTTACCTGTCGTCAGATCAGGCCCTCGGCGGACCCAGTGGGCAGTACGAAGCCTTTAAGGATCTCAACGGTTCTCCGGAGTCGATAAGGACCGACGACGGAATTCACCTGCAGCCCGCTGGTGCCGAGTTGTTGAGCGAAGCGGTCATCACTGACATGGACAGCGTCTACAAGTTGGACCTGAAGCCATAAACGAACCGTGGAGACCTCTAAAGATCTCGGCTTATGGATCCTGCGCCACGCCAAGGCGGCGCAGATCGGCACAGACGGCGACATAACGAGACCGCTCACGAAAAACGGGCGGCACCAGGCGGATCTCGTCCGCGAGCACCTCGAGGCTCTGGCAACTGTCGAGCGACTGCCCACGCTCGTAATCTCCTCCACAGCTGCGCGCGCCCGCGAGACCGCAGAAGCGGTGATGCCGGCGCTCACCGGCGCGCGCATCGAGTTCGAGAGGGACCTCTACACGCAAGATGCGGACGGTGTGGTCGATCTGATCAAGCTGCTCGATCCCGACGACAAGAGCATCATGATCGTCGGGCACAACCCGACCCTCCAGGACCTTTGCGTCATGCTGGCTGAGCAGAGCTATGCCCAAAAGCTGGAACAAGACGGCCTACCCACGAGCACCCTCGTCGGCCTGGCCCAACGCGGTGCAAGCAGTTGGAACGAGCTGTCGGCAGGCTCGTGCAGCCTCGTTCACCGTTTTGTCCCCAAACCGAAGAGCTAATCGCCGACGAGCAACCCTCTGCGCAACGGCGTCAGACGAGCGGCCACGGGTAGTGGGGGCCGCCTCGCGGGGACTTCGGCAATTTGCCTGTCGCAAGCAGCCGTTCAGCTCGTCTCTTCACCGCCTCGATCTCGTCTGGATCCAAAAGTGGCACCAGTTGCTGCGATACCTCTTCGAAATCGGCGGTCAGTTTGGTCAACGCTTCAACGGCTTCTTCCGGCAAGGGCTGGCCTTCGAACTCCCATATGACGGTGCGTAGCTTCGGGTCTTCGTGAAAGCACAGGCCGTTGTCGATGCCCCAGATCGTCCCGTCTTCACCGAGGAGGCAGTGTCCGCTCTTTCGGTCCGCGTTGTTCGTGACGACGTCGAAGGCGCAGATCGACTTGAGCCGGTCGTGGTGAGCTTCGGATTCGAACAGTGTGAAGTAGTGCTGCTCGAAGTCAGCAGGGACGAAGCGTTGCATCGATCCCTTCCCGATCGGAGCGTCGATGCGTGCCACCGTCTCCGGGACGATGTTCCAACCGGTGGTGCACGAAACCTCGTATGCCGCGACCTCGCGGCGCCACAGGTTGTCTCCGAAATCCCAAAGAGGCCTCTCGCCCCGGCCCGGCTTGTACACGGCCTGAAGCTCGACATCACCAAGGGTGACGTTGGCCAGGTACGTCCTGTTCGAGCTCCACGGGAGCCGTCCGAGAATCTCGACTTCCCCGCAGGAAAGGACGGTCAGGTGATCGGGGGCCGGTGGCCGTTCGTTCTTGGGCACTCGTGTCCAGCGGGATCGAGGGGTAGTCCGCACATCGGGCAGGGGGGCCTGCCGGCTTCGACGAGCCTCGTTGCGTGTGCGGCGAAGGCAGTTGCCTGTTCCCTGGTGACGGCGCATCTGGCGACATCGCCGTCCTCGTCTTCTGCGACGAGCTCTTCGGCCACCAGGATGATCCGGTCTGTGTCTTCGTCGTAGGAGACGCCGAGCGTGCCGACCACCCATCGGGGTTCTTCGACCTCTTCGAGCTCCATGTCGAACGGCAACAGCTCTGCGCGAGGTAGATCTCCCAACAGTCGCACCAGATATTCAGCCAGGACGGCGACTTGCTGCTTTTCGACCTTGACCGTCAAAGAGACATCGTCGTTGTCGCACTGGAGCAGAAAAACTCTGCGCCCTACCTCACCGACCGCGCCGACGGTGAACTTGTTGAGATCTCCGAGATCGAGTGTCTCGCTCATGACACCACCAGCTCAGTGA
>JBAPRR010000415.1:0-8671 GCA_049281195.1 Acidimicrobiales bacterium
CTACGCCTGGAGTGGGAGGTCGACTGTGACGACCGTCGGGCCACCGATCGGGCTCATCATGACGAGTTGTCCGTCGACCGCACTGACCCTGTCAGTCAGTCCCGACAGCCCGCTTGACGAGGAGCCGGCGGTCGGAATGTGAGCGCCTCCCTGGCCGTCGTCCCTCACTACGATTCGGAGCCACCTGCCGTGCTGGATACAGCTGATGCTCGCCTTCGACGCGTGCGCGTGCTGTGCCACGTTGGCAAGCAGCTCCGCAACACAGAAGTAGGCGATGGCTTCGATGGCCGGCGTAGGCCGTTCGAACATCGAGACGGTGAGATCGCTCGGGATGGTGCTTCGGGCCGTTAGCGTCGAGAGCGCTCCTTCGAGCCCAGTGTCCAAAGCGGGAGGGTGGATGCCTCGGGCGAGGTCTCGAAGCTCGATGATTGCCTCTTTGGCCCCTTTGTGTGCTTCGTCGATAAGGCTCCTTACCGGTTCGAGCTCGGGATCCTCGGCCTTTGCCAGTTTCTCTTTCGCTTGGCCGAGTCTCATCGCGATCGCCACCAGCTGAGCTTGTGTCCCGTCGTGGAGATCGCGTTCGATACGTCGCAAAGTAGCCGCAGACGCGTCCACTGTCTGTGTCCGGGCCTGCTCGAGGGATCTGGTTCGCAGCGTCAGAGCATCGGGTCCGAGGAAGGCTCGCATCGCCCACGGGGCGAGAAAGAAAAGGATGACGCCGCTCAGAAAGATGAACAATCCGTGGAAGATACCGCTTTGCCCTACCGACAGATAACCCGGCCAGAACACGTTCTTGATGACCCCGAACCCGGGGGGTCCTACATTTCCATTGTTCAACAGAGGGTAGCTGAGGCAACCGAAGGCATCGACCCAGATGCTGAAAGCGAAGTAGATGCCGATGATGATGATCGGGAGCTTGACCACCGAGTAGGCGACGGCCCGCCACCCGACGCGATCTCGAAGCGATGATTGGATCCACCCGAACAGTCCCGGTCGTGCCGCGAACGCTGCCGGCTCTTCGATCCTTTCGTCGAGCAGGGCTCGCGCGAGATTGCGGTGGATCGAGCCGATGCCTCGTGCTCCGCGGATGCAGCATCCGATCAGGATCACTCCGACGAACGTGACGGCGAGGACGACTCCTAAGCCCATCGTGCCGAAGATGAACGCCGCGCCCACAGCGGCGAAGATGGAGCTAATCCCAAAGTAAAAGAGCTCAGACCAGGGACGCTTGGTGAAGGGCTCCGTAAGGATGGTCCTGACCAACCCCTTGACCTGTTCGAGGCGTTCCTCTGGGACCGCGATCATCTTTTCCATGCTCCCCAATCGGAGATGCACCTGCAGGCCTGCGTCGTCGACCTTTTCCACATCCACCATCATGCGTCACGCCGGGAGAACAACGTGGCAGCCAGACCCAGGACGGCCGATAGGTAGAGGGCTATAAGCAGGATCCCGAAGGGAGCCGAGACTGCGTTCTGTTGAGGGATCACGGCCGCGACAGAGTTTGCGAGGATCTGGACCGGGGTGTACTGGCTGGCATTCACGGAGATCCGGTTCAAGATGATTGGCATCACCAACATGAGTCCTGCGTATGTGGCGATCGTGCCTGCGGTGTTCCTTATGACCAGACCTACGGCCGCACCTGCAAGACCGAGCATGCCGAGGATCAAGCCCGAGCACACGACCGCCCTGAGCACCCCAGGCTGACCTAAAGAAGCGGTGGGAGCGCCACCGGAGGACAGGATTGCTTGGCCGATTCCGAAACACGCGAACGAAAGCAGTTCGCTCACCACGAGTGACATGACGCCAATCACGAGCAGCTTTGCCAGCAGGAAGGTGCTCCGTCTCGGAGATGCCGCGAGGGACGAGCGAATAGTTCCGGAGCTGTACTCGCCTGTCACGGCAAGAGCTCCGAATACGCCGATGGTGAGGACGGCCACCAGCAAACCCGCAAGGGAGTTGTTGGTCGGATCGAACCCCTGGTACCACTGCTGATTGTGGTGGCCTGCACTGTTCGTCGACAGGATCGAGATGCCGACGCCTCCCACGAAGGTGACGATGAGGGTCACGATCGTCGAACGGAGCGTCAATATCTTGACGATCTCACCCCGGACGACTTCCATGGTCTGGTAGTGGCCGGCTGGAATGTCGAGAGTTGTGACACTGCTCATGATTGCTCCTTGGTGTTTCGTGTCGCGATCCGAGATGCTCCGGTCGTGACCAGGTGGTTCGAGCTCCTGAATTCGACGGACTCGTTCGTCAGATCCATGAACGCATCTTCGAGCGACCCGCGCACCGGTGTCAGCTCATGAATCGTCAGAGAACGAGTGTTTGCGAGATCGCCGATCTCCGCGGAGCTCATGCCCTTAACCGTGAGCGCTCCGTCGGGTTCGACACTTACTTCGGCGCCCAAGCCGGTCAATGCCAATTCGAACAGTCCGGGCGCCGGTGAGACGACGCGGACAGCCTGAGAAGCGTTACGGGATGTGAACTCCTGCACGCTCGTCTCGGCAATGAGGCTGCCTCTTCCGATCACGACGAGTCGCTCCGCCGTAAGAGCCATCTCGCTTATCAAATGGCTTGAGACGAATATCGTCCGACCCTCGGCTGCGAGATCCCGCAATAGGAACCTGATCCACCTGATCCCTTCGGGATCGAGGCCGTTCACCGGCTCGTCGAACAAGAGAGTTCCCGGATCGCCGAGCAGAGCACCAGCTATCCCGAGGCGCTGGCCCATCCCGAGTGAGAACTTTCCACCCCGTCGCCCGGCGACTGAGGTGAGCCCTACAAGGTCGATCACCTCGTCCACACGCTTAGCTGCGATGCCATTGGTCTTGGCCAGATATGACAGATGGCTATGGGCGGTCCGGCCCGGATTGAACCCCTTGGCGTCGAGCAAGGCTCCCACCTCGCGAAGGGGCCACTTCAGCTCGTGATACTTGGACCCATTCACAAGAGCTGAACCGGTCGCGGGTTTCGAGAGGCCCATGATCATCCTCATGGTGGTCGACTTCCCCGATCCATTAGGTCCGAGGAACCCGGTGACGACTCCCGGTGTCACGTCAAAGGTGAGGTTGTCCACGACGGTGGCTCGGCCGTACCGCTTGGAAAGAGACTGGACTGCGATCATTGAACGCGGCTCCTGTGCGTGTGAAATGGAAATGCTGCATCTCACTTGCACAGCAGGAAAATGGGGCTTCGAAGGAAATGACGCCAACGGGCGTCTTTCAACTGGGGCTAACCCCCTTACGCTGCTCTCTCGTGGGGGATAGGGCGGATTTCGTCAACGGAAATCATGAAATACCGATTGGGGCTCGGAGGGTAGAAACAGGGACCTTCTCGCGCAGGACAAATCAGGTCGGGACGACCGAAGTAGCTCGGCGCTACCCCAGCAGGCTCTTGATCATTGGAGTGAGCTGGTCGGCAGCGAGATCGTGCATCTCGGGACTGGGGTAGTACACGTTCGTCTTCACCACCTGTCCATTGTCGTCTGTAAGGCGCTGGGGAATACCTTCTCGGGATACGAGGGACGAGAAGGCTGTGGCGCGGGGCTTTATCTCCTTCAAGACCTGAGCGGTTACGAAGTGAGGAAACACTTCGTTCAACTTTCCCCGAATATTGAGGGCCATCCTGGGTGGATCCTGAAACGAAATGTAAAACAAAAGCGTTGGGATCCTTATGGCATCGAACAGCTGGTGCATCTCTTGCACGTAACTTCGCTGGGACTCTTCGACGAGCCGACGTGCCTGGCGAAGCTTGCCCTGCTCGATGGGCTCTCGGAACACGTTGATCGATCTCGTTCGCTCGCCCGTGTCGGTACGGAAGCCAACGGCGCCTCCATTTTTGGTACGGAACATGCTGTTGTCGGAACCCCTTGCCGACATGACTTGGACCACGGCAACGCGGCAGCGGTTGACTTCCTCGAGAAGATCCGGATGCTTTAAAAAGTACGCAGGACCCTTTCCACCCGAACCAAGATTCAAGGTTCCGAGTTGCAAGCGCTGACCAACCACCTGAGCAAACGGTCTGGTGGTGAATCGACCGAACGTCTGAGCTGCCCCTATCCATGCGATCGAATCCGGCCCCGGTTCTATCGGCGATCGGAACCACTCGCCATGAAACTGCTCGACCCCATAGTCGATGAGGGCACCGTCCTGGACCTGGTATCGCCGGGTCATTCGGGAGAGCCGTCTTGGATATGACTAGAGGAGTACACCGCTGCCAACTTGCTCGCAGTAGTAGCGGTCTGTAAATCACTCATCTTGTCGGAACTCCATTGAGTGTCGCCCGTCGAGACATCCGATATCTCGGGCGGGATAGGTCCTTATATACTGATGTGCAGCTCACGCATCCTGGGCGAATATGCGTGATCAATGCTTTCCGAGGGAAAGGTCGTATCCGAACTTCTTTGCTAGAGCTCCACCCCTCGCTTTCACGTAGAGCATCGGGGCAACCAATTCGGGACCCGATTCTCGGCCTCTCCCCACGGACTCGGTATGGATCACAAACTTCTTGTCGTCGTCGGTTTTCAATCGTATGGGAAAGCCGTGTGTCCGCTCTCCGAAGCGCAGCACCTCGGGACTCCACTCTTCGCCAACCCACGCAAACAGATCTTTGAGAACGCCCTCGGTGTCAAAAACGAGATCTTCATACCGAATCGTCCTGAATCGGTCAGGCCCGAGACGTGCCCCGACGGTCTCAGCCATTTGGACGTGGTTGACCCATCGTTTTCCGTACCGGGGGCCGTACGTCCTTCCGTACTTCTTTATGTTCGAGGCGATGACATCCCGTGGATTGCGGACGATGTGGATCACCTGACACGCGGGGTAGAGCTTGTCGAGATAATCCAGCACGAGAGAGTTCTCAGGACACTTCTGAGCCCATCGAGTCTTTCCTTGGCCGGCCGCGTAACGTCCGTGGAGCTCCTCGATGACCCCGCGAATCGTGTCGAGCCACTCCACTTCTGTAAACCCGTACGAACTGAGCGCTGCTCGCCAGGCATCGGTGTTCATTTGCGAGAACCAATAGATCGAAATGTCCTCACCACCGGCGCTGATCCGCGGATGCGTGTCGAAGAGCATTCGAAGCAAGGAAGTGCCTGAGCGATGACAGCCCACTAAGAAGATCGGATTCGTGTTTGCGGAAGGTTCCCCTCTAATGCTCAGAGCACCAGCTTCGTCCAATACCATGCGTCCCTCCAGCCGCTCATGGCTGATGACTCCAGCGGCAAACAGCGTCCCGAGGCCTACTTTACGTGCCCATGAGCGGACCTTGTCCCACGTCGACTCATCAGCCCGCCCGTTTCATGAAGCGGGATGGACACAGTGAAAGACAGAGAAGGCGCGGTCCCGCATTGCCGGTGACCGCCGAGTGGCAAGGGTGTCCCCCTTCATGGATGGACTCACCCTGCTTTAGCTTTCGGTCCTTCTCCGTTTCAACTTACTAACGCTGCCGAGATGGACGAGGTCGCGTCCACTGATGTCACGTTGGAAAGGACCGGAGTCGGCGTGGGCTCGTTACTCGTCCCTCCTGTCCCCAGGTCCCCGTCGACATTCTGGCCACAGGAGTACAGTTCGCCGCTCGTCGAAAGTATGAACCCGTCGGTGCCACCGGCGATCGCCATGCTCGCAGCAGGGACCCCCGTGATCAGCTCGGGTCTCTTCTCGGGCCTGGTGGAACCATCGCAGAGCTGACCGTAGTGGTCGTCTCCCCATCCGAATACCTGCCCCGACGAAGTGGTCGCGAGCACCGAACCGTTATCCGAAAAGGCCCCACCCACGAATACCTGGACATAGGAACCTGGAACCTGTACAGGTACGTACGACGCCGTTTTTGTGCCATCACCGAGCTGGCCGTAACGGTTGAAGCCCCAGTCCCAGAACTCCCCGTTGGAGAGTAGAGCTCCGGAATTCCTCCAGCCGGTCGTAACCTCGACTATCTGGTTCGTGGCGAACCCCGTGACTTCCACTGGGCTATAGGAAGCCGCGGTAGACCCGTTGCCAAGATCGCCATACCCGTTGCCGCCGCATGCCCACAGATTCGAGTCCTTCTGGGCAAAGAGCGTGTGATCTCCTTGTCCCGAAACCGAGGTGAAGGGACCGGTGACGGGCAGGACTTGCGGTTCGCTGATCTTCCCGGGCGGGAGGCAGAGTTGACCGTCGGAATTCTTGCCCCACCCGTATGCCTCGCCGTTCTTGCCGACCGCAATTTCCGTGCCAGCGGGTCCTGGGTCAGCCAGGAACGCGATGGGCTCGCTACTGGGGAAGTTGACAGCGGAGACCGAGGTCCCGAACACCTGGTACACCGTTCCGGCACTGTTCAGGACAAAAGTGTTCTTGTCGTTAGTGATGACCTGGGTGATGGAACCGTCAATGCCCGAGACTGCGGTCGGCGTGGGTCCGGAATGGCGACCCCAGGAGTACGCCGTGCCGGTATTAGCGGTCGCCCCCGAGTGGAGGCCAAACGCCCCCACGGTGGCTGTGATGATGCTGACCAGCTTGAGTATTTTCACCTCGTCGCTGCTCCTATTTCGCGATTGCCGGGACCTATCCGCAGCATGGATGAACCGAAGACTTTGGAGCAGACCGGCCCTCGAACGCGCTGTGTGTCTTTCTTACAGCGGACAATCTGGCGACGACTTCTGAACGCGAACATGCGATTCACTTCGGCCCCCCTCCCGTCAGGACCCCCGTTAGGGGTGGTCCCATGGCCTTATGACAGCACAAACCTAGCGCAGATTAGCAGGCCCTCGAGCGGTGCTACGGTGGTCGAAGTGCAGGTCGGGGCGCCAAAGGCCGGGAATTCGCTGGAATATAATGGGGCGCAGGGCTTGAGTTTGGGGGGTGTGCGTGACAAGGCCAGGACTTTGCCCGCATGTAAAAGGCGGATTCGATGGGACCCTACTTTCCGGCGATGAGTGACGAGCGGACGAGTCGTTCGCCGTCGGCTGGTGGGATCTGACCATGGCGGCATTCTTGTTTGATCCCGACGTTCTCCTGCCCATCGCAGAAGCAAATCGTGATGCCTTCCTGAACGCAGAGCCCTTCCCGCACGTTGTGCTGGACAACCTCTTGCCGGACGAGGTTCTCTATCAAGTGTTGAGTGAGTTTCCGAAGCCCACCGACGCGGACTGGCTGCGGTACGACCACTCGAAGGCACACAAGCTCGGGTTGCACGAGGAATGGTTGTTCGGTACGAACACTCGTCAACTGTTGAATCAGTTCAACGGCGCTTCGTTCGTGCGTTTCCTCGAGACTCTCACCGGTATTGACGGCCTGATCCCCGACCCGCACTTTGAAGGAGGCGGGCTACATCAGATCGAGCCAGGTGGCTTCCTCAAGGTTCACACCGATTTCAACTTTCACAGCGTTTGGAAGTTAGACCGCAGAATCAACGTCCTTTTGTACCTGAATCCAGAGTGGGATGACGCTTGGGGAGGACAGCTCGAGCTTTGGGATCCTGCGATGTCGAAGCACAAGACGATTTCTCCGGTGTTCAATCGAATGCTCATCTTTGCAACATCGGACGGGTCCAAGCATGGACATCCTGATCCGTTGGCTTGTCCGGAGGGCGTAACGCGGCGCTCGTTGGCCCTCTACTACTTTTCGAACGGCCGCCCTCTATCCGAGCAATCGGATCCGCACCATACGTCGCATTATGAACGACCTGGAGAGAAATTCGAAGGGGAGCAGCCCACCGGAAATCGGTTCAAGGATCTGGCTCGCGACTTCCTTCCACCGGTTGCGATGAGGAGTGCTGCCAAGGTTCAAGCTCGAATCAAAACACGGAGATCCGCCTCCAGGTAACCAGCTCGAGGCGATGCGGCTGAGTTGACGGCGAGCCGACCTGTAAGCGGGATTCTGTCCTGGCAGGGCGCTGACCAGGTTTAATGGGCTGTTTCTATGTCCTCGTGACTCAGCCATGACTCAGCAGGACTAAGAACCCGACCGATTGCCACTCGGATGGCGTCGTCGTCAGACGGCCAGAGGTGACCGTAGGTGTCGAGAGTTTCCGATGCAGTGGCGTGCCCGAGAAAGGCCTGCACCGCCTTCACTGAGCAGCCTGAGGCGATAAGGGCGGACGCCGTGAAGTGACGGAGGTCGTGGAAGGTAAACGT
This sequence comes from Acidimicrobiales bacterium, assembly GCA_049281195.1. Taxonomy (GTDB): domain Bacteria; phylum Actinomycetota; class Acidimicrobiia; order Acidimicrobiales; family CAVXTF01; genus JBAPRR01. Next base: position 8,114 of record JBAPRR010000415.1, read on the forward strand.
TTCCTTCGGTCGTCGAGCCGCTCGCATCATCTCGGACACTCGCTGGCGACTCAGGGGACGGGCGGTTTTCAACGAGAAGATCAACCCAGCTTCATTTTTGGTTGGGTATTGCTGCAGGTGCGAAGCGAGCTCCGCACCGACCTCGTCTGCGAGGGGGAGTGTCCTGACACTCGCAGGTGTCTTCGGAGGCCCGAAAGTTGCGGCGCCGTTTGCCCACACCAGCTGACGATCGATCCGCACGGTGCGACGGAGGAAGTCGACCCGGTCGACTGTCAGTCCGCACGCCTCGCCTTGCCTCAGTCCGAGTCCGGCGGCAGTGAGGACGAGAGCGCGGAAGCGACCCGCGACCCGGTCCGCAATGGCATGAACGTCTTCTGCTGTCAGCGGCACGAGCGAGTGATGGCTCTTCTCTGCTCGTGGGAGTCGTACCCCGGCGACGGGGGACCGCGCAATGAGCCGATCGGACACGGCGGCCACCATGATCGACGTGAACAACCGTACGAGACCCTCGATCGTCGCAAGCGCCAAACCATCGGCGGACATCTGACCGACCCAAGC
>JBAPRR010000416.1:0-2005 GCA_049281195.1 Acidimicrobiales bacterium
GGCAGGCCCAGGGCCTCGTTCCAGGCCGGGAGCTGAACGGCGCGGGCCCGGGCGCCGGCGGACAGGGTGACGGCCAGCATCTCCAGGACGATCCGCTGGACGTTGTTCTCCGGCTGCGCCTCGGTCAGGCCGAGCGAGTTGACCTGCACGCCGTAGCGGAACCGGCGGCGCGCGGGGTCGGTGACCTGGTAGCGCTCGCGGGTGATCGCGTCCCAGAGCGCGGTGAAGGCCCGCACCTTGCACATCTCCTCGACGAAACGGACGCCGGCGTTGACGAAGAAGGACATCCGCCCGACGACCTCGCCGATCCGCTCCGGCGGGAGCTGCCCGGAGTCGCGGACCGCGTCCAGGATCGTCGTCGCGGTGCACAGCGCGTACGCGATCTCCTGCACCGGGGTGGCCCCGGCCTCCTGGAGGTGATAGCTGCAGACGTTGATCGGGTTCCACTTGGGCATCCGGGCCACCGTGTAGGCGATCACGTCGGTGGTCAGACGCACCGACGGAGTCGGCGGGAAGACGTACGTGCCGCGGGACAGGTACTCCTTGATGATGTCGTTCTGCGTGGTGCCGGTCAGCTTGGCGATGTCGGCGCCCTGCTCCTCGGCGGCGACCTGGTACAGCGCCAGCAGCCACATGGCCGTGGCGTTGATCGTCATCGAGGTGTTGGTCTGATCGAGCGGGATGCCGTCGAACAGGGTCCGCATGTCGCCCAGGTGCCCGACCGGGACGCCGACCCGGCCGACCTCACCGCGGGCCAGGACATGGTCGGCGTCGTACCCGGTCTGGGTGGGCAGGTCGAACGCCACCGACAGGCCGGTCTGCCCCTTGGCCAGGTTCCGGCGGTAGAGCGCGTTGGACTCCTGCGCCGACGAGTGCCCGGCGTAGGTCCGCATCAGCCAGGGACGCTCGCGGGCGGGACGTGGTGGGGTGGCCAATCCTCACTCACCCCGGAATCGGTTGATCTTCGTCAGGTGTTTATCGCGCAGCGTCCGGTCGCGGACGCCGAGCCCTTCTTGCGGGGCCAGGCACAGCACCCCCACCTTGCCATGATGCAGGTTCCGGTGGACATCCAGGGCGGCCTGGCCGGTCCGCTCCAGCGGGTAGACCGCCGACATGGTGGGGTGGATCATGCCCTTGGCAATCAGGCGGTTGGCCTGCCACGCCTCACGGTAGTTGGCGAAGTGCGAGCCGATAATGCGCTTGAGGCTCATCCACAGGTAGCGGTTGTCGTACTCGTGCATGTACCCCGAGGTCGAGGCGCAGGTCACGATCGTGCCGCCGCGTCGGGCCACGTACACCGAGGCGCCGAACGTCTCCCGGCCGGGATGCTCGAAGACGATGTCGACGTCCTCACCGCCGGTGAGCTCGCGGATCCTGGCCCCGAAACGCTTCCATTCCTTCGGGTCCTGGGTTTTCTCGTCCTTCCAGAACTGGTACCCCTCGGCGCTGCGGTTGATGATCAGCTCGGCGCCCATCGACCGGCACAGCTCGGCCCGGCGCTCGCTGGACACGACGCAGATCGGGATCGCCCCGCCCGCCAGCGCGTACTGGGTGGCATAGGCGCCTAGGCCGCCGCTGGCCCCCCAGATCAGGACGTTGTGGCCCTGCTTCATCGCCGCGCCGTTGTCCGAGACCAGCTGCCGGAACGCGGTCGAATTCACCAGGCCCGGCGTGGCGGCTTCCTCCCAGGTCAGATGCCGCGGCTTGGGCATCAGCTGGTTGGTCTTGACCAGGGCCAGCTCCGCCAGGCCGCCGAAGTTGGTCTCATACCCCCAGATGCGCTGCTCCGGGTCGAGCATGGTGTCGTTGTGCCCGTCGGAGCTCTCCAGCTCTACGGACAGGCAGTGCGCGACCACCTCCTCGCCTGGCTTCCACACGGTCACCCCGGGACCGGTGCGCAGCACCACGCCCGCGAGGTCCGAGCCGACCACGTGATACGGCAGGTCGTGCCGCGCGGTGAGCTGCGAGAGCTTCCCATAGCGGCGCAGGAAGGCGAAGGTGGGCA
>JBAPRR010000417.1:0-3268 GCA_049281195.1 Acidimicrobiales bacterium
GCTTATCTGAACCGTCTCTACGGACCGCTCACCGCTCTTTCGAACGTCAATGTCGACGTCATGACCGCCCTTGTCTCATTCCAGCGTGTCTTCGAAGTCCTCGACCTCGAGCCCATGATCCAGGACAAGCCCGACGCGGTCACTCTCGAGCACGGTCCCGCAACCGTCGAGTTCGATCACGTCGACTTCAGCTATCCGACGGCGGAAGAGGTGTCACTCGCATCCCTCGAGGCTGTGGCCGTCTTGGATCAGTCACCTGAACGGCAGATCCTGTTCGATGTGTCGTTCCGTGCCGACCCCGGTCAGCTCGTGGCACTCGTAGGACCTTCGGGCGCGGGCAAGACCACAATCAGTCATCTGGTGAGCCGCCTGTACGACGTCAGATCCGGATCGGTGAAGATCGACGGTATCGACATTCGTGACGCCACCCTGAAGTCGGTGCACGACGTGGTCGGGATGGTCACCCAGGACGCTCACCTCTTCCACGAGAGCATGAGATCCAACCTGACATTCGCCAAGCCCGATGCCACCGACGAGGAGATGCTCGAGGCGCTCGAGCGAGCTCAGGTCCTCTCCCTCGTCCAATCCCTCCCTGAAGGGCTCGACACGGTCGTCGGCGACCGTGGGTACCGCCTTTCGGGTGGCGAGAAACAGCGGGTTGCCATTGCCCGCCTGCTGTTGAAGGCTCCCGACGTGGTGGTCTTGGACGAGGCGACCGCCCACCTCGACTCGGAGTCGGAGGTCGCCGTCCAGAATGCATTGGCCACGGCATTACGGGGTCGCACGTCCATCGTGATCGCCCACCGGTTGTCGACCATCCTTCAGGCAGACCAGATCCTGGTGATCGACGACGGAAGAATTGTCGAGCATGGGCGCCACCACGAGCTCATCGCGAACAACGGCCTGTATGCCGAGCTCTACAAGACGCAGTTCGAGAGGCAGGAATCTGACGAGGCACAGCCGGCCAACTGATCACCTCCCGCTGGGCACGGGGCTCTGGGTCACCCATCACCGCCGTTGGTAGGGTCGCATTCGCTGAAAACAGGCGGGGGCCGCATGCGACCGCGGGGGCCCGAGAGCGGGAGGGATCGGTGGAGCACGACGTCAGCTGGCTCATCGACCGGGCTGAGATCCGGGAGCTGACGGCCCGCTACGGCCGGCTCTTCGACGACGGCGACGCCGAGGAATTCGCCAAGACTTTCACCGAGGACGGTCGGATGGAGGTTGTGGGAGGACCGACCTCCGTCGGCCGCGAAGGGTTGACCGATATGTGCAAGCACACCCCGTGGGGAACCATGCACGTCACCGTTGATGCCACCGTCGAGGTGGAAGAAGACAAGGCGATCCAGGTGGTGACCATCCTCGTGGTCTCGAGACCCGCGACGCAGAAAGAGACCCCCAAACTGGTCGGAACCGGCCGCTACGTGGACGATCTCGTAAGAACCCCCGACGGATGGCGCTTCAGCCGCCGCCGCGTAACCCTCGATGGATGGCAACCAAAGTGACTCTGCTTACCGACCACCTGCGGGCGATGGCGAGCGTCTACCCCGACAATGTCGCTTACACGATTCTCGACGGCGGGCAGATGACATTCGCCCAGTGGGAGTCCGAATCGAACCGCCTCGGCCGGGGATTGCAGAAGCTCGGCGTCGAACGTGGGGACCGGGTGGCCATCTACATGCCCGCCGAAGAGGCGCTCCGGTGGGTCATCGGGTACTCGTCGGTACACAAGGCTGGTGCCGTCGCCGTCCCCACCAACACCAGGCTCGCAGTGCCGGAGCTCGTTCATCAGTTCGGCCACGCAGAGGTACGGGCGGTTCTGTGCGACTCGACCCTGGTCGAAAACGCCCGTCAGGCCTGCAATGCATTGGTCCGCGACGGAACACTCACCAACAAGCCGATCGTCCTCGTCGCTCCGACCGGTGATCCGGCCCACAGCTGGGGTCAGCACGGGGTGGATGACACCTCGACATTCCAGGTCGAGGTCGGTCCCGACGACCTCGCCGACATTCTCTACACCTCCGGCACCACCGGAAAGCCCAAGGGTGTGGCGATCCGGCACAGAAACGCCGCGCTGATCCCCGGCGAGCCCCATCCGAGCTGGTCCGGTCAGCGGTGGATTCACGCCAGCCCCATGTTCACCTTCGCCGGCATCGGGTTCATCTACAACCCGATGCAGCTGGGCCTCGAAGGTGTGTACCAGCCGAAGTTCGATGCGGCTCGCTGGCTCAGGGCGGTCGAGGAACTGCGGCCCAACATGTGCTTCCTCGTTCCCTCCATGGCGCAGCTGATCGTGGCCGACCCCCACTTCGACACCGCGGACCTGTCCTCCATCCAATTGTGCGCTATCGGGAGCGCGCCTCTCCCGCCGGCAACTCTCGTTGCGATGCAAGAACGCATGCCGGAAGCCGCCGTCTCCAACAGCTACGGCATGACGGAAGCCGGTCCTGCTTACTGTGCGATGCCGAAGGGTGAGTCGTTGAAACGGATCGGATCCGTCGGCCTGCCGCTACCTCCACTCGAGATCCGGTTCCTCGACGAAGACGGCAACGAGGTCGACCGCGGCGAGATCGGAGAGGTGGTGATCCGGCTCAAGGGCCGCGAGCGCGAGTACTACAGAGACCCGGAGGCCACCGCGGGGACATGGAGAGACGGGTGGCTGCACTCGGGGGACCTCGGCCGCGTGGATGAAGACGGGTACCTGTACATCGTGGGACGAAAGAAGGACGTCATCATCCGCGGTGGGAACAACATCCACGCCGTCGACGTGGAGGCAGTCCTGTTCGATCATCCGGCGGTTGTGGATGCCGCCGTTGTCGGGATGCCACACAAAGTGCTCGGAGAGGACGTCGCTGCTTTCATCGTGGTTGTCCCCGGCGAGAGCGTCTCGGACGACGAGCTGCGTTCGCATGCTGCGGAACGACTCGCCGATTACAAGGTGCCCCGGAGGTTCGAGTTCGTGAACGAGCTTCCCCGCAACGCCACCGGAAAAGTCCTGAAAGCAGACCTGAGGGCTCGCTTGACCGAATCCTGATCGCGGTAGTCCCTGCAGCTGCTATTCGATGACGTCGTAGGGCTCCGGTCCGAAGATCACCATGTGATCCAGAACCGGTGTCGGGTCCCCACTCCACGACATCGCACGCAACTGGGCCGGACTTCGACGACCGAGCCTGAAACGGAACACCTCGTACGGTGAGGTCTCGAGGATCAGCGAAGCTCCACCTTCACCGACTCCACCTTCACCGTCCTCACCTTCACCGACTCCACC
>JBAPRR010000418.1:0-4571 GCA_049281195.1 Acidimicrobiales bacterium
TCCTTGCATTCCGTGTTCCCGACCGTGGAATGCACCCCGGCCGTCACGACCGCCGGGTTGTTCGTGTGTTCCGCGTAGCTGGTGAATCCGACCCAGATGCCGAACAAAAGCACCATCGCGGCGAGCAGTGCCATGCCGTGCTTGATGCTGCCGACCATCTTCCCGAACGTGTAGGTGAGAGCGAACGGGATGGATAGAAGCAGGTAGATCGACAACCAGTTGGTGAGCGCGGTCGGGTTCTCGAAGGGGGTGGCCGAATTCGCGTTCAGGAACCCTCCACCGTTGGTCCCGAGCTGTTTGATCGCCTCCATGAACCCGATCGGTCCCCGGGGGATCGTCTGGACCACGCCGTTCAAAAAGTCGTGGACGGTGACGGTGCCTGACAATGTGTCGACCGCGCCCTGCCCCACGAAGACGATCCCGAACAGAAAGGCCGCAGGAAGAAGGATGTAGAGCATGCAGCGCGTGACGTCGACCCAGAAGTTCCCGATGGTGGCATCGTTGCGCTTGACGAAGCCTCTCACCATGGCGATGGCCACGGCGATGCCGACAGCGGGGCTGACGAACTGCTGAACCGTCAGCGCGCCGATCTGGGTGAAGTACGACATCGTCGTCTCACCGCCGTAGTTCTGCCAGTTGGTGTTCGTAAGGAACGAGGCGGCGGTGTTGAAGCTCAACGCTGGCGGGACCGCTCCCAGGTGCTGCGGGTTCATGGGTAGCGAGCCCTGGATGCGGAGGATCAGGTAGGTGACCCCGAACGAGATTGCCGAGAAGATGACTAGCGACCCGGCATACCTCTTCCAGGTCTGCTCCTGCTCGGGCGAGGTTCCCAAAGCCCGGTAGATGGGCCGTTCGAGCCAGCCGAAGTAATGGACACGGCCGCCGAAGACCGCAGCCATGTACGAGCCCAGGTAGCGCCAGGTGAGACCGAGCGCGATTACGAGCGTGACGATCGTGATGAAGAAGCCCATCGCGAGTGCTACCGCCCGCTCAGAACCACTCGGGCTTGAACATCGCGATGCCCAAGTAGATGAACATGATCACCGAGACGGCGAGAAGGATGCCCTGCGTGACGGTCATACCCGCTCCAGCGCCCAGATCAGGCCGAGCATCACCATTGCAAAAACGATGATCCCGACTATCGAGAGAAAATCACCCATGCATGTGAGACTGCCAGGACCGTCGTGAACAGGGTGTGGACGACACGTCGCTCCGCGTCAAAAACGTGTAAACGGTGCTGTTTTGTGCCATTCCCGAGGTTCCGACAGATGCCCGCGGGTTTCTCGTCCGGTGCTCCGTTGTCGCCCGCTACGCTGGCTTTATCGGTTACCGGGATGTGAGAAGAGGCGGATGATCTCGGTGCGTCGGAATGTGACTGGTTCGGCAGTTGCGATCGGTTTGATCGCGGTGGTGGCTGCCGCTCTTGTCCCGTTGCGTGACCATCTGGCCGTAGCCACCCCCGGCCTCGTTCTCGTGATCCCGGTAGTCGCCGCCACCATCGTCGGGGGTGTGTTCGCCGGAAGCCTGGCCGTGGTCGTCGGATCGGTCGCCTTCGACGTCCTGTTCATCCCGCCGTATGGCACGCTACGGATAGCCAGCGCCCAGTATTGGGTGACGCTCGTCGTGTACGCGGTGGTGATGGTGATCGTGGTGCGTCTCGTCGATGCGCTCGACAAGGCCAGGAACCAGGCCGCGGTGCACGAGTCAGAAGCCAGGCGGCTGTTCGAGCTCTCCGAGTTGTTGGTGGAGGACCGCTCCGTGGAGGATCTGGTCAGAACGGTCGTCAGTACGGTCAAGTCGGTGTTCGGCACCAGAGGAGTGGCTCTGCTGCTGCCGGTCGAGGACAAGCTCGAAGTGGCCGCGGCCACCGGCGACGCGTTCACCGAAACCGAGCTCGCTTCATTGGCGTCGTCACAGATGGCTGTCGATCTCGGGACCGCCATGGACGGAAGGCGCGCCGAAATCCGTGCGGTGGCGCTGTCGACGCCGGGGCGCCCGATCGGACTGTTGGTGCTTCACGACGGTCCGGACGTGTGGCAGGACCGCGACCTGTTGAAGACTTTCGCCAACCATCTCGCCCTGGCGTTGGAGCGTGCCCAGCTTCGTGAGACGGCGCTTCACGTGGGGGCGCTTCAGGAGGTGGACCGTCTGCGCCAATCTCTGGTCGGGGCGGTGTCCCACGACCTGCGCACACCGCTCGCGACCATCAAGATCGCTGTTTCGAGCCTTCGGTCTGACGGGTCCAACTTGTCCTTACCGGAACAGGGGGAGTTGCTCGGTTTGGTAGAGGCGCAAGCCGATCGCCTCGACAGGCTCGTGACCAACCTTCTCGACATGACCCGGATCCAGGCCGGCGCGCTCGAACCGCGCCTGCAGGCGGTGGAGGTCGGAGACGTCATCGAGGACGCCACGGGCGCTCTCGGTTCTGACGACGGCCCCACCAATCTGCGCGTCGAGGTGCCCGACAAGCTTCCGCTCGTCGACGTCGATCGCGTCTTGGTGGCGCAGGCTCTCGCCAACCTGCTCGAGAACGCGGCCCGGTTCGCGCCGGACGGGACCCAGGTCACCGTCCGAGCGCTCGCGGTACCGAAGGCCGTACGCATATCGGTGGAGGATCACGGTCCCGGCGTCCCACGCTCTGAGCGTGAGGGACTGTTCGAGATGTTCTCCCGGCGCGACGCGGGAGGCCGTGCCGGACTCGGCCTCGCCATCGCCAAGGCATTCGTCGAAGCGCACGGCGAGCACATCTGGCTCGAGGACGTCCCTTCCGGTGGCGCCTGCTTCGTCTTCGATCTCCCGAGGGCGGAAGCTCTCGTGGCCGCGTCCTGAGGATGTCTTGATGGCAAAGGTCTTGGTGGTCGACGATGACCGTGCTCTGTTACGGGCGCTGAGCGTGAGCCTGTCCGCTCAGGGCCACGAGGTCATAACCGCGGGCGACGGTTCGGGCGGGATTACGCGAACTGCGGTCGATAAACCCGATGTCGTGTTGTTGGATCTCGGGCTTCCCGACATCGACGGTCTCGATGTGTGCAGCCGCATAAGGCAGTGGACCGACGTGCCGGTGATCGTGTTGTCCGCGGCTGGAAGCGAGCAGCGAAAGGTGGCCGCGCTCGACGGTGGTGCTGACGACTACGTGACGAAGCCGTTCGGTATGGAGGAGCTCCAGGCCCGCATCCGCGCCGCCCTGCGCCACGTGTCGCGGCCCGGTCCTTCCGACGATATGCAGGAGCTCGAGGTCGGAGACCTACGTCTCGACCTTGTTCACCACCAGGCGTGGATGAACAGCGAGCCGATCGAGCTGACCAGCCGCGAGTTCGGGCTGCTCGCTTTCCTGGCGCGTAACGCCGGCAAGCTGTGCACGCAGCGGATGATCCTCGAGCAGGTGTGGGGTCACGGCTACGGCACCGAGTCGCAGTACCTGCGGGTCTACATCTACCGGTTGCGCAGAAAGCTGGGCGACGACGGCGGGAGACTGCTCAGGACTTCTCCCGGCGTCGGGTACACGCTCGTGGCGCCTGATTGAACCCGATTGAACCCGATTGAACCCGATTGCGCCGGATCGAGCCTGATTGAGCCGGATCGAATCGCTCGTCCGTGCAATCCGCGGGTCCGTTGCCCCCGGCGGGATGACGTCGCGGATCATCGCAATCGACGGGCTCGGAGGAGCCGGGAAGAGCACTCTCGCAGAGACCCTGTCTACTGCCTTGGCCGCTTCTTCCCGATTGACCACCTCTCCCCAATTAGTCGCTATGCCGATCGTCCACACAGACGACTTCGCGAGCTGGGATGTGCCGATCGACTGGTGGCCGAGACTCGTCGAACAGATCCTCGTTCCGTTGTCGGACAATCACGTGGCGACGTATCAGCGTTACGACTGGGTCGAACGCAGGCTCGCCGAATGGCGCCATGTCGCACCTGCGGAGTTCCTGATTCTCGAGGGCGTCTCCTCTTCGCGCCAGGCGTTCCGCCCGTATCTCTCCTACACGATCTGGGTCGAGACGCCGCGCGAAGTCAGGTTGAGGCGAGGTCTTGAAAGGGACGGTGCTGACGCGCTCCCGCTATGGGAGTCATGGATGGCGGAAGAGGATGAATACGTTCGGCTTGAGCATCCGGCCGAGAATGCAGATCTGGTGATCGACGGAACCGTGCCCGACAGTTGGGGACCGACTTGAGGTGCACCGAGGCGGGCGAAGTCTGACGAAACATGTGGGTGTAGCGTCCCGTCAATAGGTGCACACCTGACAATTGGTGGTAGGGCTAACGGATACCGGAGGCAAACATGCGTCGCACGAAGCTCATGTTGTTGTCCATTGCGGTCGTGCTTTCAGTCCTTGTCACATTCACCGGTCCAGCTTCTGCGACATCCGGAACGGTTTCGTGTAGCCACCTGAGCAAGGGCGACAACAACGCCGGGGATGTTGTTCTGAGCGGTTGTTCCGATTTCGCCAATACGGGCGGTTCCGGTGCATTTTCAATGCAGGACTTGATGCAAGGAAAATTCGTTGTCCATTGGGCGAACGGAAAAGCTACGTCCGTCACCGATCAAGTTGCTATGTACATCGGAGACGGCT
>JBAPRR010000419.1:0-1639 GCA_049281195.1 Acidimicrobiales bacterium
GATCTCAACGACCTCGAACATCGCTTTGGGCATCGCATCGATGGGATTCTTGGGTTCCCATTTCTGCAGAATTTTGTTGTAGAGCTCGATTTCAATAAGCATCTGCTCACCCTGATGCCGTCGAAGAAATACTCCTATCGAGGTCCAGGCGACACGCTTTATTTGACCAGCCGATCGCATGCGACCTCCATCCCGGTAATGGTAAGCATGGTGGACCACACCGAGCGACAGATTGAGGTAGAGGTGGACACAGGCAGCGATGTGACGCTGTTGCTGTACCCGCAGTTCGTCCATGGCGCTCACATGGAGGGAATTTTTCCTTCCAAGGCTCAGCAGCAGGCATACGGGCTGGGAGGATATTTTGCGATGCAGTATGGGGTGTTGAATTCGCTGCTGATGGGTAGCACCGAAGCCAGCCATCTGATCGTTTTTAAAATGCTGAGCGAACCGAGCGCTACGCGCACAGGCTTTGCCGGAGTCATCGGTACATCGCTGCTCGATCAATTCGGCAAGGTCGTTTTTGATGTGCGGCGGGGTCATATCATTCTAGAGATGAATCCCGTGAACCAGATGTCGGCGAATCGACCGGCGGTCCCCGCGATTCCGTGAGGCAAGCGCGGGGCAAATTGTGATCCCGGCTTTCTGGAGGAGAACGGCATGAGGGGAAGAATATTTTTCACGCTGGCAGCGATGCTGTGCGTGATGCCGCACGCCGATCCATCACGCACGTTGCAGCCAAAACCCAAGCCTGAGATGGGGCTACGACATTCAAAGGCACCGGCTGCCGGGATTACGATACCGTTTGAGTATTTTCGACGACATATTTATGTGACGGTTGCACTGCAGGGCAAGCCGGGATTCATCTTTATGCTGGACAGCGGGGCGAATCGAAATATTTTGAACCTGCGAACCTCGAAGCTGCTCGGGATGCAGCCGGTTACATTGCAGCAGGAGAAGAACGTCGGATTTGGCGATGCCCCCGTGTATGTCGCTCCGGAAGAACGCATCAATGCCACGATCGGTTCGGTCCAGGTGGCGCAGGTGATGGCGGTGATTGACCTGAACCGGTTCGAACAGCACTTCGGTCATCCCACCGACGGCATGTTGGGATATCCATTTCTGCGCAACTTTGTGGTGAAGGTCGATTTTCAGAAAAAGCTTCTGACCCTCTTTCCAACGGACGGATATATCTATCGCGGGAATGGCGTAGAACTGGCGTTGAAGCCGAGTCGTGACTTCGTGATTACTCCCATTACGCTGGGATGCGATCGCCTGGTGCGTTACAGCGTTGACTTGGCGGTGGATACGGGAAGTGATGCGACAATGATGCTGTACGACCAATATGTTCGTCAGCTGGAACTGCAGGATAGCCGGCAGCATTCGGTCTCCGGGCTGGCGTTTGGATTGAACGGATTTTATCCAGTAGCGCTGGGCAGCATCAATTCGTTTTTTATCGGCGATGCGGAAACCCACAACGTGGCAGTGGATTATTTGGCCCAGAATGAAACGGCGGCAGCGGAGCAGAAGCTGCCGGGAGCGATCGGCAACGGGATCCTGCAGAATTTTCGTGTCGTCATCTTCGATGTGCCGCAGGGACGAATGTTTCTAGAACTGAAACCTCCGCCGCTCACCCCCGGAA
>JBAPRR010000420.1:0-8818 GCA_049281195.1 Acidimicrobiales bacterium
TAGAGCTGATGGGTGCGGACCTCGCGCACATGGCCGGACTCATCATCTTCATGGATCCCCCACAGCACGATTCGATGAGGGCCCTTGTGTCCAGAGCGTTCACTCCGCGCAGGGTCGCCGCCCTCGAGGAGCGAATTCGCCACATCTGCCGCGAGCAACTCGATCCTCAAGTGGGAGGCGAAGGATTCGACTATCTGAAGGACTTCGGAGCGCAGCTTCCCTCCAGGGTCATCTCATCACTGCTGGGCGTGCCCGAGTCCGATCGGCCCCGGGTGCTGCATCTGATCGACACCGTCTTCTACATCGAGCCCGAAGTCGGGATGATCAACGACGTCTCATTCGCCGCGCAGATGGAGTTGGTGGAGTACCTCCAAGGGCAGATCGCGGATCGAAGGAGCAATCCACGCGACGACCTCCTCACCGCCTTGACCGAAGCAGAGATGGCTACAGATGGAGAATCCACCAGGCGGCTCACCGACGAAGAGGCAAGCGGCTTCGGCAATCTGCTCATAAGCGCGGGAACCGAGACCGTTGCCCGGATGCTGGGATGGGCTGCGGTTGTTTTGGACGAGTACCCCGATCAACGCGCTCAGTTGGCTGCCGACCCGTCTCTCATTCCGAACGCGGTCGAGGAATTGCTGCGCTACGAGTCGCCGTCGCCGGTGCAGGGCCGTTGGACCAGTAGGGAGGTCGAGCTCCACAACGAGGTGATCCCGGCAGATTCGAAGGTTCTCCTCCTGACCGGGTCGGCCGGACGCGACGAGAGGGCCTTTCCGGATCCAGATCGTTTCGACATCAACAGGCACTTCGATCAGCACGTGTCGTTCGGGATAGGCCCCCACTTCTGTCTCGGGGCGGCACTCGCACGGCTCGAAGGCCGGATCGCCCTCGAAGAGACGTTGGCCCGCTTCCCACATTGGAAGGTCGACCACGAGAAGGCCGTACGGCTTCATACGAGCACGGTGCGAGGCTACAAAGAGGTTCCGATACTCATTCGCTGACGCGGTCGTTTCTCCTGGCGAGGTCATCGTCTCAGAGCCTCGATGCGGCACTCTCAACTTTGCTGATATCTGGTGCTTTGAGGGGTTTTGTCAATTCACGAAATGTACGCATGCCAAGCGTTCGCTATGCAAGGTTCCTGCGCGTCGCGAATGGTGATGTAGGAGAATCAACATGTCGGTCCGCATGACGACGCGTATGCCAACGAGTTGTGATGCGGCAGCGGCGATAATGTTCCGACGAGGCTGGACCTGACCGACAGCAAGGAGGCGGAATGTTCTATGTGCGATCAATCTTTCGCAGCTCGGCCAGTCGTTTGGCGATTGTGGTTGCGGTCAGCACTGTTTTTCTATCTTTAGCGTGGGTGTCAGGTTCGGCCAGCGGAGCAGTTGCAGCTAGAACCGGCCACCCAGCCTCAGCTGAACAAGGAACGCCAACCTGGACGATCGAAAAGACGCCACAAGGGGTCGAAGAGTCGAGCGTACTGAATGGAGTCTCGTGTTCGTCGGCCACGAGTTGCACGGGCGTTGGTACCTACATTGATTTGGGAATACCCGCGCAATCCGAGGAACCTCTGATCGGATCCTGGTCAGGAGGAAAGTGGTCGTACCAGGCGCTTGGGCCGTTGGGAAACGTCGAGAACTATCAAGATGCTGCGCTGCTCAATGGAATCTCGTGCTTCTCCCCGCACCAGTGCATCGTGGTTGGATCATTGGGGTACGCAAACACGGCTCCATATTCGCCCCTGGCCGCAAAATGGAACAAGTCGGGCTTCACGGTCATGACAACTCCCAAAGGGGGCGAAACTAACGATCTGACATCTGTGTCGTGCCTGTCCGCAACGTTCTGTATGGCTGCAGGTTGGGATGACTCCCAGGCGCAAGAGCCCCTCGTGGAGGAACTGACCGGAACGACCTGGACTGTTCAGCAGACTCCCGCGCTGTCGTCCGGGGGATTGCTTTCCGGAATATCGTGCTCGTCAGAGATCAGCTGCACTGCTGTCGGATCGTCTGATGGCGCGGCACTTGTTGAAACTTGGAACGGCTCTGCGTGGAACGCGGTCTTCCCGCCGGCCCCACAGGGTTCAAGTTCGAGTTCGCTCACTAGTTCCTGGTGCACACAGACGAAGTGCATTGCTGTCGGGACGTACTCGAGTGGGTCGTCTTCCGGTGCCCTCGCGGAATTCTGGAACGGCTCTACCTGGAAGATTGAAGCAACCCCGGAACCGGTTGGTTCAGTGGATGCTTCTCTGTCCGCAGTGTCGTGCGCTTCCATAAAAGCCTGCAAAGCGGTAGGCGATTACTCGACCGGCGGCACGTCTGGCATTTTCGCCGATTCGTGGAGTGGTACGGACTGGACTTTGGACACCCTGGGCCAACCGGCAGGCTCGACACAGCCCTCATTACAGGGAGTGTCATGCCTCTCGGGCGCATCCCTCTTTTGTGTAGCAGCCGGCGACAAGACACAACCAAACGGTAACGACCAGGTGGTGGCTGAGCAGTGGTCGGAGAATGCTTGGGCCTCTCAGACCTCTCCCGAAGTCGAAGAGTCTCTTGGTGGAAGCCTCGACTCAGTTTCGTGCCCGGACTCCGAAACGTGTTACTCCGTGGGTTCGTTTGGCATTGATGGCTGGAACGGGAGTGCGTGGTCTATTCAGTCAACCCAAGGTGATGCTTCTGAAGGAAATGAATACCCGAGTTCGCTTAATGGGGTCTCGTGCGAGCCGGGATCGGAAGAATGCGTAGCTGTCGGAAGCGGCACTTGGACTGCAAGCGGCGAACCGGATCCGGGGTTCCCATGGGTGGCCGAATCGAGCGAATCTGGCGCGTGGTCTGACGGCACCACCCTTGGCGAGGATCCGGGTGAACTCGAAGGAGCGTCGTGCTACGCAACGGCATGCATAGCGGTCGGTGGTAACGAGATGGGCACGGCACTAATCGAGGCGTGGGCCGGCTCATCGTGGGAAAGCCAAAGTCCCGCGATTCCTCCTGGTGCCACTGCGACCATGCTCACGGCTGTTTCGTGTTCCAGTGCTCCGTACTGTGTCGCTATCGGTTCGTACACGAACTCCTCAGGAGACACCACCCCGCTGGCGGAAAGATCGAAGGGCGGCTCATGGAAAGTTGAAACACTTCCCACGCCTGACGGCTCCACCTCCATGACCATCACAGCGGTTTCGTGTGCCTCCGCAAGCTCATGCATCGCGGTCGGGTCCAATGCAACTGCTTCGGGGACAACTGAGGAGGTTGCTTTGATCTGGGACGGAACGAGCTGGCAAATAAACTCGCCTTCAGAACCCGAGGGCTCCTCTGGTTCGTCATTGACAGGCGTGTCCTGCGTGTCTTCATCTGCCTGCACAGTCGTCGGCTCGTACTACACCTCCTCCCCCTCGTCTCCTGCCGCACTCGTGCAGGCGTGGGATGGATCGACTTGGAGGATGGAGACGACTCCTGTTCCAGCCGGGGCCACGGCTGTCGGTCTCAGCGCAGTTTCATGCTGGTCATCGGGGTCTACAGCTCCGTGCATGGCCGTCGGTTCTTACACCGGGTCGTCGGGAGCTCGAAGCTTCGCGGAGACCTCAGCGAGCTGATACTTATAGTCACCCGGGCCGAGAGGCCAGGATCGAGACGGCAAACAGCCCCCGTCACCTTGCCTGGGCGCCCAGCAGGGCGGATGTAAAGGTCCAGGTCAAATGTCGGCTACACTGTCGAACAGCGCGGGATCTTCCGCGCGGGTCGGCTGGAGGTGTGCCGACCAGGCCCACGAGACATTTTTCGAGTCGGCCATTACTGCCTCTTGACCGACTGGAGTTTCGTGACTATTTCTTCAACCCTGGACGCGCCCGTCCAATTCCGTGATCTGGGCGTTCCGCAGGCCCTTTACAAGGTCCTGTCCGAGCGTGGGATCACCACGCCGTTTCCTATTCAAGCCGCCACCCTTCCCGATGCCCTTGCCGGTCGTGACGTCTGCGGCAAGGCCCCGACGGGCTCAGGCAAGACGCTCGCATTCGGTTTGGCCATCCTGTCGCGCCTCGAGGCCATGCCTGCGGCTGACAAGCGTGACCGCCGGGTGCCATCAGCGCTCGTGCTCGTTCCGACCAGAGAGCTCGCAGCCCAGATCGAGAGCGACATTCTTCCCCTCGCCAGAGCAATTGATATGCGGGTGACATCGATATACGGGGGAGTGGGATACGGGGGCCAGCTCTCAGCCCTGAGGCGCGGGGTCGACATCGTCATCGCGTGCCCGGGAAGACTGGATGACCTGGTGCAGCGCCGTTCGATCGACCTGTCGAACGTGTCGATGGTTGTCGTCGACGAAGCAGACCGCATGGCGGACATGGGCTTTTTGCCCGCCGTACGCGGCCTCATCGATCTCACGCGTTCGCAGCGCCAGATGTTTTTGTTCTCTGCCACCCTCGAGGGCCCTGTCGAAAAGCTGGTTCGCGACTACCAGCGCAACCCAGCTCGCCACGATGTCGCAGGGACCGAAGCCGACCAAGGAGAGGTGTCTCATCACTTCTGGCGGGTGGAGCACTCAGACCGGATCGCTGTCACTGCCGAGGCCGTCGGCGCCCGTGGACCTGCGATCGTCTTCTGCCGCACCAAGCGTGGAGCCGACCGGCTTTCCGACAAGCTCGGGAAATCCGGCCTCAGGTCGGCCGCGATCCATGGCGACAGGAGCCAGAGCCAGCGCGAACGGGCGCTCGCCGCGTTCCGCGACGGTCGACTGGACGTTCTCGTCGCCACAGATGTGGCGGCGCGAGGGATTCATGTCGACGCTGTTCCTCTGGTGGTTCACTACGACCCGCCGGCTGACCACACTGACTACTTGCACCGGGCCGGTCGCACGGGAAGGGCGGGTCTTGACGGCACCGTCGTGTCCCTTGTCGGACGGGAGAACCTCGCCGGAACAAAACTCATTCAGCGCAAGCTCGGCCTGGCTCACTCGATCTCCTCGCCGGACGTGCAGGCGCTCGCCCTTGCCGACCCGCGTGGCACTGAGAGAGTCGATCAACGCCGGCAGAGGGATGCGGCTCGGCTGGTCTCGGAGACCATCCAACCGCGTGGGGTGTCTCAAGGCGCGAACTTCAAGCCAAGGTCGTCCTCTGGACGCCGTCGGGTGCGTCGACCAGTTCAGAGGTAGCCGGTCGCCCTCTGGGGCGAAAGATATACGTTATGCGAATGTCGCCTGAAGGGATCCAGGGCCGCAGGATTGTGGTCGTGGGAGCTTCTGCGAGCATCGGCCGAGCCCTGGCGAAGAAGGCAATACAACAGGGTGCTGTCGTGGTGGCGGCATCGCGTCGTATCGACCGACTCGAGGATCTGGTCACCGAAGCTGGAGGCGGATCGGCAGTCGCGGTTGACGTCCGCGAGCCCGAAAGCTGCGAGTCCCTGATGGGTGCCGCTGCAGAGGCTCTGGGCGAGATCGATGCGATCTGTTACACGGCCGGGTATGCGCCGCTGCGCATGATGAAGGACACGACTGCCGCAGATTGGTCCGACGTCTTCGCGACGAATGTCTCAGGCGCGAACCACGTCATTGCCGCAGCATTGCCTCGCCTCGCTCGAGACGCGGTCGTCATGGTCCTTTCCTCGGAGACGGTGGGTAGGCCGCGAACCGGTCTCGGCGCCTACGGATCTTCCAAGGCTGCTTTGGAGGAGTCACTGAACTCGTGGAGGACCGAGCATCCCGAGATCCGGTTCTGTTGCGCGTCGATCGGGGCAACCTGGCCGACCGAATTCGGGGACCACTTCGATCCGGAACTGTTGACGTGGGCCATCTCGGAGTGGGTGGCCAAAGGCCTTTTTCAAGAGCGGTTCATGGAAGCAGACGACCTGGCCCACGTTCTGCTCGACGTGTTGGCGACCCTGCTGGCACGTCCCGGGATCGGGCTCGAGCACATGATGATCAGGTCGCCCACGAGGATCACCGCTGCGCCGGAGCTGCCTGAGAACAGATGAGGTCGGACCGCCTACGCGGTCGCTTGCTTGGCCAGCTCTCCGAGAGCCATCGCCGGCCTGCGCTCGAAACGGCCCTTGTCCATCGACCGGATAGAAACGTCGTGACCCTCTGCCTCTTTGCGCAGAGCGGCCACCGTTGAGCGTTCCTTGGAGCGGTGGGCGAAGGGATCGAACGAGTACCAGCGACATGCGTTCTCGTAAGTGATCTTCGCAAGCTCCGGATCGGGGACGTCTGCGGCCACTTCCGCAAGTTCCTCCGGGGCTTCGGGCCATGAAGAGTCCGAGTGCGGGTAGTCGCATTCCCAGGCGATGTTGTCGATCCCGATCATGTGGCGAAGTTCCACGCCCACCTTGTCGGCGATGAAGCAGGTGAGGAAGTGTTCACGGAAGATCTCGCTCGGGATCTTGCCCTTGAAGTCCTGCCCGGTCCACAGGTGGTGCATGTCGTAGGTCCGGTCGAGCCGGTCCAAAAAGTAGGGGATCCACCCGGTTCCCCCCTCCGACAACGCGAACTTGATGTCCGGGTACTCCTTTATCACTCTCGACCACAGAAGGTCCGCTGCCGCGGCGCAGATGTTCATGGGCTGAAGGGTGATCATGACGTCCATCGGCGCGTCGGCCGCGGTCACGGCCAGCTTCCCTGAAGATCCGAGATGGATCGAGACCACCACGTCGGTATCGCAGACCGCTTTCCAAAGAGGATCCCAGTGCTCGGAATGGAAGCTCGGGTACCCGAGCGTGGCGGGATTCTCGGTGAAGGTGATCGAGTGGACACCTTTTTCAGAGACCCTTCTTACCTCCGCCGCTGCCAGGTCCGGATCCCAGAGAACGGGGAGGGCCATCGGTATGAACCTTCCGGGGTGACTGCCACACCAATCATCGATGTGCCAATCGTTGTACGCCCGCAGCACCGCGAGCGCGAGATCTTTGTCCTCGCAGGCCGCGAACAGACGTCCGCTGAAACCAGGGAAGGAAGGGAAGTTCATCGACGCGAGCACCCCGCCGGCGTTCATGTCCTTGACTCGCTCGTCGACGTCGAAACAGCCCGGCCTCATCTCATCGAAGGAGGTCGGATCCACGCCGTACTCCTCCTTCGGTCTACCGGCGACGGCATTGAGACCGACGTTCGGTATGACGCTTCCGTTGAAGATCCACACGTCGGAACCGTTTTCGGTGTGCTCGATCCTGGGTGCAGCCTCGCGGAAGCGTTCCGGCACTCGCCCTTCGAACATGTGCGGCGGTTCGACGACATGGTCGTCCACGCTCACGAGAATGAGGTCTTCAGCCTTCATGTTGGCTCTTCTCCTGGTTTCCCACTCGAGATGATAAGAGATCGACGTGCAGAATCCTGCGGCCGAGCGCCATGTCAGCGGTCCGAAGGCATTTCGCATAAAATATCAACTATGGCGGGAAGCAGTCACATCAACCCGCTTTCGGTCTTGACTGGCCGTCGCCTGGTTGATAGCTCGGGTTGATGTCAAACGATCAACAGGGGCGGCCGCCTGAGGGGGATTGGCTCGGGACCCCGTATCTCCGTTTCGAGCGTCACGGGCCTTTGGCGCGTTGCGTCGTGGACCGGCTTGCCAAGCGCAACGCCCTGACACCTTCGATGTACTTCGGGATCAGGTATGCGGTGAACCACACCGATGCGAGCGACGACCTTGCCGGTCTGATCATCACCGGTTCGGGTGACGTCTTCATGCCCGGTGGAGACCTGAGCGGCAGCTACGACGACAATTGGGCAGACCTGTCACGTCTTCTCTTCATGGACATCGTCCCGTTCGACGCTCTGCGCCAGGCGAGGAAGCCAGTCGTATCCGCGGTCAACGGCCTCTGCCAGGGCGGCGGACTGATGATCGCCATGCTCTCCGACGTTTCGGTAGCGAGCGACAGAGCCACATTCCGGGCGCCGGAGCTCTTTCGCGGTATCGCCGATACGCATTACGCACAGATCCTGAGCCGTCAGATCGGACCGGCGAGAGCGCGCGATCTGCTTTTGACCGGACGAACGCTGACGGCGGCCGAAGCGGTCGACTGGGCGCTGATCAGCAGAGTCGTGCCGCAAGATCAATTGATGGACACGGCGACAGCGGTGCTTGTCGAATGTTGCAAGACGGGTCCTGATGCACGCGTCGAGATCAAACGGACACTGGATCAGTACTACGGCCTGTACGACCGGATCGGGATGGTGAAGAGCCTTCTCGGCCCCGAGAGTGCTGAAGGTGCCAAGTCGTTCTTCGAGAAGCGTCAACCGGATTGGATCAATCCCGACCTGCCATCAGCAGAGGGTCGAGGGTGAGGTGAGGAGACGGACATGAGCGAGCCCGTACCCGATCAGTTCAACCTTGTCGTATCCGACATGGCGGCGAGCGTCGCCTTCTACCGAAAGCTCGGACTGACGATCCCCGACACCGATCCGGAGTGGCAAGGCCATCACCGCAACGCCAAACTCGGCGGTGGGATCGACATCGATTTCGACAGTGTGAGCTTCGCCAGGCACTGGAATCAAGGGTGGCAGGGCGGAATGGGAGTCCTCAGTTTCAAAGTCGAGCATCGGGGGCGGGTAGATGCCACCTACCGCGAGCTCGTTGAATCGGGGTACCGAGGACAACAGGAGCCGTACGACGCGTTTTGGGGGGCAGGTACGCCGTCGTCGAGGACCCTGACGGGAACGCCGTCGGCATCATGAGTCCCGTGGATCCGGACATGCGATCGCTTCCGGACTTTCCGTGATGCATGGCTAATCGCAGAGTGCGATCTGGGCTTCCCCCGCGAAACCGGACAACCGTCACGCAGCTTCTTGGTTGGTCCAGAACTCCTCGAACTCCATCGGTGACATGTAGTCAATGGAGCTGTGG
>JBAPRR010000421.1:0-5873 GCA_049281195.1 Acidimicrobiales bacterium
GGATTGGCCACGTCGGCCTTTGTTCCGCAGGCGAGCCGCGGCCTGTCCAGGAGCTCAGGCCTGTACCGCGACAGCTCACCGAGCAGTATCTGTTCCTGCTCCTGCACACTCTCTGTAACAGATGCCAGATCGAGTATGAGCAGCAGGACCCGGGCCCGTTCGACATGACGTAAGAAGCGATGGCCCAGCCCGCGGCCTTCCGCGGCACCCTCCACCAGACCGGGGACATCGGCGATGATGAATTCGACCTCGTCCCCCGACCGGCCTGTGACGACTACGCCCAGGTGAGGCTCGAGTGTCGTGAACGGGTAGTCAGCGATCTTCGGCTTGGCCGCCGAAACTGCAGAGATGAAGGTGCTCTTACCGGCATTGGGGAAACCAACCAGGGCCACATCAGCGACGAGCTTCAACTCCAGGTCGAGCCAATGCTCTTCACCTATTTCGGCCTGTTCGGCAAAAGCGGGTGCCCGGCGCCTGTTTGAGAGGAACCTGGCGTTGCCCTTGCCGCCCCTGCCCCCCCGTGCGACCAGAGCACGGTCGCCTACGAAGCTGAGGTCCGCAATGCCGGTGCCGTCGAGGGTGCGGACCGTGGTTCCGACGGGGACCTTCACCTCGAGATCGGGACCGTTGGCGCCCCGCTTCTGCTTTCCCGCGCCGTGGGTCCCGTCAATGGCTCTCCGATGGGGATGGTCCCTGAAGCCGAGGAGCGACGCGGCGCCGGTGTCGGCGACAAGCCAGATGTCGCCGCCCTTGCCTCCATCGCCTCCATCGGGACCGCCCTTGGAGACATGGGCTTCACGGCGGAAGGACACAGACCCCGCTCCACCGTTTCCGGCTTTCACATGGATTTGTGCTTCGTCGACAAAGCCTGACATCAGATAAATGCTACGAGGCTCTGTGAAGCGGTCTTACGTAGGACACCGAGGCCCCACGAAAAGGGCTCAGTCGCCCGAGGTGACCACGTCGACCAGGCGGCGGCCCTTGCGGTTCCCGAACTTCACCTTGCCCTCGGCGAGGGCGAACAGGGTGTCATCTCCCCCACGGCCAACGTTCTGACCTGGGTGAAACCGAGTTCCACGCTGGCGGACGATGATCGAACCAGCCGTGACAGTGGTGCCATCGAAAACCTTCACGCCAAGGCGCTGGGCATTCGAGTCGCGCCCGTTTCGGGTCGAACCCCCACCTTTGGTCTTGGACATCTCTACTCTCCCTGACCGGATCCCGTCAGGGAGCCGTTATCGACGTGATTTGGATCGTGGCGTAGTGCTGACGGTGACCGAACCGGCGCCTGTTGTTGGATTTCGGCTTGTACGTGAAGCCGCGGATCTTGGGTCCCGCTTCCGAGCCGACCACCCGGGCCGAGACGACAGCCCCGCCCAGCTCGTCAGGGGTGGCGAGCACCCTCCCGCCGTCAACCACCAGGATCGGGTCGAACTTCACGTCCTCCCCCTCGGCAATGCCGAGGCGCTCGACGCGGACCAGCTGGCCCTCGGCCACCCGTTCCTGCTTCCCACCGGTACGTATCACTGCATACATGAGCAGACCATCCTACCTGGCGGGGCACCTAAGCGCGAAACGAGCCGCCGACTGATCAGAGAAGCGACTCGTCAAGCATGATCCCCTTGCCGCCACACACGGTGCAGGTGGTGGACAACGACTCGACCAGTCCCTCCGAGACCCGCTTACGGGTCATCTCGACCAGCCCGAGGTCAGATATCTCGTACACCTGGGTGCGGGTCTTGTCACGGGCGAGAGCCGAGCGCAGAGAGGCTCCGACCTTGTCTCGGTTCTCCCGAATCTCCATGTCAATGAAGTCGATGACGATGATGCCCCCGATGTCACGAAGCCGGAGCTGGCGTGCGATCTCCTCCGCAGCTTCGAGGTTGTTGCGGAAAACAGTTTCTTCGAGATTCGAAGTCCCGACGTTTTTGCCGGTGTTCACGTCGATGACGGTCAGGGCCTCGGTCCGTTCGATGATGATCGATCCGCCCGAAGGCAGCCATACCTTACGGTCGAGGGCTTTGTGGAGCTGTTCGTGTACGTGGTACCGCTCGAACAGAGGGAGCGGTTCGACCTTCGTGTCGTAATGCTCTACCCGCTCTACGAGCTCAGGGTTGACCCCGGCCACATAGTCGCGGACCTGGTTGTACAGGTCGAGGTCGTCGATGATGACGGCGCGGTACTCGTTGTTGAGCTCTTCCCTCACGATCCTTACCCCCAGGTCAGGCTCGCGGTAGAGAAGCCTCGGCGAGCTCGTGTTCCTGGCGTCGGCCGCGATCACGTCCCACTGAGCACTCAGTCGCTTGACATCGTGACGGAGCTCTTCGACGCTCGCCCCTTTGGCGGCCGTCCTGACGATGAGTCCGTGCCCGGACGGTCGGATCTCGTCAACGATCTTCCTGAGCCGGCGACGTTCGGTGTCGTCCAGCCGCTTTGAGATCCCGAAGGCGGACGAATTCGGCACCATGACGACGAAGCGACCCGGTAGCGAGACTTCCTGGGTGAGCCTGGCCCCCTTTGCGCCGATCGGGTTCTTCGTCACCTGGCAGACGATCATCTGTCCGGGTTTCAGCATCTGCTCGATACGCAAAGCGGAGGACGACTGGGTCTCGACGTCCTCCTTGTCGTATCGGACGTCGCCCCGGTACAGGACGGCGTTCTTCGGAGTGGCGATGTCGATGAACGCGGCCTCCATCCCGGGGAGAACGTTCTGGACTCTGCCGAGGTAGATGTTGCCGTCTATTTGGCTCGTGTCGTCGGCTGCACGCGAGACGAAGTGCTCGACCAGCGACCGCCCCTCCAACACCGCTATCTGTGTCGCGTGAGGACGGACGTGCACGCACATCAGGTACCTGCCGACCGCCTTGCCACGCCGTTCGCGGCCGCTTCTCCTACGGGTTCTGGCACCCTGCTTGGTGGAGGTCGTTTCAGAATCGTCCTCGTCGGGCGAGTCGGCCACAGACTCAACAACGACAATGGATCTCTCCACTTGCGGCTTTGCCGGGGCCGGCACGTCGAGCCTCGACTGCGTCTGGCGCCTTTGAGCCGTAGGCCTCGGTTTGCTAGCAGCTTCCGACTGGGGGGGATCCGGAGCAGGCGCACGAGCAGGTCGGACATCTCCGATGCGCGGCTTTCCTCCGTTCGGGGGACGGACTTCTCCGATCCGCGGAACACCCGTAGCACCTTCGTCTTCGGCGATCATCGCGGCATCGTTCGCCGCGCCGGAGGGCTGCTCCTGTTCGTTAATTCCTACTGTTTTGATTCCTTCTGTGATCGGTTTCTGTGTCGGATTTTCCTGGTCAGACTCCCGGGAGACCTGTCCCGTAGATGTCTTTGCCGCTCCCGCGGCAGGGGTGTCGGACATTGGGGGATTCCCTTCTAAAACTGTTCAAGACGCACGCTCCAGGGCTTCGTGAAGCCGGGCCGCATCTGCCACCAAAGGCTCCTCGTTGGGGCCTTCGCTTTCGATCCACTGATGAGTTCTGCATGAAAGGCCGAGCTCTATTCCAAGGGCGCGACCCAATTCGGAAGGCCGGACTCCCCTCGGACGCGTCGCAAGTGCGGCCCGTAAGCTGGTTGGTCCGTCTTCCAAAACTGAAAGTTCCTTCACCGATTCGCGGATGTCATCGTCTTCTTCGCGTCCTTTGCGTTGCCTTCTGACCGGCAACGAAGAGGCTTGAAGTGCCGCATTCACGACGTCTCTGAGCTCATCGGGTCTTGTCTCTGGGACTTCGATTTCCCACGTGCAGGACGTCACATCCTGCTGAAGCGAGCTGCCGCGAGCCTCCAGCTCTGCGGCGGCCGTTATGTAGATGCCCGTCGGGAACTGGCCCTCGAGGCGAGCCGACACCTCCGACGCCGAGACGGGTTCTGCAAGCTCGACGTCGAGATATTCGGCCAGTGACTCGGCACCGGTTGGCAGTGCCAGGCCGAAGCTCAGCTTCGGCCTGGGAGAGAACCCTGAGGTCTGGGCCACCGGAATGGCCACTCGCCTGAGGGCTCGCTCCCACATCCGCGCGACGTCACGTTGACTCGTCCAGCGGATCCTGCCGAGCTTGGCGTATCTGAAACGGATTCTCAGCGAATTCTCCTAACCTTGTGACCAGGAATTTCGCGTCCAACTGATGCAGATTCGCATTTGACGGGCACTCCGACACCGGCCCGAGGGATCGGGCGGGTGTTTTCTTTTCCCGATGGCGCGCAAGCTGGGGCATTTGGCTTGTACAAGCTGATGCTTCTGCTCAGGGGCGCCATAGGGAGATTTTAGGAAGGTACCGACCCCGATAGGAGCGACCCACCTTTCGGCGGCCCGATCTGGCCTCCGGTGGTACCTCGAAATTCAGGGATTAGCGGCCGACGGTAGCCCAGATACCGCGAGTATCTGTTCTTCGAGGCGGACAGTCGGAAGAAGTCTGACCGGTACCGCCCCTCCCCGGGACAAATCCTGGCCCGTTCCCTGGCTCCCACCCGCCGGCGGCGTCGACGACGCAACTACATGCTCGACCCCGCTGTCGGTGCAGGCCCCGCAGTCGTAGCAGGGAGTCCAACGGCAGTCCTCGAGACCTCTCTCCCCGATGGCATCGAGGTAGTCCTGCCAGAGGAAGTCCCTGTGCAGGCCCGCCGAGATGTGATCCCAGGCCAGCGGCTCCTCACTGTTGCGATCACGGTGAACGGCGTCGTCGAGGGTCATCCCGATCGATTCGAGGCCTTCTTCCCACAGACGGAGGTCGAATCGCTCCGACCACTCCTGGAATGTGCCGCCTGATCTCCAGACGTGCTCGATCACGTTCCCGGTACGCCTGTCTCCCCTGCTCACGATCCCCTCGGCCGTGGTCGCCGACGGATCGTGCCACCTGAGCGTCAGGCCCTTGACCTTGCGCGCCTCGTCCTTCAGCAGGTTTACCTTCCGCCGCAACTCTGCCGGCGTGTCCTGCCCGAACCACTGAAAAGGCGTATGCGCTTTCGGCACGAAACCGCCGACGGAGGCTGTAACCGTCACTGAACGTTGGTAGCGCTTACCGATCTCGACACAGGTCTTTGCCATCCCCACGATCCCGAGCACGTCGTCGTCGGTCTCGGTCGGAAGGCCGATCAAAAAGTAGAGCTTGACCCTTCTCCATCCTTGAGAGAAGGCGGCGTCTACAGCCGCGAAGAGATCCTCTTCTGAAATCAGCTTGTTGATCACTTGACGCATCCGCCATGTGCCGCCCTCGGGTGCGAAGGTCAGCCCAGTGCGCTTGACCCGCTGGATCTCAGATGCCAACCCGACGGTGAACGCGTCGACGCGCAAGCTCGGCAGGCTCACAGACACGCGCCCACAACCCGAGTCACCGCCGTTGACCACATCGGCGACAAGGGTTTCGATCCCCGAGAAGTCCGCACTCGACAGTGACGTCAGAGCGACCTCGTCGTACCCGGTTCTGTCGAGTCCTGATCGCACCATCTCTTCCACCTGTTCGAGCGGACGCTCGCGCACCGGTCGGGTGATCATCCCGGCCTGGCAGAATCGACAACCTCGGGTGCAGCCTCTGAAGATCTCTACGTTCAACCTGTCGTGCACAACTTCGATGAGCGGGACCAACTGCTGTTTCGGGTACGGCCAATCCCCTAGATCGGCAACGGTTCTCTTCTCGACGACTTCTGGCACACCAGGCTCGATCGGCCGCACTCGTGCCGCCTCGACTCCCGAATACGAAGGCACATAGAGGGCAGGTACATAAACACCAGAAAGCGTCGAGAGCTCGATCAGGAGCTCGCGCTTCGATACCGCGCCTTTCGATCTCGCCATGACAGCGCAAAGCTCGCCGGCGACTTCCTCACCGTCACCCAGTACGAACGCGTCGACAAAATCGGCCATCGGCTCGGGGTTGAAA
>JBAPRR010000422.1:0-16716 GCA_049281195.1 Acidimicrobiales bacterium
ATCGGGCGCGTTGGCGAGCATCGCCAAGTCGGGTGCCACGCTCGTGGTCACCGACACCAACCGCAAACGTGAGTTCCGCTGGAACTCTGTAGCGCAGAACGCCGGCTTCACAGAGACTGCAGACGAATCGCCCCCTGACGATCCGACTGCCGAGCCGATCGACCAGTACCTTCCTGACAGCTCGGGCTCGCAGACCGTCACGGTCTTCGAGGGAGTCAAGAACGTCATCGCATCCGACTACGGAAACGACCTGCAGTTCCTCCCCGAGGACCGCGCTTCACAGGCACTCGACGACAACACCCAGACCGCGTGGGAGACCTCCGCGTTCGCAAACCCGGTCGGACAGTGGTGGCAGGTCTCTTTGGATCATGCGGAGACGACCAATCACGTGAACCTGTTGCAGGTGATCAACGGGACTCCCACTCGTTGGATCACGAAGGTCACTTTGAGCTTCGACGGCAAGCACGACATCACTCTCGACCTGAAACCCTCGTCGCGCTCGGCTTCGGGAACCGGGCAGACGGTGACCTTCCCCAAGCGGACGTTCACCACGCTGCGTATAACAATCGACGGAACGAACCTGCAGCAGTCGAACAGGCCGGCGAGCCTTCCCGGTGTCGGTTTCGCGGAGGTGAGGATCCCGGGTGTCAGCATGCAGGAATTCGTGTCTCTTCCAGAAGACATGCTCCGCGCCATCGGGAGCTCCTCGATCAACAACCGCGTCGTGATCATCATGACCAGGCTCAGGGTGAAGCCGGAGCCGCCCAGAAGCGATCCCGAGACCAGCATCTCTCGCATCTTCTGGCTTCCGGACTCGAGGACGTTCAACCTGACCGGTCAAGCGGCGATAGATCCGTTGATCCCGGACGACGCCATCGACAGGCTCGTCGGAAGGCCGGGGGCGAACTTCACGGGCATCGTGGCGTACTCGTCCGGACGGCTGCCCGGGGATTTGAAGGACGGCGCCGAGGCCGCACTGGACGGAAATGCGGACACGTCGTGGTCTCCCGGGTTCGGGCTCCAGGCTCTGAAGGACCCCTGGATCGAGGTCAACCTTCCGAAGGCGATCAGGGTCGATCACCTCAACCTCCAGATCGTCGCCGATGGTCTGCACTCAGTCCCGACGAGCCTGCGCGTCACCGCGTGTGATCAGCTCAGCTCGGACTCCCGCTGCGACTCGTCGAGCTCCGACTCGGCACAGATAAAGCTTCCGCCCATCACAGACGGCAGGCGTCAGGGAAACACCGTGACGGTTCCGGTGAGCTTCCCCGCGGTGACCGGCCGGTACCTGACGTTCACCTTCACTGGCACAAGGGTCGAGACGAGCGTCAACTACTACTCGCAGACCTCGCTCGCCATGCCGATAGCGATCGCCGAGCTCGGGATTCCGGGAGTGAAGGAGCAGGCACCGCCGAAAACCATTCCTGCGGTGTGCACCGACACGCTTCTTACCGTCGACTCGAAGCCGGTGTGGATCAAGATCACGGGCTCGAGCTCACGAGCTCTCGACGGCGACGAGCTTCCGTTCTCTCTATGCGGTCCCGATGCGAAAGGACTCCATCTCTCCGCAGGGGCTCATACCGTGGTGGCCACCTATGGCCACGCCAACGGGGCGCAGTCGACCGGCTGGGACCTCGACCAGCTCGTCATGGACTCCGCGGCCGGAGGATCGGCCGAGTCTGACGTCGCCGGGAGGCCGGTGGTACCTGTTCATGTCGCAGGAGGGACGCCGACTGTCACGGTCACCTCTGCAACAGCCACGGCACTGCACCTGAAGGTGTCGGGAGCCAGCAAGCCGTTCTGGTTGGTACTCGGCGAGACCCAGAACAAAGGCTGGAAAGCACAGATCGACGGAGGCTCGTCCCTCGGTGGCTCGACCCTCGTGGACGGGTTTGCGAACGGATGGAAGGTCGATCCGGGCAAGTCGACAACGTTCGACGTCACGCTGGTGTGGACGCCACAGCAGAAGGTGTGGTTGGCGCTCGGATTGTCCGCGCTTACTGCGATCATCTGCCTTCTGCTCGTGCTCGCTCCCCGTAGGTGGAGAAGACGGATCGGCGGTGCGCTCAGGAAGCTGTGCAGAAGACAAGGGGCCGAGCGCGAGCAAGTTGGCGTCGACGACGACCTGCCTACCCTCGTCTCACCCCTGCGTTTCAATTCGGGATCTGCCCCACCCATATGGGTGGCGGGGATCTCTGCGCTCGGGGCGGGCCTCGTGGCGGCCGCATTCTCTACGCCGTGGAGCCCGTGGTCGGGTCTTCTGATCGGTCCCGCGGTGGGGGTGGTGATCCTCGTGCCGCGGCTGCGCTTCGTTCTCACCGTCTCTGCGGTCGGTCTCGTTCTCGCGACGGGTCTCTACGTGATCGTCGGTCAGGTGCAGAACCGCTACATCCCCGGTGCATCGTGGCCGGCCGAGTTCAAGACGGCGGGACTGCTCGCGTCTCTGGCGATCCTGGTGCTCGGAGCCGACGCCTTCACTGAGAGGATGCGCGCTACGCGGGGATCTTCCGTCGGCGACGCGCCTCGTCGACCAGAGCGGAGAGGGTTCCGGTGGCGGTCGCCTCCCACGTGAGACGTGAGGCGCGGCTGCGTGCCCCTGCGGCGAGCCTCGATCGCAGGTTGTGGTCGGCGATCACTTCTGAGGCTGAGTCTGCGATCGCCTCGGGATCGTCGACCAGGTAACCGCTCTTGCCGTGTTCGATGGCGTCGGCGTGCCCGGTGATCCGCGTGGCGATGGCGGGAGTTCCACATGCACCGGCTTCGGTGATGGTCATCCCCCATCCCTCACGTTGCGACGAGCTGACGACGATCCACGCCCGCCTGTAGATGTCGACCAGCTCATCGTCTGACAACTTGCCCGGCATGTCGAGCCAGGACTCCGCGCCGAGAGCACGTCTGTGCGCTTCGAGGTGCTGGCGTTCGTAGCCCTCGCCGACGATGACGGCGCGAAGCGCCGGATGCTCGGCATGAACCTTCGCCAAGGAGTCCATCAGCGCGGCGAACCGCTTGACAGGAACCAGGCGCCCCACCCCCACGACCAGTGGAGTCTCTGACAACTCGCCCCCGGGCGAGAAGCGGGCTTCGACGCCGGGTGGCACGACGCTGACCCTGTCGGGCCGTATGCCAAAACGCGAAACGATCTCGTCGCGAGACGAGTCGGACAACGTGATGATGCGCGAGCGGCGGTAGAACGGTGGTGCCACCCGCTCCTCCAGGAACCTTCCCAGCTTCGCGAGCTTGGGGGTCAGGGTCATCTGCCACATCTCTGCATGGATGTGGTGGAGGAAGACGACACGTGGTCCCGGAGCCCAGACGGGAGAGAAGAACGGCATACCGTTCCAGATCTCGACCACCCCGTCGTTGCGACCGAACCTGAAGGAGCCGAACAGGGCGCAGCGGGGGAATACGGCGTAGCGCCCTCCTCTTCTCTCCACGCTGTACCCGGCGCGCCGGTCTTTGGAACTGTGCCCGTCGGCGCGCGAGGTCCACATGGAGATGTCGAGACCAGTCGACGCCCACTGTGATGCGATGCGGTGCGCGTGGAGCTCCGATCCACCTGCCTCGGGGTCCTCCAGGTCGCGCCACGCCAAGATATGGATCCGGCGCATCCCGAGGTACCGGGCCTCCTCTGCCAGAACCGAAAGGCAGTCTGAAACCAACGCCGGTGACTCGCCGTTTCGAGCCGCCTCAGACGACGAGTCCCCACTCATCGCAAAGGCGTGAGCCCGCTGTTCGAGTTCCGTTTCGGTCTGCCTCAAGGCCGCTCTCTTCCGTCCACCCGACCAGGCTCTTTCCCGTTCACCCGACCAGCATGGGCGGCCAGGGACTTTAGTTCCAAGCCTGCTGGTGTCAATCTCTGGTGGGAACGGTGTGCCTGGAGGAATCCGACCGCAACGACGGCGGCTAGGACGGCCTGGATGATCAGATCGGCTCTGGCAGTCGGTCCGGGGATGCCGTGAGTCGAGTAGAAGACGAACCCTGAAACCACGGTGCCGATCCCGAGCACCACCACTATCCACCGAATCCCCGCACCGAGCAGGTAGTTGGTCAGAAGGACCGTTATACAAAGAAAGGCCATGGCGCCAACCAAGGTGGCGAAGGATCCCGACGCGCCTGCCAGCCGGTGCCCGAAGGCCAGTTTGAGCAGGATCCGTGGGGCGGCCAGAGAAGCTATGAGCAGCACCACGGTCGGCACGGCCAGGATCAAGGCAGTCGTAGCGAGCTGGCGTATCGCGTGCTCGCCCTTGTGCCAGCGGATCGTCGCTTCGGGCAGCAGGTAGCCGCCGAGGGCGATCGCGGCGAAGACGATCGCTTTCGCAGCTACCGAGATAGCGGCGTACTCGCCTGAGTATTTCGGTGCTTCGCGCCCGAGCAGGATGACGTCGAGGTTCTGCAACAGTGCGAGGAACGCCAGGCACCCGAACGCGTTCAAAACGTCGACCGCCAGGTGCCGCCTGCTCGAGCGGGATGGCACCGATGCCGGATTCTCGCCGTTGTCAGACGCTGTGTCCCGGCCGGTCCACTTACGCGATGACATCCACCGGGCGTGCGCCGCGGCGCAAGCTTCGCCGAGCATCACGCCGAGGCACGCGCCGGTTACCCCGAGGCCGGCAGCGGTGAGCGCGAGGACGAAGACCATCCTCATGCCCCCTTCCACCAGAAGGTTGGCGGCGAGTGCGCGGTAAGAGCGCTTGGCTTGCAGAAGTCCTCTGTCGATCGAAAGCGCAAGCCAGATTCCACCGGCGCACACGATCGGCACGATGCCCCCGGGACTTCCCAAGGACAGCGCATGGGCGATGACACGCTCGAGCAGCCAAGCGGCGAGCACCAGGATCACGAGCCCACAGATGGCGAGCCGGTGCAGACGCTTCGCGAATTGCCTTACGTATCCGGAACGGCCGGCAACGCTCAGTGCCGTGGCACGGCGTACGACTCCGACCAAAAGAGCCGACCCCGGCATCGACAGAAAGAGAAAGACGCCGTTCAATTGTGCGAGCTCGCCGTAGCCACGCGAGGTGAGAAGCCGGGCGATGACTACGGTGACTACGACATTCGCTCCGTTGGCCACGAGACCGGCCACCGCTATAGGTCCTGCGTGGCGCAGTCCGGCCACTACGCCGGTCGCGCCGTGCTCGTCGTGGAGGAGGTCACCTGGCGGGAGTACCGCCTCGATCGCGGCCTCTTCGACGGGTCTTACCGCCATCTCAGGGCCTCGTAGTCCCCGCACCAATGCGCGAAGGAACTACCGGCGCGAACCTGCCGGTGCCGTTCGTTTGTACACCGTCTCGACCGGTCGTGTGCGGGCCATCCGCAGCCGAGGAGCCGGAAGACCCGTTCGTATGCACACCGGGCTGCACCGCGTCACGGGCCTTCTCCTCGTGGTACTCCTCTTCAACGTTGACTGCCCAGATGTCGTGCTTGGCTCCTTCGATGATGTTCTCCACCGTGAGCATCGCCGTGTACATGGAGTGATCCTGATTGTTGTACTTGTGCATGCCGTTTCGTCCCACAGCGTGAACGTTCGGCACCTCTGAGCGGAGCCACTCCCGGATCGTGTCTACGGCGAGCTGGTAGCCCTCGTCGTACACCGGGTAGGCCTTAGGCATGCGCACGACGTAGCCACGCTCGACGTCTGCCGCCTTCACCAGGCCGAGCGTGACCAGCTCTTCGGTGGCCATAGCGATCAGCGTGTCGTCGTCCGCCTCCCACAGCTCGTCGCCTTCGAAGACGAAGTACTCGAGTCCGAGGCAGGTTCGGCCGTCTTTGACCATGTACGGGGACCAGGCTCCGAAGTTCTGGATCCGGCCGACCTTCACACCGGGGTAGTGGACGTAGATCCAGTTGTCGGGGAAACCCGCTTCCTTCGGGATCACCAAGGCCACAGTCAAAAAATCCCTGTAGTGCAGCTGGGTCGCTGCATCGCGCACGTGAGACGGAGCGGGCGGATCCATGCACAGCACCAAAGCGGAGTACGGCATCGACGAGATGATGTGATCCGCCTCGAGCCTCACCTGTTTACCGCCGCTTGCTTCATTGCCCTCCGCGTAGACCACCGCGACAGCCTGATGCTCCGCTCGCTCGATCCTCGTGACGGGGCTTGTAAGCCTGACTTCCCCGCCTTTGGATTCGACCAGTTCGCGGCAGCGCTCCCACATCATCCCGGGCCCGAGCTTCGGGTACTGGAACTCCTCGATGAGGCTGGTCACGTCGGTCGGCTTTTTGCTCGGTGTGAGGGAGTTGCGGATCGCCTTTCCGAGGGAGAGCGTCTTGATCCTCTGCGCGGCGAAATCGGCCTTGAGCTCGGAGCCGGGAACGCCCCAGACCTTTTCGGTGTAGGTCTTGAAGAAAGTGCGGTAAAGCCGCCAACCGAACCTTGAAGCCGTCCAACCTTCGTAGGTGTCCGGGTCCTTCGGCGGCCTCACGCGCACCCACCCGTAAGAAAGGACGCACAACACCGCCTCGATGATGCCGAGGTTCCGAAGTGCATTGATCGCCCGCAGGGGGTAATCGAAGAACTTCCCGTCGTAATAGATGCGGCTCATGCGGGGGCGCATCATGAACTCGTCTCCGGGCAGCATCTCGTGCCACAGGGACTCCACCGCCGGGACTTTGGTGAAGAAACGGTGGCCGCCTATATCGAAGCGCCACCCTTCTCTTTCGACGGTTCTCGATATGCCTCCGACCACGGCGTCGGCTTCGAGCACTACGACAGGACGCGAGGCCTTGACCAGCTGGTAGGCGGCGGTCAGCCCGGCCGGTCCCGCTCCGATGATGACCACCCGGTCCATGACCGGTTCCGCAGCCGCGATGTGACCATTCGCCTCCTGTGAAGGACGCGCCAATCGGCCGTTCGCCTCTGCTGTCGGTCGTACCACCAGCACTGCTCCCACCGTCAACGCACGCCTAACGAGGTGCACGTTCGGCACTTTCGCCCATAGGCGGATCTCGCCGGGCCGCGCTTAGGTCGTCCGAATGCGGACGTCGCCAGGAGGATACCGGTTTCAGCCACCCCGGCTCAGGAAAACCCTGGCGGGAGGTTCACAATGCCCCGCACGGCGGCTCCAATGGCGCTACCGTCAGGCGGAACACCGGCATCTGAGTCAGGGGGTTACTGCCTGTGACGCGCTATCTGCTGATCCGCCTTGGCCAGCTGATAGTGATCGTATTCATCATTTCGATCCTGACTTTCCTGCTTGTCCACCTTCTGCCCGGGAATCCGGCCGACACGATCCTCGGAGCGAGTCAGACACCCCAAACCCGCGCCGCCCTTTTGAAACAACTGGGTCTCAACAAGCCTCTCCTCCAGCAGTACTTCACCTGGTTCCACAACGTGATCAGGGGAAATCTGGGAGAGTCTTTCCTCAATCACACACAGGTCACCACGACCATCGGACAAGCCTTCCCCGTGGACATCGAGCTGATCATCTTCTCCCAGATCATCTCGTTTGCTATCGCCATTCCGCTCGCCCTGGTGGCTTCCAGGCGCCCGAACCGCCTCTTTGACCGACTGGCCGGGGTGACCACCTTCGGCCTGCTCGCGATGCCGGCGTTCGTGATCGGTCCCATCCTGGCTCTGGTGTTCGCAGTGAAGATCCACTGGTTCCCGGCTACGGGGGCACCGAATCTCACTCAGGCTCCTCTCACCAACATCCACGACTTTGTGTTGCCTTCGATCGCGCTGGCACTCGGGTCCATCGCGGTCTACTTCCGCCTGCTCCGGGGCGACCTGATCAGCACGCTGCAGGAGGATTTCATAACGATGGCCAGGTCCAAGGGCCTGTCGACGCGCTACATAATGACGCGCCACGCGCTGCGGCCATCATCGTTCTCGATGCTCGCTTCAGCCGGACTGAATATCGGATCCCTGATCACAGGAGCATTCGTCGTCGAGTATCTGTTCGGGCTCAACGGTCTCGGGGCGCAGTTGGTGATTTCGATCAACTCACGGGACTACCTGGTCGTCCAGGGGATCGCCTTAGTGGTGGCACTGGCCTACGTCCTCGTGAACTTCTTCGTGAATTTCCTCTACACCGTGTTGGACCCGAGGATCGCCCGTGCCTGAGATCATGTCGCCCGTGGACGAACCGCTGGTCCCTGCCGGGGCGCCGATGGCGGTGCTCGACGTGGCCGTCGAGACCGGCGCCGAGATGACCGCGAAGAAGAGGCTGGGCATCTTCTTCTGGATCTGTGTGGGCTGGGTGAGCCTGATGATCGTGCTTGCGGTCTTCGCCAGCGTCCTGCCACTTCCCAATCCCACCTCGTTGCTCTATCAGCCGTTCTTGCCCCCGAGCGGCAGTCATCTGTTCGGAACCGACGACCTCGGAAGAGACCTGTTGTCGCGGATCATCTTCGGGTCCCAGCCCACCCTCATCATCAGCTTCGCCTCGATCGCCATCGGGCTCGTGATCGGAGGGACCGCAGGGATGCTTGCGGCGTACGCGGGGAAGGTCTTCGACACGGTGGCAAACGCGATCGCCTTCGTGATCATCTCGTTCCCCCCTCTGCTCGCGATCCTCGTGATCGTGGCGTTCTGGGGTCGCAATCTGCTCAAGTTGACGATCATCTTCGCGGTGGCGTCGATTCCTCAGTTGTTCGTGGTCATGAGGGCGACGAGCCTCGCTTACGTGAACCGCGACTTCGTCACCGCGGCGCGCACCATGGGCGCGCGTACCCCACGGATACTTCTTCGCGAGCTCCTGCCGAACGTTCTCCCCGCGGGCCTCTCCTACAGCCTGATCGGTGTTGCTACCGTGGCGATCATCGAGGGATCCCTCGCATTCTTGGGCCTGTCGATCCCCGAACCGCACCCGTCGGTGGGCAACATCATCTCCGAGGGCATCCCCTATCTGCAGAACAACACCGACATCTGGATCACTCTCATCCCGTGTCTTTATCTCTTCTTTCTTCTGGTATCCATCAGCTACATCGGGGATCGGTTGCGTTCGCGATTCGACATCCGTGAGGGGAACATCTGATCGTGGCGCGACACCGCGAGCTCACATTCCCTTCGGTCCACGAGCTCGAGGGACCTCTTCTCGAAGTTGACGACCTGCGCACTTCGTTCATGACCGACCGGGGGCTGGTACGGGCTGTCGACGGGGTGTCGTTCAAGCTCGAACGAGGAAAGACGCTCGGGGTGGTCGGCGAGTCCGGTTCGGGAAAGACGGTGCTTTCACGGTCCGTCATGGGGCTTCTTCCATCGACCCGGGTCCGTCACTCCGGTTCGGTCAGGTTCTCCAGCCATCAGATCTCGGACCTTCCGCCCTCTGCTCAACGTGAGGTGTGGGGAACCCAGATCGCGATGGTCTTTCAGGACCCCATGACCGCACTCAACCCGGTGGTGAGGGTCGAGCGCCAGATAACGGAAGGCCTGCGCAAACGGCTGGGTCTGGATAAGAAAGCCGCTCACGACACCGCCATCGCGCTCTTGGACTCGGTGGGCATTCCCGACCCGGTCAAACGGCTGCGGGTGTTTCCCCATGAGCTCTCCGGTGGGATGCGCCAACGGGTGATGATCGCCATTGCGCTCGCGTGTGGCCCGAAGCTGTTGATGGCCGACGAGCCGACTACCGGCCTCGACGTGACGGTTCAGGCGCAGATCCTCGATCTTCTCTCCGATCAGCAGCGCGAGCGTTCGATGGCCATGGTGCTCGTGACACACGACCTCGGTGTCGTCGCCAACCGAGCCGACGACATCATCGTGATGTACGCAGGGCGGATCGTCGAGCACGCCCCGACCAGGGAGCTGTTCGAGCACACGCGTATGCCGTACACCGAGGCACTCCTCCGGGCCATCCCGAGACTCGAGGATCCGAGCCACGTACGCCTCGAAGCGATCCCGGGTCGCCCTCCCGATCTTGCCAACCCTCCTGCCGGGTGCAAGTTCGCCCCCCGCTGTCCTTATGCCCAACCCAGATGCGAGACCGAAGAGCCGCCACTCAGAAACGCCAGTCCCGGACACCTCTTCAGGTGTTGGTACCCCGTCGGTTCGCCCGAGGGAGAGCAGGCTCTTGCTTCGAACCTGCGCGCAGATCTGCCCGCCGCGGTGGCATTCACCGCGCGAGGAACCTCGACGCGCGAGGTTCAGGCACCGGCTGTAAGTGCTGTCAGCGGATCGGCGCCGCTACCGAGTGCCGGGGAGACGTCTGAATGACCGATGTCCTGTCGGGCTCGCTTCCCGCCCACCTTCGTGGAGGCGACCAGGTGCTCACCGCTGAGCACGTCGTTGTCGAGTTCGGTCGTGGTTCGCGAAGAGTCCACGCAGTGTCCGATGTCTCAATCGATATTGCCGAAGGGGAAACCCTCGGTCTCGTCGGTGAGTCCGGGTGCGGAAAGTCGACGTTAGGCCGAGCTATCGCCATGGTGCACGCCCCGACCTCGGGCAGCGTCAAGCTCGAGGGTCAGGACTTGACGAAGTTGTCAGGGTCCGATCTCCGGCGACTTCGCACCAAGATCCAGCTCGTCTTCCAGGACCCGATCTCGTCGCTCAACCCGCGTCGAAAGGTCCGCGACGTGGTGGCGGAGCCGCTCAACATATGGAAGATCGGAACACGGGCCGAACGAGCCCAGAAGGCTGATGCAATGCTCGAGTCGGTCGGGATCGATCCGGTTGCCTCGGGCGACAGGCATTCGGTCGAGTTCTCCGGCGGACAATGCCAACGTGTGAGTATCGCCCGGGCCTTGATGCTCGAGCCCAAACTATTGATCTGCGACGAGCCGGTATCGGCTCTCGACGTATCGGTCCAGGCTCAGATACTCAACTTGCTCGAGGATCTGAAAGATCGTACGGGCGTCACGATGCTGTTCATCGCTCACGACCTCGCCGTCGTGAAGCACGTGAGTGATCGCGTGGCCGTCATGTATCTCGGGAAATTGTGCGAGATCGCACCGCCGGACGTGCTCTATCACCGGCCTTCTCATCCGTACACGGAGGCCCTGCTCGCTTCGATCCCCGAGCCCGACCCGACACGTCCGGCACACGCAGTGGCGAAGAGGCTGACCGGAGACCTCCCTTCGCCCATCGATCCGCCGTCAGGTTGCCGCTTCCGCACCCGATGCCCATACGCGCAGCCTTTGTGTGCCGAGCAGGAACCGCAGATGAGGGAAATAACACCGGGCCAGTTCGTGGCCTGTCACTTTCCGGTGAACTCCCCCGCCGCACAAACCGCCGCGGTGCCTCCGCCCGCGTCCGACATGCCGCAAGCGGGCTAGGAGTGCAGGGCGCTCGAAAAGTAGCGGTACAGCCCGTCGACCCCTGATCCGTGCAGGGTCATGCCGCCGTCGATGACGATGTTCTGACCGGTGACGAATCTGGCGAGATCCGAGCATAAGAACACAACCACATCAGCAATGTCCTCCGGCGCTCCGATGCGTCCGGCGGGAGTCTTTTCGATCATCCGCTGCTTGATGTCGGGGAAGCCGTCGAGAAGAGGCGCCGTCATCGAGGTAGCGATCATCCCCGGTGACACGGCGTTCGCCCTTATCGTCGGTCCGTATTCGAGAGCGATCGTCGCACAGAGAGCCGCCACCCCGGCTTTCGCGGCCGCGTAGGCGCCTTCACCCTCTGCCGGCCGGACGCCTGAAATCGATGCGGTGCATACGACGCTTCCGTTCCCACTTTCCACCAGAAACGGGATGCAGGCCTGAACGGTGTAAAAGACCCCTGACAGGTTGATGTCGATTACCTTGCGCCACTCGAGCGGATCCATCTCGCCGACGGCTCCGATCGTGCCGATCCCGGCGTTGGCGAACACGATCGAAAGGCCACCCAGCTTTTCCGCGGCTTCAACGACTGCGAGTTTCACTTGTGCGTGATCACTCACGTCACAAACGAATGCGGATCCTCCGACTTCGCCGGCGATCTGGTTGGCGGACTCCGCGTCGCGGTCCAATACTGCGACGGTCGCGCCCTGTTCCGCCATCCGCCTACAGGCTGCAGCACCGATCCCGGAGCCGCCTCCTGTGACTAGGGCAGTTCTCGAATCGAGAAGACCCACTCAGTCCGCGCCGGGAGACCCGCCGTCGGCTTCGGGCGACTCGACCTCATCAGTCGAGGGTTCACCTTGTGGCGCGGCTTCGTCCGGAGCCGCAACGGCGACCGCCGCGACTGCCGGCGCCTCCACCAGGTCAGCCCATGCCGCCTGAGCTTCTGTCTCAGGGGTGAATTCCGCGTCCGAATAGTCGAACCCGATGTAGTTGCCCTGCTCGTCGTAAGCGTGCTCGCCGAAGGCCTCGCGGTACTCCTCGGAGACTTCGCCACCTTCCGCAGCCTGCTTGATCGACAGGCTGATGCGGCGGCGCTGCAGATCGACGTCGATGATCTTGACCCAGAGCTCTTCCCCGGTTGTGACCACCTGCTCGGGAAGATCGACGTGGTGCACCGCCATCTCCGAGATATGGACAAGACCCTCGATGCCGTCGCCCACTTGGACGAAGGCTCCGAATGGAACGAGCTTGGTGATGCGTCCGTAGACGAGCTCGCCCACCTGGTGAGTGTTGGCGAAGTCCTGCCACGGGTCGGTCTGGGTGGCTTTGAGCGAAAGGCTGATGCGTTCCTTAGACAGGTCCACATCGAGAACCTCGACGTCGACCTCGTCTCCCACCGCCACGACCGACGAAGGGTGATCGACGTGCTTCCACGACAGCTCTGACACATGGATGAGTCCGTCCATGCCGCCGAGGTCCACGAATGCACCGAAGTTGACGACCGAGGACACGACGCCGCGTCGGCGCTCCCCCGGCTTCAGGTTGGCGAGGAAATCGCCGCGCTGTTCCTTCTGTGTCTCCTCGAGCCAGGCGCGACGTGAGAGAACCACATTGTTTCGATTGCGGTCGAGCTCGATGATCTTCGCTTCGATGTTGCGCCCGACATATGGCTGCAGCTCGCGTACGCGACGCAACTCGACGAGGGAGGCGGGCAGGAACCCGCGCAACCCGATGTCGACGATGAGACCGCCCTTTACGACTTCGATCACAGGGCCCTTGACGACGCCGTCGGACTCCTTGATCTTTTCGATTGTTCCCCACGCGCGTTCGTACTGCGCGCGCTTCTTGGAAAGGATGAGCCGTCCTTCTTTGTCCTCTTTCTGAAGGACCAGCGCTTCGACATGCTCTCCGAGCGAGACGATCTGGTCCGGGTCGACATCGTTTCTGATGGACAGCTCGCGGACCGGGATGACGCCTTCTGACTTGAAGCCGATGTCGAGTAGGACTTCGTCTTTGTCGATCTTTACGACGGAACCTTGAACGATGTCACCATCGTCGAACAACACGATTGTCGATGCAATTGCATCGTCGAGTGAGGCACCGGTCAGGTCGTCTTCGGTCACCGCACGCGGAATGTAATTTCCTTCCGCGTCGAAGGTTCCCATCGGCATGTCGGGCAGAAGCGCGATGCCAGTGGAGTTATTTGCCTCGGGAGCACCGGTTGCACC
Organism: Acidimicrobiales bacterium; assembly: GCA_049281195.1. Classification (GTDB taxonomy): domain Bacteria; phylum Actinomycetota; class Acidimicrobiia; order Acidimicrobiales; family CAVXTF01; genus JBAPRR01. Next base: position 13,434 of record JBAPRR010000422.1, read on the forward strand.
GGCGTCGTGGTCGGACATTGTTTTGGAAGGGCTCTCTTTCGGAACACGACCCGTTCGATTTCGACATCGCCGAACCGTTCGGGCCTCGATGACGGTCGCCAGCACGCGACCGGCCTCCAATGCTAGCCGTTAACCGGCGAGGTCACCTCGTCACCTGGGGAGACGTGATCTTTGGCGTCCGCCCACGAGGTTCCCCAGGCGCTCGAAACCTCGAGCGGAACGCTCAGGCCTATCTCATCACCGACGCCGGCGAGGACAGCATGGGTGAGCGTTTCGACCGCTTTCGTCTCTTCCGGCTCGTCGGTGGGGACTTCCAAGATGACCTCATCGTGCACTTGTAGAACTAGCCGCGACCTGAAACCGCCTTCTTCGAGGGCTCCGTCGAGGCGTACCAGGGCGATCTTGAACAGGTCCGCAGCCAGCCCTTGGATCCCTGCGTTCATGGCCTGACGTTCGGCCGCCATGCGCAGATTCCGGTTGGGGGAGAGCAGATCCGGAAGTGGCCTTCGACGACCGAGAAGGGTCTCGGTGTATCCGCGCGAACGCGCCTCGGCCACCGACCTGTCCATCAATTCGCGCACAAGGGGGAATGCCGCAAAGTAGGAATTGAGGATCTCGGAGGCCTCGGCGGTCTCGATTCCGAGCCTTTGCGCCAGCCCGAAGGCTTCCATCCCGTAAGCGAGGCCGTACGAAACCATTTTCGCGCGGCTTCGTTGGGTGAACGTCACGTCAGGTGGGGCCACTCCGAACACTCCGGCCGCGGTGGCCCTGTGGATGTCGCGGCGCTCCGCGAAAGCCTGAACCAGGCCCGGGTCCAAGGACAGGTGAGCGATCACCCGCAACTCGATCTGGTCGTAGTCGGCCACGAGAAGCTTGTTTCCTGCGGCCGGCACGAATGCACGCCGGAGGCGTCTCCCCTCTTCGGTGCGGACGGGAATGTTGTGCAGGTTCGGATGATCGGAGGAAAGTCGTCCGGTGCGGGCGATGGTCTGGTTGAAAGAAGCGTGTATCCGACCGTCGGGGGCGACCTCACCAAGAAGCGACTCGCCATAGGTCGACCTCAGCTTTTCGACCTCGCGATAGCGCAGGATGACGTCGATGATCGGGTGCACGCCCCGGAGGCGCTCGAGCGTCGCGGCGTTGGTGGAGAAGCCGGTCTTGGTACGCCTTCCGGTTGCGAGCCCGAGCTTGTCGTAAAGGACAGACCGCAGCTGCGGAGTCGAGTTCACGTTGAACGTCTCGCCTGCGAGCTTCTGAATTTCGGTCTCGAGGTTTTTGCACTCCCCCGACAGCTCAGCCGCGATGCTTCTGAGCTCGTCTGAGTCCACGGCGATGCCGTTCACTTCCATTCGAGCGAGCACGCGCTCGAGCGGCCTTTCGACTTCGTCGTGGAGGCGTTCGACCCCGTCGGTTACAAGACGCTCGCGAAGGACGGGGGCGAGGACCGAAACGGCGACTGCGCGCTGCGCGGTAGAGGTCTGGAGATCCCGTTCGGAGGAGTCCGCGTCACCGAGTTGGAGCTGTCCAGTCGGGCGGGACTGCGAATCCACGCTCACCCCGAGGTACTTTTCGGCGATCGCTTCGAGGCTGTACTGGCCCGTAGAAGGATCGAGCAGGTAGGCCGCGACCCCGACGTCGAGGGAGAGTCCGGTCATGTCGAACCCCATGGTGAGGAGCGCTCTTTCGAGATCCTTCGCTTGGAAGCCGTAGATGCCGGGACCGTCATCGGCGAGAAGGTTCGCCAGACCGGCGCGTACCGCGGGATCGCTGAGAGATTCCCCGCCGATCCACAATCCCTGAGGAGGCCCGTCGTTCGAGCCCGCGTCCATGGTGACAGCGAGCCCATCGAGCCTGGAACGGCCCGGGTCTCCCGACCAGGCAGCCACGAGGCCGACGGGCTCCTCGGATCTGGCGAGGCCGTCGAGAGCCCTTGCTACCCGGTCGTCCGAGCAGGTGAGCACTTCTACGGACTCGAGGTCGATTGACGGTGTGCTCGGAGTCACGGTCCGGTTCACGTCGACCACAGGAACGCCAGTGAGCTCGCCGTTCAACAGCATCGGCTCCAGTCGTCCCCAGGCTGTCTTGAGCTCGAGCTTGTCGAAGATCATGCGGACTTCGGCCAGGTCCCATCCCCCGAACTTCAGATCGTGGGGCTGTTCTTTGAGCGGCGCGTCCCTGACGAGAGGAATCACCGTCAGGTTCCGGCGCACCATCTCCTCGGCCTCAGCGAGATTGCTGCGCAACTTCGGTGTCATCTCGTCAAGGTGCGAGAAGACACCGTCAAGATCCCCGTACTGGTTGACCAGCTTGGCCGCGGTCTTCTCACCCACTCCGGGGACCCCGGCGAGATTGTCGGACGGATCTCCCCTCAGAGCCGCGAGAACCGGGTACTTCTCCGGCACCACGCCTGTTCGTTCCTCGATACCGGCCTCGTCGTAAAGGACGGTGTCGGTGATCCCGCGCCTCGTGTAGAGGACGCCTATGTGCGGGTCTTCGACAAGTTGGAAGGCGTCGCGATCGCCGGTCACCACGACCACGTCCTGTCCCGAGTCGCGGGCGCGAGTCGCCAAAGTGGCCAGGATGTCGTCCGCCTCGTAGCCCTCCAGATCGAGACATGGGATGCACAGCGCGTCGAGCACCTGCTTGACCATCCCGAATTGGGGGGCGAGGAGATCAGGGACGGCGGCCCGACCGGCCTTGTAGTCCGGAACGACCGAGTCGCGAAATGTCGGCTCCTTGCGGTCCCAGGCCACGGCTATCCCCACCGGGTGACGAGTCTGGAACAACAGAATCAGCATGCTCACGAACCCGTGAACCGCGTTGGTGGTGATGCCCTCCGTGGTACGCAGGTCAACCGGCACGGCGAAGAAGGCGCGGAAGACGAGTGAGTTCCCGTCGAGCAGGTAGATGACGCCCTCCGGGGACCCGGTGGCCTCCGGAGTGCCTGAGTCAGCCTGATCCGCGCTCGGATCAGGCGTGTTCTTGTCGTTACGGGGTGAGGGTGCCGTCCAGTACCTCGCGAGCTACTTGCTGCATACGGATGCGGCGATCCATCGCAGATCGTTGGATGAAGCTGAATGCGTCCATCTCTGACATGTCGTGGCTGTCCATCAACACGGCCTTAGCCTGGTCGACGAGGCGGCGGGTCTCGAGCTTGTTCTCGACTGACGCCGTACCGTCACCGGATGTTGCCGCCTCGTCCTCGATGGCGCGGTGCTCGGTGAAGCGGGCCAGAGCTACCTCGATGGCGGGAACGATCTCTGAGCTCTGGAAGGGTTTGACG
>JBAPRR010000423.1:0-14078 GCA_049281195.1 Acidimicrobiales bacterium
GTGGAGAACGACGTCTGGAACCCTATAAGGATTCGTCAGACGCTCTATTCGTGCAACTTCGACTCCTTCTACGTCCAAGCGAACGTTCAGAACAGAGACGGTGCCGTGCAGAGTTACCCGTCGTCGCAGTACACGTTCGCGAAACCAGAGGAGATTTCGAGGTTCAAATCGCTGACGTCGGAGTTTCGGGTCTCGAACCCTCCGACCGGTGCGGGTCTCGACTACGAGTTCGCGTACGACATTTGGTTCAACGGCTACGGCGGCAGGAACCACACCGAAATGATGATCTGGACGTATACCGACGGTCGCCGTCCGGCAGGTAGCGAACTGCCTGGAACGGTCGACATCGGGGGGCACGTGTTCGAGGTGTGGATCGACGGCGGCGACGGATATCTCGTTACCTTCGAGGCCATCGGCAACTACACGGCCGCCGAAACAAACCTGTTGCCGTTCTTCTCTTATGTGTCGTCACACGGTTGGTTGCACAACCGCATGTCCACGCCGTTGTGGCAGATCGACTACGGCGTCGAATTGTGTGGCACGCCAGGCATCACGAAATTCGACTTCACCGACTTCAGCGTTCGGTTCAAGACCTGATATTTCTTCCAGCATCCCTGCCACCTATGACTGGGCATCGCTTTGCCCGGGTTCGTCAAGCCAGAACCCTTGTATGCCGATAAAGATGTTGTGGCAAAAGGCAATCGCCGGGCCCGATCCTTGCCGTGGTTGCTTGGGACATATGCCCTGGTCACAGCCATACTCGTTTTACTACTGGGCATAGCGCTCGCGGCCAGCTATCGATCGGCAGCCGAGCAACGAGGCGTCGCTGAAGGGCGATCCGAGGCTTTGCTCGTCGCGGAGACGGCAGTGGAGCCGCTGCTGAACGGCCGTCCGCTGGAGCAGGGTCTTACTCCGGCCGAAAAGGCAGATCTGACGCGGCTGGTTCAACGTGCCGTTCGGACCAAGGATGTGCTGCGTTTGCGCCTTCGGGATCTCGCCGGGAACGTTGTTTTCTCTGACGACGGATCAGGCTTCAAAGATCGGCCTGATGATGAAGCGATTGAAGCCGCTCACGGCGCGACGGTGGCTCAACTGACGCACCTTAATGATGACGCAGATGATTCCGGTCCCGTTGGTCCTGTGGTAGTCGAGGTCTACCAACCGATCTATGCAGGCCCATCTGGCGAGCGAGTGGGAGTCTTGGAGCTATATCTGCCGTATGCCCCGATTGCTGCGGACGTAGATCGGGAATTGTGGACCCTTTACTTGGACCTGGCTCTCGGGCTCGGCGGACTGTACCTGCTTCTATGCGCCATCTGGTTTTCGATGAGCCGCCGGCTTCGCAGCCAGGTGAAGGTCAACAAGTTCTTAGCGGAGCACGACCCTCTTACAGATCTTCCCAACCGATCGCTGTTCCAAAGCTGTGCCCAGGACGCGGTTGACCATGCGCGTCGAACTGCTACGCACACGGCCCTTGCCATTATCGACTTGGACCGGTTCAAGGAGGTGAACGACACTCTCGGGCATCACAGTGGTGACGAGGTTCTCACCAAACTGGCTCAACGCCTTGCCGACAGCACACGCCCTCAAGACGTTGTAGCCAGACTCGGCGGCGACGAGTTCGGCATAGTCCTGCGCGATGTCACGGACGCAGAGGAGGGATTGCGCCGTCTGCGTACCATTATCGAGCACGAGGTTGAGGTGAATGGTCTCCCATTGACAATCGAGTCCAGCGTCGGGTTCGTCGTCGCTCCTGACGATGGAATAGATGTCGGAGAGTTACTGCAACACGCGGACGTCGCCATGTACTTTGCGAAGGCGCAGCACTCGGGCGTTTCCCGATATGACTCGACGCAGGATCACTACGAAGCGTCGAATCTCGAATTGGTTGGATCTCTTCGCAGCGCGATCGATGGTGGGCAACTGGTTCTGCATTACCAACCGAAGACCGGCGTTGACGACGGACAGGTAAAAGCGGTGGAGGCGTTGGTGCGCTGGCAACATCCCACTTTCGGGCTCATGTATCCAGACAGCTTCATACCGCTTGTCGAGCAGACTGATCTGATCGACAAACTGACCGAGTGGGTGCTCAAAAAGGCGCTCAGCGACATGAGAGATCTTGGGCCTGAGTGGCAGGACCTCAGTGTGTCCGTCAACGTGTCGGCCCGAAGCCTGAATCGGTCCACCTTCGCCGGGCATGTCGTTGAGGCATTGCGTTGCGAAGAGATGACCCCGGAACGCTTGACGATCGAGATCACTGAAACAGCCTTGCTGATCGACCCGACCCGCGCTCTAGCCGTGCTCGCGGAGATATCGGGTGCGGGAATTGCGATCAGCATCGACGACTTCGGCATCGGCCAGACATCGCTCGGGTACTTGGCATTGCTCCCGGTGGACGAGCTCAAGATCGACAAAAGCTTCGTCATGGACATGCTCGACAACCGAGCCCATGCCGCCATCGTCCGCTCGATCGTGGAGCTGGGTCACAACCTGTCGTTCCATGTGGTGGCCGAGGGTGTTGAGACAGCCGAAGTGCTCGATGCCCTCAGGGGCACTGGGTGCGACATGGCTCAGGGGTTCTACTTCGCCCGACCGATGGGGATGAATGATCTGCGAGTCTGGCTGAGTTCCACCGGCCGGACGATGAGTGCTGCGCTCGAGGGTGTGCCCGCAGAACCCTGATCACTCGACAAGGAACCAGGCGGCGTCGGTGCCATCGGCCACAAAGCCGAGGACCATTTTGAGGCTGGATAACCCGGATCGACGAGCTCGGAGCTTATGACGGATCAGGAGGGCCGTCGCTTGCGGGTTCCCGGATCCTGCCTTGGCATTTTCTGAACGGTGGGTGGTGGATAAGGCGGAGTCGGCATGTCCTCGATTTCGGGTGGTATCACTCCGGCCGCGTCGATGACCTGTGGAACCGGGGGGACGTAGGGCTGAGGTAGATCTGGCGGAGTGTCGTTACCTTTCTTGGCAAATGCCGTAGTCAGGTCCCCGCAGGTTTCGCGCCGCCAGTCCGTGATGTTGGGAACCTCCGCGCCGAAGCGAGTCTCTAAGAACTGCAGCATCGAAGTGTGGTCGAACACGTCCGAGCAGACGTATCCGCCGCGGCTGAACGGGGAGACCACAAGCATCGGGACTCGGAAGCCCAGTCCGATCGGATACAGGTCAGTGTCGCCCGGTTGAGCGACTCCACCACTTGCTGTCAGGAACTCACCCGGCGTTCCCGGCTCCGGCGTGGGCGGGGTCACGTGATCGAAGAAACCGCCCTGCTCGTCGTATGTGATGAAAAGGACCGTCTTCGACCAAGTGTCTGTGTTGGCCAACAGTGCCTGCATGACCAAACTGACCATGGACTCTCCATAGCTCGACGGGCAGGGTGGATGCTCGTCGAAGCCTGGCGACTGCGTTAGAACCCATGAGACCTGCGGAAGCGTTCCGGCCACGCAGTCAGCCTCAAAGGTCCCTGGAAACGTTGGAAGAAACGCATTCTGGTATAGGGGGGAGGTGGGGTCCTGGTATTGCGTGAACAACGGCAAGATGTTGTTGCCGTCCTGCATGTACTCCCCGGCCACAGGCGCCTCGTAGACCTTCCACGAGATGCCCGCGGCCTGCAGTTGCTCAGGCATGGTGGTCCAATTGAGGATGCCGCCGGTTCCGGTCAGCTCGATGCTCGGATTGCTGGTGACGGGACCACCACCGATGCCTGCGGGATCAATCATGGCGGTGAGCGAGTACAGCCGGTTGGGATAGGTGCACGCCATTACGGAGCAGTGGTAGTTGTCGCAGATCGTGAAGTTGTCAGCCAGCGCGTAATAGAAGGGAAGGTCCGACTGCGTGTAGTAGCCCATGCAAGCCGTGCCGACCGTTGGCCCGTCGCTCGCTATGTGGCCGGACACAAACTGATTCATCTCGCCGTTGTTCCAGAACGTGTGTTGGCCACCCCATGAGTGGTCGATGTCGTTGACCCAGGCACCGCCCACTTCGTTGACATCGAAGTGGAAAGGCAACAACTTTGGTGTCGCACCACCGGGCCACGCCTGCTTGAAGACCTGGTCGCCAAAGCTGCGGTCGTCAAACCCCCGGACGCCGCTCATCGTGCCGTAGTAGTGGTCGAACGAGCGATTCTCCTGGATCAGGAAAATGACGTGCTCGATAGCTTCTGTTCCGCCCGACCCGGCGGGTTCGACCGCCGCAGCCTTTGCCGCCAACTCTGGCCCTAGCGCCACTGCGGCCCCAACACCGGCCCCTAGTTGAAGCAGGCGCCGCCGACTGATTTCCTGTCTGGTCACTGGCGGGCCGTACCCGACGGGAGCCCGTGGCTAAACCGACGGCATTGGTGTTCGCGAAGAGATCATCTCCGCTTAACACCGATTTCGCGAACTTGCGCACATCGCGTGCGGGTCCATTACGGCGTCTCAGTTGACAGGGCCGATAACGCCTCAGCGGTTTTTTACAAAGGTCCGGATACTCTCCCGGCGGCCGCTTGCCGGAAGCGTCCTTCCAACCCGCGCCACGAGCTCGACAGCTGGCGCAAGCTCCGGCAGGCAAGTGACTCAGAGATGACGGCTTTCACACCTTTCGGGTAATCCGTTCACGGGTGCTTCAACTGGCTGATTCGGACTGCTCCCGGATCCCAAAGTACTAGGGCGAAGTGATGTAGGAGCCTCAGGGAGGCCCCAATTCCGGGCGGCCGGCGAGAAAACGTAAGATCGCATGGGCGGGAGTCGGTAATGAAGCTCGTTTGTGTGCTCGGAAATGTACGCGCGGTGGCACTCGACGGCGGCACCGTCGAGATCCCGAGCGCGAGCCAACGAAGACTTCTCGGGTTGCTTGCCTTGCATGCTCCCCAGCGGCTGCGCACTGAACGCCTGGCCGAAGTGCTCGAAATCTCGCCTTCGGCGCTGAGAACATCGGTTTCGCGGCTGCGCACGGTTCTCGGCCCGGACGCCCTGGTCACAGCGAAAACCGGTTATGCACTGACCTGTCCCGTCGATTCGGTACTCTTCTGCGATCAGGTCGCAAAAGCAGCTAGTGCGACCGACCGCATCGCGACCTTTGAACGGGCGGTGGGCCTTTGGGGCGGAAATGCCCTCGAAGAGTTCGAAGGCGAGGAGTGGGCCAGAGGCGAGATCGCCAGATTGACCGAGGTTCACGGCGCAGCGGTCGAAGACCTGACCGATGAGCTCATTTCGGCTCAGCGGCCAGAAGATGCGATCGCCCTGCTCGAAGGCCACATATCCCGGTACCCCTATCGAGACCGGTCACGGGGCCTCTTGATCCGAGCGCTTGCACTCGCCGGCCGGCAGGCCGACGCGCTCCGGGCCTTTCAGGACTATCACTCGATCCTCGCCAGCGAGCTCGGCACTGAGCCCTCCCCCGAGGTGGTGCGGATCGAGCGAAGAGTCGCCACAGGGTGGGACGGGCTCAGCTCGGCTACGGCCACGGACGAGACTCGCGGTGCGGGCGTTTTCCCGCTCCCGGGATCCCTCTCTAAGAACGATCGCTTCGTAGGCCGATCTGCTGAGCGCGAGGCGGTGATCGACGAGTTGGCATTGGTCGGGGCGACCGGCATGCGATGCGTACTCGTCACGGGTGAATCTGGCATGGGAAAGACAATGCTTCTCGCAGAGCTCGCACGGTCCTTCCAGGGGAGAGGGCTGACCGTCCTGTACGGGGCCTCGGACGAGACGGGCGTGTCGCTCGAGCCCTTCCGATCGATCCTCGGAACCTGCGTCGAACATGCCGATATCGGCCTGTTGAGCGAGCACGTAGCTCGCTGCGGGGGCGAGCTCGCCAGGCTCTGCCCGCGGCTTGTCGTCCGTGTGCCGACCGCTCCTCCGCCGACCGAGTCCGACGACGCAACGGAGCGGTTCCTCACCTTCGAAGCGGTAGCAGACCTCTTCACCCGGATCGCGGCACGCGGGCAGCTTGTGCTCATGCTCGACGACCTCCAATGGACTGAGCCCACCGCCTTATTCCTCCTGCGCCACCTGACGCGCTCGCTCGTCACCACACCGGTGCTCTTGGTCATGAGCAGACGGGAGCCGGGCGAGCCGGCATCTGATCAGCTCCGCGCTGCACTCGCCGAGATGGAGCGGGGCCAATTGCGATGTCTTCCACTCTCCACCTTTGGTGACAACGAGATCACGGCTCTTGTCGCGGATCTGCTCCCATCGACTCTTGACCCGGAACGCGAGCGGATCACGGTCAGAGTGCGCGAGGAGACTTCCGGAAACCCGCTGTACGCCACAGAGGTCATCAGGCACTGGGGAGAGGCCGGAGGTGCAGACGGCAGCCCCATGATCCCGCCGAGCCTGCGCGAAGTGTTGTGGAGCCGCGTCCACGCGCTCGGTGACGATGTGGCGAACGTTTTGGCCACGGCTTCGGTACTGGGATCTGATTTCGAAGAGGGCCTTCTGATCGAGATGGTGGGAATCCCAGAGACCGAAACACGCAGAGCAATCGACTCTGCGGTCGCGGCTGGTTTGCTAGTCGACCTAGTTTCGGCCCGCCGGATCCTTCGGTTCGCCCACGCGCTCATCGCCAACGCGCTTTACAGCGAGATAGGCACCTCGAGCCGGGCGCAATTGCACGAGCAGGCTGTTCGCGTACTTTCCAAACGCGATGACGAATCCAGCCCCGACGTGGTCGTGCAACTCGCCAGGCACAGTGCGTTGGCAGGTATGGGACCCGAAGCGATCCGTTGGTCGACGCTCGCCGGCGACGATGCGCTCAGGCTCATCTCGCCGACCGAAGCGGCGAGGCACTACCAGAACGCCCTCGATGCTGCGATCGAGCTGGTGCGCCCACTTGACGAGCGTGCCGATCTCCTAGTTCGCCTAGGCGAAGCGCAACATATCGCGGGCGACTCTTCAACTCTCGATACTCTCGGGCGAGCTGCAAACCTCGCGCTCAGCAGCGGCAACAACACGGCGCTTATTCGGGCCACACTGGCCGCTGACCGCGGCTTCATGCGAACAGACCCAGGAGCACCGGAGCAGTTGGCAATGGTGGAGGCTGCCGTCGCAGTCGCCGACCCGTCCGACACGTGGACATATGCGCGTCTGCTCGCCCTTCTCTCCCAAAGTCTCGTCTACACATCGCAGGCAGAGCGGCGGACCGCCGTCGCCCATGAGGCACTGGCCCTGGCCGAATCTGCGGCGGACCCGGCGTTGCTCGCCCACGTCGCACCAGCGATCGTCTTGGCGACCTGGGCACCTGGAAGCGCGCCGATGCGCAGCGCCATCGCCGCCAAGGCACTCACCGCAGCGGCATCTTCGGGCGATCCGCGCCTGGAGTTCGCTGTGCGTTGTGCCGCCTACAACGTCGCCGTCGAGTCGGGGGACGCGGCCGTGGCTGCACACTGCCTGGCCCGGATCCGCGCTACGGCCCGATCAGTCGGCGAACCCCGCATTCGGTGGATCGCGGGGCTCTACGACACCTTCGACGCAATGATGACCGGACGTCTTGACGAGGCGGAGGCCTTCGCGTCGGCCAATTTGGACCTCGGGACCGGCATCGGGGTTCCCGACGCTTTCACGATCTTCGCGAGCCAGTACTTCGTCATCGGTACCTTTGGGGGACGGCATGCGGAGCTTTTTGCGCTCGTCGAAAAGGCCGCTTCGGAGAATCCCGGTGTCGTTCCCTTCGAGCTCGCCTACGCGATCATCTGCGCCGCCGTGGGTCGCGAACACGTTGCGCGCAAGGTCCTGCAAGGTGGTGTCGAGACGCGCTTCTCTGATCTTGCGCCTGATCACCTGTGGATTACGCGCGTGATCGCCTATGCAGTCTTGGCGATCGAATTGAACGACACGGAAGCAGCGGGTCTCCTACTACCGGTCATCAAGCCCTTCGCAGCTGATGTGGCGTTCAGCGGTATCACGAGTCAAGGGCCCGTGGCAGCGTATGTGGGCAAGCTGAGCTCGTTACTCGGCCATTACGAAGAGGCCGAAGAGTACCTGCAGAATGCCCTGGGTACTGCTACCGCTTTCGGTTGGACTTATCACCGCGCGACCGCGCTCCTCGCCCTGAGCCAGGCTCGGTATCGGGGGCGAGGCGAGGCGGATCCAGAATTGCGATCCTGGTTAGACGAGGCATCGGACCTGTGCCGGCGTTATGGCTTTCGCAGCTGGATTCCCCAGGTCGACGAGCTCGAGGCATCGATCACGCTCGCGTGACGGCGTGTCACGCCTGCGTGACGCGGGTGCCGTTCGTCCAGGTGACGTAGAGGTGAGGCGCTGCTGAAACGTTGATCCCCCAATCATTGGCCCGAACGCTCGGACTCGAGCAGCCGGACTCACCTCGGCGCTCAGCCTTCGCTCGACTGGCCGACCCGCAGGGTTCATTGACAAATCATTCGCGCGAGATTCGGAGCGAAGCCTTCACCTTAGGCGGGTGCCGACGATGCGCCTTGTCTCGGCACTTAGCTCATCGCTCGTTGGCGTACGTATACCTTGGCATCGTCGGGGCAATCTCGCGTTTAGGTGTCCGATCTGTCGCGTCGCACACACCAGTGCAATGTCACCTTTTTGTTTTGGAAAGTGCCAACGGGAAGCTCGTGGCTTTGACTGGGGTTGATCAGGGCCGTGCTGTGGATTCGCAGCCCAGGTCGAGACACGGACCATGCAGCCGATGGGCAAAAGTCGGCTACGAACGATGTAACCGGATCGGCCACCGTCATTAATGACTTGGGACAGACAAACCGAGCAACGAAGCGAGGAGTCGGTTCGTGACCCGCCATTTGCGCCATCATTGGCTCAGGATGGCGAGCGGGTCGCCTGGCATAGCATGGCCAATCGGGGTGCGGACAACACCTGCCAGGTCGGGGAAGTCCTCTACCTCACCGATGAGCGGCTCTTCTTCGAGCCGGCGCTCCTCGAGCGTGCCACCGAAGAAAAGGAGTGGCAGGCTCCCCTTGCCGACCTGAGCATGACTTTAGGGCCACGCACCTGGATTCTCATATTCCAGTTGTCCGCCACATTGCCTTGCGATACCACCTGCAAGCGATCCAAGCGGACGGCTCGGTGGAGGATTTCTGGATTACGCAACTGGGCGAACCATTGGAGCAGATTGCTCATTGGGACGCGCAATCCCCGACCTGATTTTTGGCGATCTCTCCAACATTGGCCTTCTCAGTCGGAAGCGCCAGGTTCATGGTCCCGCCTTTCGGTACCCTCGTGGCATGTTGATCGTGATTGGGAGCATCGAAGCCCGACCGGAGACGATCGATCGGATCGTGGAGTTGGGTCTCGAACATGTCCGGCGTTCGCGCATGGAGCCGGGATGCTTGTTGCACAGCATTCACCGCGATGTCGAGAACGAACTCCGCGTGGTGTTCATCGAACGGTGGGAGGATGCCGCGGCGCTCCAAGTCCACTTCCAGGTTCTGGCGTCAGGGGAATTTGTCCGGGAGGCTGTCGACCTGGCCGTCCGTCCTCCCGAGATCTCGATCTACGAAGCCGAGGTTGCAACGATGCCGAATCCAGCGCCCGAGAAGCGAGGAGGTTGACCGCATTGGCGATCCCTTTCGATGTCCAACAGCAGGCGCTGCATCCATTCCGGGACGTCTTCCCGCCTACGGGAACTGAAACCGTCGAGTGCGACGGCATCATCGTCTGCATGCACCCGCTCCCATCCGCCAAAATTGTCGAACCCGCCAACCTCCATATCGATGAGATCGAGACCGCGGTGGCACGGGCACGCGCCATAGTTGGTGAGAGCGGCAGTTCGCTGCTGGCATGGTGGATATCGCCCGAACATGCATCGATTGGCGAGCGCCTGGAGCAACTCGGCCTGGTCAACGAGGACACTCCAGGCTTCGAGAAGGTCGAGAATGCGATGGCCTTGATTGATGTACCTGCCGGCGAGTGGCCTGATGAGATCGTCGTGACCGAAGTCGAGTCTTTCGAAGACTTTCGCACTTCGAATGACGTGCGGGACTCTGCATTCGTGATGCCGCAAGCAATGCGCGACGCAAGCGCAGCTACGTTGCCGAAGCAGTACGAGGAGTATTCCACGCCCGGGAATTCTTCGCGTCAGTTCAACGCTTCCATCGCCGGCGAAGTAGTCGGTACCGCCGCAGCGGTGCGCGGCGCTGCCGGAGTGAACCTATTCGGTGGCGCGGTAGTCAGCGAGGCCCGCGGTCGAGGCGTCTATCGCGCGCTGACACATGCCCGCTGGAAGTTCGCCGTGGACTGTGGCACCCCCGCTCTGACGATCCAGGCTGGACGAATGTCGAGGCCGGTTGTCGAACAGCTTGGCTTCACACTTGTGGGCGAAGCTCGCGTCTACGTCGACGACTTCGCCCGCGTCTAGTCCGCTTCCGACAGCGACACCCAGCTATACGGTGACCGCGACTGTCAGTCCATGGGTTGATGGAGCTTCTCCGGATTCTTAGGTGGTATTTGATTCTTGAATTCGCTGCGTGTCTACGTCGAGTGGCCAGGTTTTCGGAATGGACCTTTGCCGGATGTCGGACGGGTCTCAGTTCCGGCCGATGATCTCGCTGTGACGCTCGATGAGTATGAAGTCGCGCCAACTGTCGAGATGTTTGCCAATCGCCCTTCTGGTGCCAACCCCGTTGAATCCGGGGCGCGTTTGGAGTTCAAGACTTGCCGTATTCTCCGGAAACACTCCGCTCGTCGGGCTGTTCACGATCGTCTTGATGGTGGGACCGGTATCCGGAGGACACCTCAATCCGGTCGTCTCATCCTTAGACGCGAGTCTGGGTGGGATCCGTTGGCGAATCGCATTCGCCTACCTGTCAGCTCAGGTAGCCGGATGCATCGCCGGAGGGGTTGTTGCCAATCTGGTGTTTCCCAGAGGGGGCCGTCACGATCTCGACGAAGGTTCGAGCTTCCGGGCCGCGTTTCTTGTCGGAAGTCATTGCAACATTCGGGCTGGCCCTTTTGAAGTGGTGCCTTGGCTAGAACAGAACGAAGCAGAGCCATTGCTGCGACGGCCGGCGCACACATCGGTGGCGCGTACTTCTTCACATCCTCGACCGGTTTCGCCAATCCCGCAATTGCAGTAGACCGAATGTTCTCGAACACCGTTGCTGGGATCGCGCCGCGATCCGTTACGACATTTTTAGTAGCTCAGATCGTCGGCGGTATGCCGGCGCTGATCGTCATCAAGACCTTCTACCCTAAAACAACTACGGATCCATCTCGGGCGATCGTCTCTCAGCCGGGGGCTCCGGTCCCCACCGTTCGAAGAGCCCTGCATAAATCGAAATTCCTGTTGCTGCCAGGCGCCCATCCAGCCATGGACGCGCTTGTGCCCACAGCAAATCCCTGTCAACGTCTAGCTCTGACCACGCCCGACAAGGGCGACCTTTCCAAAGGGGGCTCATCGGGACCGAGCTTTGCCGAACCAATCCAGTGCTTCATTTGTGATTCACCGAACCTGCTCTGGAGCATCCCTAAAGCCACGCTTCGCCATCGCTACGGCACTGGGCGCCGTCGTCTCACTGATCTACCACAGCGTATTTCTGCCACCAAGACCTTTAGTGGGGGAGAGTCCATGGCAAGGATGAGATCCACGTACGCAGACCGTCTTATAGACCCGGTCGACGCATCGGCAACTCCAGTGGACCTGGCTTCTGGCCGTCGCTGTCTTCGAGCGGCGCTGGTTGTAGCGGTTCTGGCAGTGCCCATTGTCTGCGCGCATTCTGCTTTCGCTGGGACAAATGAACCTTCCTCTACTTCGGCTCACGCTTTAGCGGGAACGGCGACTCTTCAAGATTCGAAAGCTCTTCAAGATACGAAGTCTGTTCAAGACCCGGAGGTCGCACAGAAGAGCGGCATCGCGCCGTCACTCACGACATTTGGAACCGATCCGCACCAGGTTGTCATGGCTTACATCGCAAACAACGCCACCGATGACATTATGATCACGACGACCCGAAATGGCGTTCAGTGGTCGACGCCCATTAACACCGGACAAAGCAGCAGCGAGTCACCCGCTATCGAATTTTGGGGCGACGAGAGCGAGCTGCTGATGGCTTATGTCGCTAACAACGGTAGCAGAGACCTTTTCGTGACTACCTCGACCATTGACGGAGTCACCTGGTCCCCTAGCGAGTACACCGGGCAGCAAAGCTCGACGGCACCAGCGAACTGGCCGGGCGTCATCGTCTTTGTGGCGAACAACGGGAGCAACAATCTGCTGGCGATAACCTCCTCCAACGGCACGACTTGGTCGGCGTCCGCTGACGTGGGTCAGCAGGCGAAGGCAGCTCCGGCTGTCACCGTAAACTTCAACGGCCAGTATGTCGTGGTTTACGTGGCGAACAACAGCAGCGATGATCTCATCGAGACGACCTCATACAACGGCGCGACGTGGACGGGGGGATCGTTAGTCGGACAGCAGAGCCCGGTTGCGCCGGCTATTGCTCCCGAAGGCAACGTCAATTCGCTTCTGTTGTCGTTCGTCGCCAACAACGGTAGCGACGACCTTCTGGTAACGACGTCGACCAATGGTGGAGAAACCTGGTCTGCATCTTCACCGGTGACTGGAGAAAGCAGCAGTAATGGGCCGAGCCTAGCCCCACTTTACAACAACAAGCTATACCTTAAGAAGTGGATTCTCACGTATGTGGCGAACAACGGCAGTAACGACCTCCTCGCAACGACATCACCGAATGGAGCCACGTGGTCGACGAGCAAGAAGGTCTGACGGGCGGCTTCGCATCGCGAAGTTCTGACAACTTTTAGGAACAGCCGCGTTCGAGCAACGATCGTATGAGATCCCACATTGGTGAACACGGGCCCAATCGTTCGTGGACTCGCGGTCAGAGCGTTGCGAAGGCCATTGGGGTCGAACCGAATCTGCCAGAGTATTCGGGTTGCCAGGCCCTTTTGAGGTTGCGCTGCTTTGCCCGCGGCCATGCGCCCGGCATCCGTAATCAAGGGAGATGAAATTGCCGTGCCGTTCGAACGAATTTCGAGCGAGGCGAGCAGATCTCACGTGACGGTTTTCAACCACCAGTCCGGCTACAGCTCCTGGGTCCAGATCACCAGGTTCGGCGTGAATAGGCCACATGGCAGAGGTTCTTCGCCCTTATCTGTCGGAGGATGGTCCTCATGGAGAGCGACAACCTTCTTGTGCCAAAATTCGGCGATATGACGGCCCCACCGGCCGATCGAGCCGACGAACCTGTCAGCAGGGACATCAGGCGGTTTCCTACTGGCATCGTCACCTTCTTGATGAGTGACGTTGAGGGGTCGACTCGGCTTTGGGAGGCGGGTGAGGATCTGGCCGGAGCCGCCATCTCACGACAATTTGAGTTGCTCCACACCGTCATGGCCCGCCATGGCGGCTACCTGCCTCTCGAGCAGGGCGAAGGTGACAGCGTAGTAGGGGTTTTCGCAACGGCCTCCGATGCCGTTGAGGCTGCCTTTGAGATCCTGAAGGAAATCGAAGAAGAGAGTTGGCCGACGCCGTCGCCGGTGAAGGTCCGGCTGGCACTCCACACTGGCGAGGCGGAATTGCAAGCCGGGGGGAACTATCACGGTCGTACGATCATCCGCTGCGCCCGACTTCGTGCGATCGCCCACGGGGGGCAGGCGCTGGTTTCCGATTCGACCCGCAACCTGGCCGACGATCGTCTGCCGGCTGGCGTTTCGCTCCGGATGCTGGGCGTTCATCGGCTGAAGGATCTGGGCCGGTCTGAACGCGTGTGGCAACTCTGCCATCCCCAACTCATCGGTGACTTCCCGGAGCTTCGGTCGCTGGATTCGTTGCCAAACAACCTCCCCACCCAGCTGACGTCCTTCATCGGCCGCTCGGTTGACCTCGCCGGGATTCGAGATGCCCTCCACGATTCGAGGCTCGTGACTTGTGTCGGAGCCGGTGGGTCAGGCAAGAGCCGTCTGGCCGTGCAATCGGCGGCGGATTTGGCCGACGAATACGGCGGCGGAACCTGGTGGGTCGACCTCTCGCCCATCTCGGTTCCCGAAAGAGTGGCAGAAGCGCTGGCTCGGGTGCTGGGCCTTCGACCTGAACACGACAATGACTTGGTAGGAATGATCGTGGGACAGTTTGCCGGGCAACAAGCGCTTCTAGTCCTGGAC